>NZ_VPCO01000011.1:0-116860 GCF_013418175.1 Acinetobacter sp. YH12200
AGCAAGAGTGAACCACCTGATCCCTTCCCGAACTCAGAAGTGAAACCTCTTTGCGCTGATGGTAGTGTGGGGTTACCCATGTGAGAGTAAGTCATCGCCAGCTCATTATTCGAAACACCCCCTGCATGAGCAGGGGGTGTTTTTTTGTGTGTGGGATAATATTATAAGTAGATGAAATTGGGGCAGGTATTTAAATTCTAGATCCAAAAGTAAAATCAAAGTCATTTAAATACTATAAAACGAGTCTCTGCTGTTGCTCAAATATATCTGTTTACTTTTCTATGCTGAATTTCTGTGAAGACTTCTATATTGTAATATTAATTTAGAGAAGAAAGAAGCGTGGAGAAAATGATGGTAGCGCAATTTAAAATAAAAATTTTACTCAGTTTTTGTGCTTTGGCATTGACTGCTTGTCATGCCGATAACTCACCTTCTGGCAGTATTCAAGAGGCTTCCGCCTCTGGCAGTATTCAAGAGGCTTCCGCCTCATCTTCTAAATCTGAAGCTATAGCCTCAAATTTACAAAAATATAAGATCGCACAGGTGGCACAATTTAATGAGCCGTGGGCAATTGTATCACTCAAAGATGGCCGTTTACTGATTACCGAACGTAAAGGAAAATTACAACTTTTTGATCCACGTACCAAGCAGAAAGTCGAAGTTAAAGGTATTCCTCAAGTTGCCTATGGTGGCCAAGGAGGCTTGGGTGAAGTCGCTTTACATCCGGATTTTGCAAACAATCAGTGGGTCTATCTCAGCTATGCTGAACAAGGTCAGGGTGGCTATGGCGCAGTGGTGATCCGTGGCAAACTGGATTTAAACCAGACTGCCCCTCAATTGACTCAAATTGAACGGATCTGGACTCAAGTCCCTAAATTTTCAGGGCAGGGACATTATGCACACCGGATTGTATTTGGACCGTATGGTAAGCTCTGGATCGGTTCAGGGGAACGGCAGCAATTTACTCCAGCACAGGATATGCAGTCCAATGCCGGTAAAATTATTCGTTTAAATGATGACGGTTCAATTCCTGCTGATAATCCTTTTATGAATCAGGGTAAAATTGCCCAGCAGATCTGGAGTCTTGGACACCGCAATCCTTTAGGCATGGCTTTTGATCCACAGGGGCAGTTCTGGGTGATTGAAATGGGCCCGAAGGGTGGGGATGAGCTGAATAAGATCATCAAAGCTAAAAATTATGGCTATCCAGTGGTGTCAAATGGTGATCATTATGATGGCAAGCCCATTCCCGACCATGCTACCCGCCCGGAATTTGAAGCGCCAGCACTGGATTGGACGCCGGTCATTTCTCCTTCAGATCTGTTGTTTTATACAGGAAATGTATTTCCACAATGGAAAAATAAAGCGATCACGACTGGTTTGTCTTCCAAGGCGCTTGTGATTGTGGATACGACACAGAATCCGGTCAAAGAAGTCCAGCGTGTGGATATGAAGGAGCGGATTCGTGGCGCGATTCAGGCCAGTGATGGTACGCTTTGGATAATTCAGGATGGCCCACAAGCCAAGTTATTAAAAATGACCGCACCTTAATCCTTTGTTTGAAAAGCTGCATTTGAACATGAAATATCGAGCGAGGCAGAATGCTCATGATCTGCTGACGATCTGAATAAATTTTTTTTAAGATGATCCTGATATGAAAGAACAAGGCCTCGACATCCTGTGAAGGCCTTTTCATATTCTGGCAAAGGTATAATGTCTGTTATACCGATCAGCATCCTGCTTGGTGAATATTTTTATTTTTCTGATAAGACTGCCTGTCTTGGTATGACTCGAATATAGCCCGAAGTAGTGTAGCCCAATAGGGCATTTAACTGCATCGATTGTAGGTCAAAGCTGACAGGTGAATTTCAAAAATAGCAGTGAAAGAATGACTATTTAACCAAAGCAGCAGTCCATCGTTTTTATTAAATCAATCATTAAACCCAACCTGAATATTTTAGTTTGAGCAGGATCTAAGCTTTAAAACAAAAAAGCCTCAACATCCTGTTGAGGCTTTTCTGGATTTGCTTCTCAGATCTGACTCCTGTCTAATCTGTCAACGTCCTGTTGATTTGCGCTTGTTATTGTTGTCGTATCGCTTTGCAGACGTCCTGTCTGTCTATGTAGTGACTATAGTCCTAACTAAGCGTAGTACATAGCCGCTAAATGCAGCGGTCGCTGTAGGCGAAAACCTACGATGCTGTCGGCTAAAGTCTCAAGCACTGACATATTGAATCAGTCTATCCACCACAGTTTTTAAATTTTTATTATCAAATTCATTACCCTGGAAAGAATAATCTTGGTTACGTGCAAAAATGTCCCGAATTTCAATCACGGCATTGGTATCTACTAATCCAAGTTGAGTCCCCACTTGACGAATCTGGTCAATCGAACGTGAACCGTTGGTTGCACCATAGCCAATATAAGCTGCCGGTTTGCCTTGCCATTCTTTGCCCAAATAATCCAGGGCATTTTTCAGGGCAGGGCTGTAGCCATGATTATATTCAGGGGTAATAAAAATAAAGGCATCGCCCAGCGCAATCTTGTCTGCCCAGTCTTGCTGTTTGGGCTGATCATAAATCCCGGTTAATGGCGGATGAGCACCGCTAAAAAGTGGCAGATCCCACTCTTTTAAATCAACAATTTCAATTTCGAGTGTACTAAAAGCATAGCTTTTAATTTCCTGCAGAACCCAGTGGGCCACTTTAAGCGCGGTACGCCCCTCACGTATACTGCCCACCACAATATAAATTTTCATGTTTTATCCTTTGTTCAGGTCTTATCATCAAATTAAATTAATCAGATTTCAGAGAGGTGACTAGACATGATTTGTATCCGGAATATAAAAAAGCTCCCGAAGGAGCTTTTTTAAAATCAGGCAATTAGCGGATGCTTTACATCAGTTTAATGCCTTGCTGACCGGCAGGGGTGACTTTAAAGATTTCTACTTCAAAAGTAATATTCTTGCCTGCCAATGGATGGTTAAAGTCCACTTCGGTAATGTCATCATTGACTGAACGAACCACACCATACAAGGTCGCTTTGGCTTTATCTTCAAACTCGATCATGTGGCCTTCGATCGGACGTTCTCCGAACTTTACCGTGTCAAATTTCTGGATATTTTCCGGATTCCACGGACCAAAAGCATCTTCAGGAGGCAGGCTCACGGTACGGCGGTCACCGGCACGCAGGCCAAACAGGGCTTTTTCAAAGCCCGGTAATAAATTACCATCGCCAATCGTGAGGCTGACCGGGGCTTCACGGCTACGGGTATTGTCAATTTCTACGCCATTTTCGATCGCGACAGAAAAATGCAGCTCGACCTTAGAGCCGTCTGCAACCCGGGTTTCTTCATTAGGATGAATAAAATCAGTCATGTTGTGCTTGCGCCCGTTGAATTCGATATTTTTCTAAGAAAAAGGTATCAATTAGCATCAGAATAGTGCCAAGCGTGATGGCACTGTCTGCGATATTGAAAGCAGGGAAGTGGCTGTTCTGGTAATACACATGAATAAAATCGACCACATAGCCGAGACTGACCCGGTCGATTAAATTACCGATTGCACCACCCAAAATCAGGGCAATTGCTAGCGGTAAAACCTTCATGTTTTTTGGCATACGCATTAGCCAAAAAACAAAGATCACAGACACAATCCCTGCCAGTGAAGTAAAGAAATAACGTTGCCAACCACCCGCATCGGACAGAAAACTAAAGGCAGCGCCATAGTTATGCAATAGTGTCCAATTTAAAAAGGGCAGCACAGGGATAGGATCTGCATAGTTCAGATTCGTCACTGCAATCCATTTGGTCCATTGATCCAGAATGATCGCCACAATGGCCAGCCCAATCCACCATAAATTATGTGGATAGAACTGGAATAAGCCCTTTTTAGTCTGGGTATTAGGCATATTTTCTCTCTTCGCCTTGGCCTGTAGGAAGGTTAATAATACAACGGCCACAGAGTCCTGGATGTGAGCTATGTGTATTTACATCCGGAAGCACGTGCCAGCAGCGTACACATTTTTCGCCATCAGCCGCTGAAACTTTCACATTTAAGCCTTCAAGATCAGATGCTTCACCTTGTGCTGCATCAAACTCATTGACGATCACTTGTGATGTGATCAGTACGAAACGAAGCTCATCACTTAACTTATCTAGCACTGCTTTTAATTCAGCATTTGCCCAAAGTTCAACTTTGGCAGACAAGTTAGAACCGACAGTTTTTGCTGTACGTGCAGTTTCAATGAATTTGTTTACTGCAGATTTCACGGCAATGAGCGTTTGCCATTCAGCTTCAGATACTACATTTGCAGTTGAAGCCACAGGAATATCATACCATTCAGCCGTGAATACGTATTTCTCTGATTGCTCAGGAATTAACGGCCAAGCTTCTTGTGCAGTGAAGCTCAGGATTGGTGACATCCAACGCACGAATGCTTGTACCAAGTGATACAACGCAGTTTGTGCAGAATGACGTGCTTGCGAATCCGCTTTCGTGGTGTATTGACGGTCTTTGATGATGTCTAAGTAGAAACCACCCAAGTCATTGATACAGAAATTAGTCAGAGCAGTCGTTACGATATGGAAGTTCATATCTTCGTATGCTTTCTTAATGGTTTCTTGCACTTCAGATGCACGTTGCAGAATGTATTGATCCAGCGCGATCAATTGATCTACAGGAAGCGCATCTGTTGATGGTTTGAAGCCATTCAGGTTAGCAAGCAAGAAACGAAGCGTGTTACGGATACGACGATAACCATCGGATGCACGGCTGAAGATTTCTTTACCCGCGGTCATTTCATAACGGTAATCCGCAGAGGCGATCCAGAAACGCAAGCCGTCTGCCCCCATATCTTTAATGATGTCTTGCGGTGTGATTACATTACCAATCGACTTCGACATCTTACGGCCTTTCTCATCCACCACGAAACCGTGTGTGAGCAAGCCTTTATATGGCGCACGTTCATTGATTGCAATCGAGGTCAATAATGAAGATTGGAACCAGCCACGGTGTTGGTCTGAACCTTCCAGATATAAATCAGCAGGATCAGTCAATTCTTCACGTTCACGCAGTACCGCATAGTGTGTTGTACCTGAGTCGAACCACACGTCTAAGGTGTCACGAACTGCATTATATTGCTCAGCATCGGCACCGATAAACTCAGATGCATCACGGTTGTACCAGCCATCAATGCCTTCCTGCTCAATCAGTTTAGCAACTTCTTCAATCAGTTCAGGGGTACGTGGATGCAGTTCATTGGTGTCTTTGTGCACGAAGAATGGGATTGGCACACCCCAGGTACGTTGACGCGAGATACACCAGTCCGGACGGCCTTCAATCATCGCCTGAATACGGTTTTTACCCCAATCCGGCACGAAGCTAATGTCATTTTCAATCGCGTTCAAAGCGCCTTGACGTAAGCCTTTGGCATCCATGCTGATGAACCATTGTGGTGTGGCACGGAAGATAATCGGGGTTTTATGACGCCAGCAATGTGGGTAGCTATGCTTGATTGGCTTATGTGCCCACAGCTTATTGGCTTCACCCAGCGCCGCAATAATTTGTGGATTGGCTTTATAAATGTGCTCACCCGCAAACAGTGGCGAAGTCGGTAAATATACCCCATTTCCGCCGACTGGATTGTCAACCTTCAAGTTGTACAATAAGCCCACTTTATAGTCGTCCACACCATGACCCGGAGCCGTATGTACTGCACCGGTACCACTGGTGGCAATCACGTGCTCGCCCAAAATGACCGGTACCTGACGATCGCTAATTAAAGGATGTTGCAGAACAAGGTGTTCAAGTTTGCTACCGCTAAAGCCTGCAATTACTTCGAATGAAGTAAAACCATAACGCTCAGTTGCAGATTCCACCAGATCTTTGGCCAGGATAAAGTTTTGTGCTGCTTTTTCGTCACCACGTGCTTTAACCAGTTGATACTCAATTTCGGCATGTACGGCAACGGCCTGGTTGGCAGGTAGTGTCCAAGGCGTGGTGGTCCAGATGACGATGTCTGTTGAATCACTAACAGTTACACCCAAACGTGCAGATAAATCCGCTAAATCAACCACCGTAAAACCGACATCAATGGCATCTGATTTTTTATCTTCATATTCAACTTCAGCTTCAGCCAAAGATGAACCACAGTCCAGACACCAGTTCACCGGTTTCAGACCCGGCTCGATATGACCGGCTTTGGCAATCGCACCCAATGAACGTACGATGTCCGCTTCCTGTTTGAAGTTCATGGTCAGGTAAGGGTTGTTCCAATCACCGAATACACCCATACGCACGAAGTCTTTCTTTTGCAGTTCAACTTGGGTGTAGGCATATTCACGGCAGGCTTTACGGAAGGTAGAGGCATCTACCTTGACGCCGACTTTACCGACTTTTTCTTCAACTTTGAGTTCGATTGGCAGACCATGACAGTCCCAGCCCGGTACATAAGGTGCATCAAAACCATCCATCACGCGGCTTTTGATGATGATGTCTTTTAATACTTTATTGACTGCATGACCCAAATGGATTTGACCATTTGCATAGGGAGGGCCGTCATGAAGTACATATTTTTTCTTGCCAATACGCGACGCACGAATCTGCTGATAAATGTTGTCGGCATACCACTCTTCTAACCATTTCGCTTCACGTACTGCCAAATTTGCTTTCATCGCAAATTCAGTACCTGGGAGGTTTAGCGTGGCTTTATAGTCCACTGCATTTTCAGGAGTTTGCTTATCGCTCATGCAAGTCGTCTTCCAATCTAATCAGTTATGTTACTGACACGTTTTACAATAAAAATATGGGATATTAAAAGGGAAATGTAGGATGATTTCGACGAAACTCCAGCAGTTTCTCGACATCATCATCAATTCCGGCTTTTAGCGCTTCAAGCGAAGGATAGTCCTTTTCGCCATGTAAATAGTTTAAGAACGTCACCCGCATTAACAGGCCATACAGATTAGCAGAAACATCTGGAAAATGTACTTCTAATCGCCATTCTGGATGGGCTTGTTTGATGGCTGGGCGTGTTCCCACATGACCCGCACCAAACAGGGCAGTGGGGTCATAACCCGCAATGCCTGTTTTAGTAGCATGATCATGTTTTACTTTATCCCTGAGGGATTCAGTTTCACAGATGACTTCAACCCCATAAATGCCATTCAGACAGGGCTTATGCCGGTTTAGTCGTACATTAATGGTTGGGAAATCAATGGTTCGGCCAATCTGATCGCCGTATTGCACCCGTCCGGTAATACTATAAGGCCGGCCGAGTAATTTGGCAGCAAGGGCTAAATCGCCTGCTTGTAAAGTTTGACGAATCCGGGTTGAACTGACCCGTTCACCCTCTAAAGCAATGGTGCTTAAATTGGTGACTTGGAAACCATAATTGCGCAGGAATTCGCTATTGCCCTGACGGTTTTTACCGAAGTGAAAGTCATCACCGAGTACCAGATGCTGTGCATTGAGTTTGTCTTTTAAAATATCGGCAAAGGCTTCTGCAGTCAGGCTGCGAAATGTATGATCGAATTTCGCCACCGCAATATAGTCCACACCGAGTTCAGTCAGATATTCGACTTTTTCACGTAAGGATGAAATCCGCGGTGGGGCTTCATAACCCTTAAAATATTCAAGCGGTTGCGGCTCAAACATCATTACAACAGATTTTAAGCCCTGTGCTTCAGCCACCTGTTGCAGCTGACGGATCATCGCCTGATGACCTAAATGCACGCCGTCAAAATTGCCGATCGTCACGGCCGTTTTGGGTAGTTCAGAATGAGATGCTAAAGCATTTAGACGGAGCAGCTGCATGGGCAAATCAAGTGCTTGGAAATATCGAGAGGCTATATATTGCCATAATCTCGCCGTTTCGTCTTGTTGTTGTGTTTTTATGCAATATTTTTCTTGAAAATTCATTTTCCTGAATATCAAATCAGATTGTTTTTCGACGCTTTAAATGGATCCGATCAGCGCATTCCTGCTTTTCATTCAGCGAATTTTGCTTTCTAATGTCAGCGCTTTTCTTTGTATTTTTCTTTGTATCAGGTATTTCAAATGTCCAATCTGGCACTCATCATGGCGCTACCCAATGAATCAAAAGGCTTGTTTGAAGCTCAAGGCATAAATGTGCATTACAGCGGAATTGGTAAAGTGAACGCAGCCTTTAAAGCCTTCGAGGTGATTCAAAAAACGGGCTGCAAAACCTTGCTGAATTTGGGTACAGCCGGCAGCTCGCATTTTAATGCTCATGACCTGATTGAAGTCAGTCAGTTTGTACAGCGTGATATGGATGTTTCACCACTCGGTTTTGAAGTCGGCGTAACACCCATGGATCAGGATTATCCTGCCGCGATTGAACTGGAGGCTTTCTTTGAACATTTACCCAAAGGAATTTGCGGGACAGGCGACAGTTTTGAAACCGGTAGTGCGAAAGTGCCATGTCATCTGGTCGATATGGAAGGTTATGCCCTGGCAAAAGTGTGTAAGAAGCTCGGTGTTCGCCTGATTTCAGTCAAGTATATTACGGATGGGGCCAATGAGACTGCGCATCTGGACTGGGAGGAAAACCTGTTACTGGGTGCGAAAAAGTTATTAGATTTATATCGAATGGTAAAATAAGAGAGAAGGGTAAGTTTGCTCGGCGACCATAGCAGCTATGGTCGTATGCCAATCAGAAGCGCTTGCTTATTTATCCGTACGTGGAATCACGCCGTATAACATCATATTGACCGTATGCTGGATAATGCGTTGCTGCATACTGCGGTTACGCAAGGTTTTCCCTGTCACCATTTCCATCTGGGTCGAAAAATCTGCATAGTTCTGGGTAAGGGCCCAAATATTCAGAATCAGCAATTCAGGATCGATATCTGCTGAAATCTTGCCCTGTTCCTGCCAGTTAGAAATGACTTTGGCTTTACGCTTCACCAGTTTCTTTAGCGGGCCTTTTAAAATTTCCAGTATATGCGGTGCGCCTTGGATCACCTCTAAAGCAAACAAACGAGATGCTTTAGGCTGGGTACGCGATACTTCAATTTTTTGCATTAAATAGTTGGTAATCGCTTCTTCAGGCTCAAGTTCGGCCTCAAGGGTTTGTAAAGGTGCCAGCCATTTTTGTAGAACGGTGGTCAATACCTCTACATAGAGGGCTTCTTTATTTTCATAATAATAGAAAATATTCGACTTATGCATTTCTGCAATCTGTGCAATTTCATCTAGACTTGCCCCATTAAAACCGTACAGGGAAAATACATCTAGTGCAGCATTCAGCAGCTGGTTGCGTTTTTGAGTACTCTTTTTTTGTTCCATTAGCAAATATAAAAAACAATGAAAAAATGGGAATCCTCAATTGTACGGCAAATCATCAGATTTGTGCACACAGTCCATGGCTAATTTTTTGAATAATGATGATTTATTCTCTAGATCAATATTTAAAATGGCTTAAATGCATCAAGCCAGAGCAAAAAATGCAAGTTTATGAAAATACTTAAATTATTGAAATATTTTTATTTTGAAATAGAGTCAAAAAATGAATGCTTTTATGACCCAGATTAGCCTGCAGTTTTAAATTCAGCTCAGGACTTGGCTTGAAGATGAAACCCAAAACTCGCCTATTCTGGGCTTCATCGGATATTTAGGTGGCCAAAACCGCCTGCAAGACTTGCTGTTCCAGTTCTGCAAATTTCAGACTTTTTTGCCGTGGACGGGGCAAGTCAACCCGAAACTCTTTGGCAATATGGCCCTTATCCAGCAGGATAATCCGGTCTGCCAATTGCACTGCCTCACTGACATCATGAGTCACCAGAATCGCGGTAAAGCCTTGCTCGGTCCATAAGCGTTCGATCAGGTTTTGCATCTCCAGACGTGTCAGGGCATCCAGGGCGCCGAGTGGTTCATCCAGCAGCAGAATACGGGGCTGATGCGATAATGCACGTGCCAGGGCCGTCCGTTGACGTTGACCACCAGACAACTGTGATGGCCACAGCCCGGCTTTCTCTTTTAAGCCCACTTTTTCCAGCATGTGTAAAGCTTTGGCATGTTGCTCTTTGCCGAGGCCTAATTGTACATTCTGTTCGATGCTACGCCATGGCAGCAGGCGCGGGTCTTGAAACATCACCCGAATATCATCTGCAGTAATTCCTTCACGGATATGCCGTGCGGATTTAAACTTGATTTCGCCATAACTCTGTTTTTCCAGATCAGCAATCAGGCGCAAAAGGGTACTTTTACCACAACCACTACGACCGACAATCGCCAGAAATTCGCCCGGTTGAATATGCAGATCCAGATCTTCCAGAACTTTGACTGAACCATAAAATTTGTGCAATTGTTCAATAATGATTTCGGCACCAAGGGCTGCATTCGGATTGATATCTTTCGCAGGTTGCTCGGGTGGTGCAATCGGGTCATTGACATGACGCCCTAAACTCAGATCAGTCATTACATGCTCCTCATTTCAATTTATTTTTGATAGCCGGCATGCCAGCGCAGCAGGAATCGTTCTAAGGCGACTGCCAGCACATCGGCCAGTTTACCGAGCAGGGCATAGAGTAAAATACCGACCAGGACGATATCCGTTTGCAGGAATTCGCGTGCATTCATGGTCATATAGCCAATACCGGACTGGGCAGAAATCGTTTCGGCAACAATCAAAAGCACCCAGACCAGCCCTAGAGAAAAGCGTAGCCCGACTAAAATGGAAGGCATTGCTCCTGGGAGAATAATCTCTTTATACAGCTGCCAACGCGTGAGGCCGTAGCTTTTACCCATCTCGATCAATTGGGGATCGACTGAGCGAATTCCGTGATAGGTATTGATATAAATCGGGAAAAATACCCCGATCGCGACTAAAAACAGTTTGGCGGATTCATCAATGCCGAACCAGAGAATCACCAATGGAATCAGCGCGAGCGCCGGAATGTTGCGGATCATCTGCAAAGTGGTATCGAGCAGGGTAGAGGCGATTTTGGATGAACCATTTAACAGACCCAATAACAGACCTAAACCACCACCGACCAATAAGCCGCTGATGGCACGTCCTGCGCTGACTTGTACATGAGTCTGGAGTTCGCCGCTGAGCAATAAATTCCAGAAGGCCAAAATTACTGCAGTGGGTGCAGGCAAAATCCGGCTTTCCAGTAGACCTGTGCTGGAAGCAATTTGCCAAATGGCAATCAATATAACTGGAACCAGCCAGGGCAGCAAATGCCGCCCCAGAATTGTTCCACGTGAAACCTGCTTTTTTGAGAGGGTTTCAACGGAAACGACTTTCGACATTAAGCAGACTCCTGAATTTTCTCAGCCTGCTTGTTCTCATCCGGTGTGTAGTTATTCGCTACGATTTCACCGAATGGACCCGTCAAGTTCGGTTGAGCCAATTTTTTCTGGGTTTCCAGTGGAAGGAATGGGAACACCAGTTCGGCAAAACGGATGGATTCTTCCAGATGCGGGTAACCAGAAAAAATGAAAGTATCAATTCCTAAATCCGCATATTCCTGAATACGTGCTGCGACAGTTTCCGGGTCACCAACCAGTGCCGTACCTGCGCCACCACGCACCAGTCCTACACCGGCCCAGAGGTTTGGCGATACTTCCAGCTTGCTACGGTCACCATTGTGCAGTTCAGCCATACGACGCTGACCGACCGAATCCATAGATTTGAACTTGGCTTGGGCCGCTGCAATGGTGGCATCATCGACATATTGAATCAGTTCTTCTGCTGCTGCCCAAGCCTGTTCATTGGTTTCACGCACAATCACATGCAGGCGGATACCGTAGCTCAGTTCACGACCCTTAGCGGCTGCCTTGGCACGGACATTTTCAATTTTTTCTTTGACTGCTGCTGGTGGTTCACCCCAGGTCAGGTAAGTGTCCACCTGATCGGTGGCCAGCTCAACCGCATCATCTGAAGAACCACCGAACCAGAGCGGCGGATGTGGCTGTTGTACAGGTGGATAGAGGAGTTTGGCATCATCGACACTTAAGCGTTCGCCGTGGAAAGTGAAGCTTTCACCAGTATGTGAACGCTTCAGAATTTCACGCCAGATGGTGGTGTATTCAGTGGCAGTTTTATAGCGGGTTTTGTGATCTTCATAGACGCCATCACCTTTTAGCTCCTGCTCATCACCACCAGTAACCAGATTTAGCAGCACCCGGCCATTGGATAAACGGTCAAAGGTTGCAGCCATACGTGCCGCCAGCGCAGGTGTGGTCACCCCGGGACGAAGTGCCACCAGGAATTTTAGTTTTTTCGTTGCATCAATCAAACTTGCTGCTGTTAACCAAGGATCTTCACATGAACGGCCTGTGGGAATCAGGACACCTTCATAACCTAAGTTATCGACCGCAACTGCAATCTGCTTCATATAGGCATGATCGACTTGGCGTGCACCTTTGCTGGTGCCCAAGTATCGACTGTCACCATGTGTTGGGATAAACCAGAAAATTTTCATGCTCTATATCCTTAAAATTAAATTGCTCAGAAATTAATGTGGAGTAGTCGGCGACCAAATCTGTTGCTGGACGCTAATGTGATTAGGAATTAATTGAACCCGCTGGAACAGGTCAGCTTGTCATTGCGTGCTACCAGCAGATTCAAGGCTGATTTCTGAAAACTCATCGCAATGCTTTGAACCTGTTGCCGTGCTGTATGTTCTGCAGCAGTGCTTCGCTGTGGCTCGTGTTTCCGGCAAGCAGTCAGAGCCAAGCTGCATAAGGCTAAACTGAGGTAGGAAACCGTTTTTAAATGATTCATCTGTATTCCCGAATTATTCTGTTGTTATTTAATAATCGCTGCATCAATATTCAGCTTTTGTGGAATCAGCTGCTGCGCATAAAACGCATCTGCCACCTGTTGCTGTTTTTGAATCACGTCAGTCGTGAGAGGTTTAACGCCAAAGCCCATACGGGAAATCGAGGTTTTTAAGACATCAACGGCCAGACCGGTCGGTTGTTGCAGAAGTTTGGCTGCTGCATCCTGGTTTTTTGCAACCCAGTCCGTGGTCAGATTCAGTTCATTGACGACTGCCTGTACCACCTGAGGATGGCTTTCTGCAAACTTGCGATCTGCCAGATAAAATTGGTGATTGCTCACGATGTTCTCACCCGTGGCAATCACACGCGCGCCAATTTGATGTTCAGCAGCGGCAAAGAATGGATCCCAAATCACCCAAGCGTCCACTGCACCACGTTCAAAAGCTGCACGTGCATCAGAGGGTGGCAGGTAAATCACTTCAATATCGCTGAGTTTCAGATTGTTGGCTTCAAGAACTTTCAACAGTAAATAATGCACGTTGGAACCTTTGTTCAAGACTACACGTTTGCCTTTCAGATCCTGAATCGATTGAATCGGGGAGTCTTTCGGTACAATTAGGGCTTCGGCTTTAGGCGCTGGTGGCTGGTTTGCGACATAGACCAGATTTGAGTTCGCTGCCTGGGCAAAAATGGGGGGTGCTTCACCTGCTTCACCAAAAGACACGCTGCCGACATTCAGGCCTTCAAGTAACTGTGGGCCAGCCGGAAACTCCACCCATTTCACATTTACGCCTTGTTTTTTTAATGAGGCTTCTAGCGTGCCGCGTTCTTTTAAAATTGGCAGTACGCCGTATTTTTGGAAACCAATGTTTAGGGTGGTGGTATCTTCCTGTTTTGAACAGCCAGAAAGCATCATGACGCCAGCCATTGCAGTACCGAGTACTGCAGTTTTTGCTAAAAACTGAACATTAGATTGGCGCATGAAGCAAAACTCCCGAAAGTGAAAACTAGCGAATAAAACCTAGACACACGCTAATCGTTTTTGTTTTTCTAAAAAAATAACTATTCAGGAATTTCTAATGAAGAAAAAAGATAAATAAAAAAACGCAAAACTTATGCGAAAAAGTGATTTATATGACAATGAAGATCTGCCAATAAAATTAATCAAGCTTATGAAATATATATTTATTTTTATAAATTCAATCTGCTGATATATTTAGCTAAAAAGCAGCAATGGCATTTTAAAATTTAAATTGGAATTGTCAGATATCTTTATCTGAAATTAAGCTAAGGCACTCAAAGAAAAAGCCACCTTAAAGTGACTTTTTACAAACGATTGAATTACGTTGATAATTATAAAATGCCTGACGCGCATCCGGCAGGTCATCGACTGAAGCTGGTTCAAAGCCCTGTTCCAGAAACCAGTGCGCGGTACGCGTGGTTAAAATAAACAGCTGCTGAATCTGCATGCTTTTGGCTTTTTCTTCAAGATAATGCAAGATCTGGCTACCGCGATTGGACTGGCGATAACTTGGATGCACTGCGACACAGGCAATTTCTGCAGAACGTAATTCATCGCCCGTGGTCGGAATCGGGTAAAGGGCTGCACAGGCCAGAATCATGCCATCCCGTTCAATCACGGCAAACTGGTTAATTTCATTTTCCAGACGTTCACGGGAACGATAGACCAGAATCCCTTCTTCTTCTAACGGACGCAGCAAGCCGATCAGGCCACCGACATCCTGAATATCTGCCATTCGCACTTCTTCATAATGTGCGTCAGTGACCAAGGTGCCAGAACCATCACGGGTAAACAGCTCTTCAAGTAGCGCACCATCATAGGCATAGGAAATCAGGTGCACCCGATGTACGCCGTTCATGGAGGCCTCTTGTGCTGCCTTAAGTTGCAAGCCTCTTTCAAGCCCATCTTGTTCTGCCGGAATATAGTCATCCAGCTGTTGCGGGGTGACTTCGCGTTTGAGCTGGCCGTTACTGTCCATTAAACCATGCTGCTTGCCCAGAAAAATCAGCTTATCTGCCTTCAGTCGAATCGCAGTTTTGGTCGCAACTTCTTCAGCCAATAGATTAAAAACTTCGCCGGTGGTGGAATAACCAGTCGGGCCAAGCACCACAATATTATGGCTGTCCAGATGTCGCTGAATCGCATCGGTATCGACCGCGCGGACTTCACCAGTGAGCTGAAAATCTATGCCATCACGAATGCCATAAGGTTTGGCCGTCACAAAATTTCCTGAAACCGTATCAATACGGGCACCATACATCGGTGAGTTGGCCAGTCCCATAGACAGCAGGGCTTCAATTTGCAGACGAATCGAACCGACCGCATTCATCACACAGCTTAAGGATTCACGGGTGGTTACCCGGCGCTGCTGATGAAAGGGCGTACTGATCTGGCTCTGCGCCAGATTCTGGTTAATTTGCGGACGCGCACCATGTACCAGAATCAGCCGAATGCCCAAAGAGTGCAATAAGGCGATATCGTGAATGATATGTTGAAAATTGTCATTTAAGACCGCTTCACCATCAAACATGATCACAAAGGTTTTGTTGCGGTGCGCATTGATATAAGGCGCAGAATGGCGAAACCAGTGCACATATTGCAATGTTGTGCTGTGTGAGGTTTCTGCTGAAGTCATGCCTGTGCCTATTTCAATGATTGAAGATCCAGCTTTGATTCTAATGAAAAAAAACGCAAGTGGAAGTGCAGAAATAAAAAAACACCTGAAGGGGACTTCAGGTGTCTGCAAGACGAGCAGCAATGGAGAAAAATTAATTGATGATTCGTACAATTCTATTGCTACGTTCATTGACCAGAACGTAGTCATTGTTGACTTTGTACCATTGCTGGAAACGGCCGGTATTCGGTAAACGGCGAGCTTCGCGATCACTCACTTCAAAACGCTTGTTATCGTATTGACGCGGTAAGCTTTGTCCTACGCGCCAGTCACGGCTTGGATTAACCATACGGTTGTTATGGCGGCGGTCATCATTCCAGCGACGGTCATCATTCCATTTTTTACTGTCTTTGGCATTCCAGTGCGGTGCCGGTTTATGCGGATTATGGTTATAACGCGGGTCATGCTGTGGTGCTGCCATTGCAGAAGTAGCCAACAAAGCACTTAGGGATAACGCAATTGTAGTTAGGACTTTTTTCATGGCTCTCACCTAAAATGTAGATCTGATTTCGATGAGATTAAATTAGCGAATAAGTACATAGAAAGCGTGAGGGCTATTTAGTTAAATTGTTAAGTTCATGAAGAAATTTAGAAGATAAATCACTTGAACCAAAAGTGTGAAAATCAGCAGGAGTTTTAGTTCAAAAATTTTCAATTGCTGAAAATAAAAAAAGACCCAAACATGGTTGAGTCGATACGAGGATCGGAGCTTGAACAGGATGGTGAATTAATCCCCCACAATCCGGATAATGCTGTTATTTTCAGAATTGACCAGAATGTAGTCATTGTTAATTTTATACCACTGCTGTTTGCGATCTGGTCGAGGCAGGTTATGCTCTTTATATTCGACTTTATAGCCATTGCCACGATAATGCTGCGGCATGACATAGCCAGGCTGCCATCTGAGCTGTTGCAGGCGTTTGACCCCGCGTTCTTCACGCATACGGCGTTTATCATGTTGCCCTTGATCATTTTCACGGAATTCACGGCCTTTCTTGCCATGCCCATGACGGCTATCCATTTGTGATTCAGCATTGAAATGAGGGGAGGCTATTGCAACATGACTCAGCATGAATGTACTGCAGGAGATCGCTAATGCCACCAAAACCTTTTTCATGTTGAACCCTCATTAAATTGTTCATGTTCTACTGTGTCTAATATACGGAAAGATTACAGAGAAACTGTGAAGAACAGGCACCAGTTTTATAACAAATGCAGAGATATTATGATTATGTCATGATTTTACATGAGCTTAGGCTGCGCATTTGTCCGATGACCCGACAGGCTGAGCCTGGTTCTTATCTCATCAAAGTGAGGGCAAACATGCAAGCTAAAATCGATGATTTAGCTCAAAAAAACAGCATTGAAGTCACACCGAAACGATATATGATCGGCTTAAAACACAGAAAATTCTAAAAACTTTCTGGATATTAATTCCATTGCTCGGTCAAACCTTGCAAGGACTGAATCGCTGCAGCCACCGATTCAGCTTGAACTGCATCATCGAGTGCCACAATGAGAGCCTCGGATAACTGCAAATGTTCGATGCGGCGAATGGTGTCAATTTTACGTTTTTGGTCAGCCATGCTGTGTTCCTGATTTAAGTTATACGGGATCAGAAAAGCATAGCTCAGAACAATCTATTTGAAAAACCGAATAATTTTATAAATTTGATATAAAAAATCGATTGATTGTCAGGCTGATAAAACACAGGCTAAAAAAGGCACTTTTTAAGAAGTGCCCTCGTAGATATAAATTGCGTGGCTTTTAATACGCGTAATTCAGATCGGTATAATCGTTAAGTGATTTTTGTACATGTGCCTGAATAAAGCTACGGACATCTTCGGCAGTCATGGCTTTCCCCTGATTGCTGATCACATGCTCAATTTCGGGTTGACCTTCAATTTTAATGCGATAAACAAAATGCTTGGCCAGACGATAGCGATCGTCTAATTTTTCAATTCCGGTCACATAATAATACGCATGTTCAAAATTCAGATCACTATGTGAAAAAACAAACTGATCGAATAATTTCAGTTTCTGACCATTTTCGAGTGCCTTGATGTCATCCACAATACTGGCTTCAAACTTGGTGTCATATTTTTCTGAAATCGGCTGTTGATCGATCAACAGTGAAACCATGCCATCTTCCAGGTTGCTTACGGTCATGTTGTTTAATTCAGTCATGGTGCACTCGAGTGAAATTTGTTGGAGCTTAGTATGCTGTAATTTGAGGGGAACTCAAGGCTGGCTGTATCAGGCTGCGGAAGATTTATTCACTGTGCGAAGCTCAAACGGAAATAAAAAGGCAGCGATTACTGCATTGCTGTCTCATCATCTTTTCTTCAAATATTTAAATGGCTTGTGTCGGCGAAATCCTACTTTTGACAGCCCCAAAGTAGGCAAAAGTCTTTTGTTCGCCATACCCAACATCCTTGTCGTGATGGCTAAGGTGTGACATTCCTGTCACACTCGCGTATCCAAAATCAACTCAATGCAATTGTGGGACAGCAACAGCAGGCGGCGCTTGCTGATATTAAATCAAGATGATTTTAATCTTGTGCATCGATACTCTGACCATTCATATGCAGGCTGTCATCGCCCATCAGATACAGATAGGCCGGCATAATCGAATCTGGTGTTGGCAGGGTCTTGGGATCTTCATTGGGATAGGCCCTGGCACGCATGGCAGTCCGTGTTGCCCCGGGATTGATGCAGTTATAGCGGATATTCGGATGTACCTGTTCCTTGGCAAATAACTGGTTTACGGCTTCAATCGCGATTTTAGATACCGAATATGCACCCCAGCGTTCCCGGGCTTCGCGGCCTACACCCGAGCTGGCAAATACCACCGAAGCATGTTCAGATTTGGATAAGAGCGGTAATAGCGCCTGGGTCATGACAAAAGGCGCCCGCAGATTGACTGCCATGACATCATCCCAGACCTCAGGCGAATAATGCGCCAGTTCTGTACGCTCACCAAGGATGCCGGCATTGTGCAAGATCCCATCCAGACGGCCAAACTGACGGTCCAGGGTGTCGAGCAGAAGCTCATAATCCTGTTCCGAAGCACTGGAGAGCTGTAGCGGCAAGATGGCAGGTTGCGGTGCACCTAAACTTTCAATTTCATCATAGATGACTTCCAGTTTATTCAGGGTACGTCCATGCAGCACCACGGTTGCACCATGCAAGGCATAACTGATTGCTGCCGCACGTCCAATGCCATCGCCCGCACCTGTGATCAGGATAATACGATCCTTGAGCAGATCGGGGCGAGGTTGATAGGCTGAATATTTCATTATCTACCTCCTTATTTGTTATTGTTCAGTTTTAAGCGTTCAAGATACTGCAGTCTGCTGTTTGCGTAGTAAGGTCTGAATCAGCTGTTGTAATTCTGCAACAGTATCCACTATATAGTCGGCTTGCCAGGCTGTTAAGTCATCTTTGTATTGCAGTGGTAAATAACCATAAGCTGCCAGAATGGTCGGCATCTTGGCATGACGCCCCGCATCAATATCGCGCGGATGATCGCCGATATAAATACAGTCTTCAGCCGCAAGATTCAGTTGCTTGGCAGCCAGATACATCGGTTCAGGATCAGGCTTGGTTCGGGTGACATCTTCCGGACAGACCAGCACGGCACAGCGTTCACTTAAATTCAGTGCTTTCAGTAAAGCCTCACTGAGCCAGCGTGGTTTATTGGTGACGATACCCCAGGGAATATCCTGTGCTTCCAGTTGTTCCAGTAAAGGATACATGCCGTCAAACAGATCGGTATCGACTGCAATATCTGCGCCGTACCTGTCCAGAAAGCGCTGACGATGTTGCAGAAATACCGGATCTTCCAGCTGCATTTCCGGATAGACCAGTTTCACCATGGCGCGTGCGCCTTCGGAGACCTGAGTCCGGATCAGTTCGGGTTCGACCAGCGCGCGGCCTTCTTCACGGCACATCTGCTGGATAATCCGGATAAAATCGGCCGCGGTATCAATCAGGGTGCCATCGAGGTCAAATAAAACGGCTTTCATGCGCTGGTCTCGTTCTGGCTTTCTTTGACTGTATAGACCATATAGTTGACATCGACATTTGGTGCCAGCCAGTAGCGTTTGGTGAGCGGATTGTAGTGCAGACCGGTCATGTCTTTGAGTTTTAAGCCGGCATTGCGAATATCGTGCGCCAGCTCGGACGGCTTGATAAATTTGCTGTAATCATGGGTGCCTTTGGCCAGCATCCGCAGCACATATTCTGCACCAATAATGGCAAATAAATACGATTTCGGATTACGGTTAATGGTCGAGAAGAACACATGGCCACCTGGCTTGACCAGCTTGTGACAGGCCTGAATAATCGATGCCGGATCTGGCACATGCTCTAGCATTTCCATGCAGGTCACAATGTCGTATTGGCCAGCCTGCTCCTCTGCCAGTTGCTCGACCGGCACCTGACGGTATTCGATATTGCTGACACCTTCCTGTTTGGCATGAATCCGCGCCACATTCAGCGGGGCAGCACCCATATCAATGCCAAGTACATCGGCACCACGGCGCGCCATACTTTCGGCCAGAATGCCGCCACCACAGCCGACATCCAGGATTTTCTTGCCGCTCAGGCCACCGGCATGTTCATCAATCCAGTTTAAACGTAGTGGATTAATCATGTGCAAGGGGCGGAACTCGGAATGCTGATCCCACCATATAGCTGCAAATGCTTCAAACTTGGCAATTTCTTGTGGATCAACATTCAATTGCGACATCGGTGTCACCTCAATCAGTCGTGATTATCTAAAAATACATAGGGGCCGAATGGCCAGAGTGACTGACTTAAAACCTTGAAAATCAGTCCGATGGTTTAGTGTAGCGTTTCTGGCAGAAAAAGCGATAAAAGCAGCAAAAAAGTTCACAGAATGAAAACGAAATCGGCATAATTGATTTATAGTGAACCCATACACTAAGCATAATGATTTAGAGGACGATAATCCCAATGAAAAAATTCCTTTTAGGCGCTGTTGCCGCATCTGTTTTGGCCTTTTCCGGCAGTGCTATGGCCAATTTTGTGGCAGGTCAGGACTATCAGGTGGTCGCACAACCAGTCAAAGTCGAAAAACCGGGCAAAATTGAAGTACGTGAATTCTTCTGGTATGGCTGTGGTCACTGTTTCATGCTGGAACCACATATGCAGGGCTGGTTGAAAAAATTACCTAAAGATGTTCGTTTTGTACGTACACCTGCTGCGATGAATCCACTCTGGGAACAAGCGGCACGTGCTTATTATGTGTCTGAAGCTTTGGGTGTGCGCCAAAAAGCCCATTTGCAGTTATTCCATGATATTCATGACAAGCAGCGTCCAATTTTAGAACAGGCACAACTGGCCAAGTTCTATACCCGTTATGGTATTTCTGAAGCAAAATTTAACACGACTTATAAATCATTCCCGATTTCGTCAAAAATTGCGCAGGCCAAAAATCTGGCTGCTCAATATCAGTTAAGCGGCGTACCGGCGGTGACTGTCAATGGTAAATATATTGTGCAGGGCAATGATGCCAAAGTAATTCAGGTGGTGAATTACCTGATTGAAAAAGAGCGTAAAGCCAAATAAGAAATAACCGAGTATCCGTAAAAAACCTGCATCAATAATGCAGGTTTTTTTATTCAGATGGGGGGAGTACTTGTTTCTGTATTGATTGACGGATCTGCTGTTTTTGTCGGAATTCGATGCCAGTGCAAAATCCCTCGCAATAAAAGCTGCATCTGTAGCACGCTTTGGGTTTTAAAGACATTGGATAGGGTGCGGCGTAGCTCTGGATCAGCCTGATGTTGCAGATGAATCCAGCCCATGGCCCAGTTCAGCGACAGATCAATCAGCATCTGTGCCAGTGCCTGCAAATCTTGCGAAGACTGGATATGTTGGGCGGCTTGCATTTTTTCCAGTTCATGCATGACATCTTCAGTCAAAAAACGAATTTCCCGTTCTATTCCTGCACGTAACATTGCCGAGCCCCCCCAGCGTTCTGCAACAAAAAAAATCCAGGGTTCAGGGTGATATTCGACTGCCTGAAAAAATAGCTCAATTCCGGTTTTAGTCCGGGTGTTGGGCTGATACAGATAGGCCTGTCCCAGTTGATTCAGCACTCCCTTGAGATGAATCGCGACCTGATCCAGCAGCTCTAGTCCCAACTGCTCCATATCCTGAAAATGCCGATAAAATGCCGTGGGCACCAATCCAACGGCATGCGCGACTTCACGCAGACTGATGGTGCTAAAAGCGCGACCCTGACTGCTCAAGGCCAGTGTGGCATCCAGTAGCGCCTGATGGCTTTGCTGCTTGCGATCTTCACGTAAGGACATAAATAGAGTTTCCTCAAGGGGAGATTTAGTCTAGCAAAAATTAAGGCAAATCATAGCGCCACAGGTCGGCAGAATTTCGATATTTAACCGTACTCTGATGCATCGATTTTGTAAATCAATCATCCGGCTGACCAATCTTGGCAAAGGCTTCTGTTATACTGAGCCGCAATTATTTTTAGCCTATACAGGACTTATCATGCGTATCGACCAACGAGCATTAGATCAATTACGTGAAGTGAAAATTACCCGTAACTATACACGTTATGCGGAAGGCTCGGTATTGGTTGAGTTTGGTCATACCAAAGTACTGTGCACTGCCAGTGTAGAGAGTTCTGTTCCACGTTTCCTGAAAGGTCAGGGCCAGGGCTGGGTGACGGCTGAATATGGCATGTTGCCACGTTCAACCCATACCCGTAGCGACCGCGAAGCGGCACGTGGCAAACAGAGTGGCCGTACCCAGGAAATCCAGCGTCTGATCGGTCGTAGCTTGCGCTCAATGGTTGACCTGAAAAAGCTGGGTGAAAATACCATTACCATTGACTGTGATGTGATTCAGGCTGATGGCGGTACCCGTACTGCAGCGATTACCGGTGCTGCGGTGGCGCTGGTCGATGCCATGAATGTTTTGCTGGAAAGAAAGAAAATCAAACATGATCCATTAAAAGGTCTGGTAGCTGCGGTTTCTGTTGGTATTTTCAAAGATGAAGTATTACTGGATCTTTGCTATGAAGAAGATTCGAACTGTCAAACCGATTTGAACGTGGTGATGACACAGGCCGGTGAATTTATTGAAATTCAGGGCACTGCGGAAGACAAACCATTTACCCGTGCCCAATCGGATGCCATGCTGGAAATGGCCGAGAAAGGCATTCAGGAGCTGGTGAAAAAGCAGCAACAAGCTTTGGGCTGGTAATTCATTACTGCCAAATATAAAACGCATCTCCGGATGCGTTTTTTTATGCCGGAAATTTCAGAATACAGCCCATTGAAAATGCAGCACAAAACTTCCTGACAAAATTCCGACATGAATCGGCTAGATCCAGATCTATTTTGCCCCGATATTCAAACGATATCACCATGAGGAATGCGAGATGAAACAGTGGCTTTGTGCAATGTCTTTGCTGGGAATGTTTGGACTAAGCGCCTGTGACTGGGGTAACCAGCGGGAGGATGATGAGCGTTCGGTACTCAATCAGGACCGCGATGAGGACAATCGTGGTGATAATGACCGTGATGGCGAAGATGATGATCGAGATCGCCGAGGTAATCGGGACGACGATGATGATTAAGGTCTAAAATAGAAAATTGAGCAAAATATATGCAAAAAAATTTCTAAAAATCAAAAAAGGGTGCTTCGCACCCTCAATGGTCATCTATCGAATTTAGGCTTCAGCATTAAATCGCATCGATAAATCCACAGCTTTGACATCTTTGGTCAAGACACCCATCGAAATATAATCGACACCGCTACTGGCAACTTCACGTAAATTTTCGATCGTGATATTGCCAGATGCTTCCAGTTTGCAGCGGCCGGCCACATGCTGTACTGCCTCAATCATTTGCTGCTGGCTGAAATTATCCAGCATCACGATATCCGCATTGGCCTCTAAGGCCTGATTCAGTTCATCCCAGGTTTCGACTTCCACTTCGACCGGTTTGCCCGGCGCAATCTGGTGTGCCTTGGCAATCGCCTGAACAATTCCGCCAGCGGCCATAATATGATTTTCTTTAATCAAAAAGGCATCGAATAAACCCAGACGATGATTCTGCCCACCACCAATGGCAACGGCATATTTTTGTGCAATACGCAGGCCAGGAAGGGTTTTACGGGTATCCAGTAGCTTGGTATTTAAGCCATCCAATTGTTTGACATAATGCGCTGTTTTCGTCGCAACTGCAGACAGTGTCTGGACAAAATTCAGCGCAGGACGTTCCACAGTCAATAAACTGCGTGCAGAACCGGCCAGTTTCAGGAAAGTTTCATTGGCTTGAACCCGATCACCCTCATTTTTTAGCCAGATCACTTCAACACTTGGATCATAAGCCTGAATCAAGGCATTCACCCAAGGTTGCCCGGCCAGTACCATATCTTCACGGCTGATGATCGTGGCAGTGGCCTGTTCATCTTCAGGGGTCAGCAGGGCAGTAATATCGCCGTCACCAATATCCTCTGAAAGTGCCTGTTGGATATTGATCTGAATCGACTGGTCTAGCAACGCTTGAGATATGCGCATGAGTATTTCCGTATCTTTTAAGCCGTGAAAATTGCGCCTTATCTTAGCACTGTTACATAAAAAATGAGCGATTTTTCCTACAGTCTGCCGGGATGAATTGAGATTTGTGCCTGAAAGTTTTAGCATGAAGCCGGCTGCAACCCTGATTGTGCAGATTTTATTTTTGGAGAGAATGGTTTTATGCAACAGGCAGCCGAGTTTCAGGTTAAGAATGGACAACTGATGGGCGCACGTCACATTCCCTCTCCCAATTTTAACCAGCGTCCGGACAATACCGAGATTCAGCTCATTGTGGTGCATAACATCAGTCTGCCACCCTCACAGTTTGGCGGCGGTTATATTGAACAGTTTTTTCAGAATCAACTGGATTGGTCAGTCCATCCCTATTTTCAAAGCATTGAAGGGATGCAGGTTTCGACCCATCTACTGATTTTACGTTCTGGTGAGGTACTGCAATTCATCAATTTTAATGACCGTGCCTGGCATGCCGGACGTTCCACCTATTTGGGTAAAAAAGAATGTAATGATTATTCGATTGGCATCGAGCTGGAAGGTAGTGACGACTTGCCTTTTGAACCGGTACAGTATGCTGCCTTGATCAAAGTCACTGCCTGTTTGCAAGATTATTATCCTAAAATTCAGCAGCATATTGCCGGACATTCGGATATTGCCCCAGGCCGTAAGACCGATCCGGGACCGTATTTTAACTGGGCTGATTTTCGTCGCCAGTTACAGCATTATAAAAATACCTCAACCTCGCTTGAGGGATGAAATTAAGCAATGAACTTCTGACAGAGGTTTCATTACAATAGCCACAAATTTATACATTAGGTGAATAGGATGGCGCTTTGGCGTTCGACCGTCATTGTCAGTGCGATGACCATGTTGTCACGTGTACTGGGATTGGTTCGAGATATTGTTTTACTGAATGTCTTTGGTGCGGGTAAGGACTTCGATACCTTCGTGGTCGCATTTCGTATTCCAAACTTTTTCAGGCGATTATTTGCCGAAGGGGCATTTTCACAGGCCTTTATTCCGGTTTTGACCGAATACAAAACCAGTCGTACCCATGCCGAAGTGCAGATTCTGATTAGCCGGGTATTTGGCTGTCTGGCAACGGTAATGAGTCTGCTGACCATGTTCGCAGTGATTGCTGCGCCGTTGATCATGTATATCTATGCGCCCGGTTTCCATAGCGATCCTGAAAAATTTGCCTTGGCGACTGACATGTTCCGCCTGACCATTCCTTATTTACTGTTCATGTCACTGACGGCTTTTGCCAGCAGTATTCTGAACAGTTATGGTTCTTTTAGTACACCGGCCTTTGCACCGGTCTTGCTCAATGTCGCCATGATTGCTGGCGCGCTCTGGCTGACTCAGCATATGGCAGAGCCGATTATGGCACTGGGCTGGGCAGTGATCATTGCCGGTATTTTACAGCTGGCGATTCAGATTCCTGAACTGTGGCGTAAAAACCTGCTGATCCCACCTAAAATTGACTTCAAGCATGAAGGCGTGGATCGCATCATGAAATTGATGCTGCCGGCTTTATTTGGTGTATCCGTCACGCAAATTAACCTGCTGCTGAATACCATCTGGGCATCTTTCATGCAGGATGGTTCGGTGTCCTGGCTGTATAGTGCCGAGCGTATGACCGAGTTGCCGCTTGGCCTGATTGGTGTGGCGATTGGTACTGTCATTTTGCCATCTTTATCGGCACGACATACCGAGCAGAATCCGGAAAAATTCCGCGGCATGATGGACTGGGCCGCTAAAGTGATTGTAATGGCAGGTTTACCGGCCAGTATTGCCTTGTTTATGCTGTCGACCCCGATCATTCAGGCCCTGTTTGAACGTGGTCAGTTCAGCTTTGAAGATACTCAAATGACGGCTCTGGCGTTGCAATGTATGAGCGGTGGTGTGATTGCCTTTATGTTGATTAAAGTCTTTGCCCCGGGTTTCTATGCACAGCAGGATACCAAAACACCGGTGCGTGTCGGTCTGATGGCTGTGGCTGCCAATGCAATCCTGAACGTGATTTTTATCGGTATCTTCAAGTTGATTGACTGGGAAGCAGAACATATGGCACTGGCACTGGCATCGACCGGTTCAGCCATGGTGAATGCCGGCCTGCTTTATTACTATCTGCATAAGCGTCATATTTTCCGCTTTGGCCCGCACTGGAAAAAAATCTTCCTGCAATTCATGTTTGCCAATGTGGTGATGATCGCAGCTTTGGCTTATGCCTTAAGTTGGTACAATGCCGATGTGTCGCAATGGATGCGTGTCGCAGAAGTACTCATCTTGTGTGTCATTGGTGTGGTGGCCTATCTGGCGGCCTTGCTGGCGGCAGGTTTTAGACCGCGTCATTTAAAACCTTAAGTGAATATTGAACTTGATATTCGCTTAATAAAGCTATAAAAAAACAAGAGCCAGAAGGCTCTTGTTTTTTTCGAAGGATCATACTTGCTTCGACTCAATCTAAACTGAATCTAGACCTTACCGCGGGAAAGAAATCCAACGATCGCAAGAATCACCGCAATTACTAACAAGATAATTGCAAAATCCTTAGATAAGCCTGCTACTCCACCGAAACCAAGTAGACTCGCAATTAATGCAATAACAGCAAAAATAATAGCCCAGCGAAACATATATATTCTCCATGTGTTTTTATTTTCAAATTTAGTATAGAAATAAACGATTCCAGCGACTGTTAGTGTTTTGTTGACGAACTGTCTATGATTTAACAATAGTTTACGTGATGGTAATAAGAATTTGAGCGGTAGGTCTGCGCGGTTTGGGCTGCTATAATCAGCTGATTTTTGAGTGCGCCGACCTGATCATGACCGATACTTTACGTCCCGAATTTTGGAAAAACTATGGCCTTGCCGAACTCACGCAAGCCGAGTGGGAAGCCTTGTGTGATGGTTGCGGACTCTGTTGCCTGATTAAACTGGAAGATGAAGATACCCAGGAAGTCGCTTATACCAAAGTGGCCTGCAAACTGCTGGATTGTACGACTGCGCGTTGCTCCAATTATCCAGAGCGTTTGCACTATGTGCCAGACTGTATTCAGCTCACGCCAGAAAAATTGGAAACGATTCACTGGTTGCCTTCAAGCTGTGCTTATCGCCGGGTCGAGCAGGGCAAAAGCCTGCCATCCTGGCATTATCTGATCAGCGGTTCACGGGAAAGTGTGATTCAGGCACGCAAGTCGGCAGCAGGGCGCTGCCTGAGTGAAGCCGACATTCCTGAAGACGACATCGAAGACTATATCGTGCGTTGGGTGCGTTAATTTGCCGCGATAAGTAGCTATTGATTTGCCGGCTGCAGTAGGGCCTGAGCCGAAGCACCGGCCATCGGACGATAGAAATAAAAGCCTTGTCCAATCTGACAGTCACAATGGATCAGGGTATCGAGTTGTTCGGTATTTTCGATGCCTTCGACCAGAACATCCAAAGCAATACTGGAACCAATCTGGGTAATGGCTTTGACAATCGCCAAGGCGGACGGGTCACTGTTCATACGCTCGACGAAGTTGCGGTCAATTTTGATGCAATCTACCGGATAGTCTTGTAAACGGGTTAGTGAAGAATGCCCGGTGCCGAAATCATCCAGTGAGATCTGGATTCCGGCCTGTTTCAGCAGGTTCAGGGCCCGGATCACATAATTGGCACCATGCTCGGACAGACTCTGTTCGGTAATTTCCAGTTCCACCTTATGCGCAGGAATATCAAAATTGGACAGGCGGGCCAACATTTTTTCAGCATAGTCATCGCGCAAAAATTCAACCGGTGCGGCATTGATTGAAATCGGCAACAGATCCAGTCCTTGGGCCTGCCAGCGACTCATATCGGCAAAGACTTTCAGTTGCATGGTTTCACTGATACGTGAGGCCAGCTCATAGTCCTGAAAGGCACCAAAAATCTCGGAAGGCAGTTGCACCTGCTGATCCTGATCTTGCCAGCGTAACAGTGCTTCAAAACCAATCACCACACCATCAGACAGACGGACTTTGGGTTGATAGTAGGGAATGATCTGATCGGCCAGAATAATCTTGCGGGCCAAAGTCAGCTGCTTGGTCATATTTTCCAGCGAACCACACATGTCCTGATTAAACATGCGGATGCCGCCACGACCACTATTTTTCAGATCATTTAGAGCAATATCGGCACATTTCAACAGGTTCGAAGTATTTAATGCATCACGTGGATAGATAGCACAGCCAATACTCATGGCACTGCTGATACTGTCGCCAATATAATTGATCGGTTGATCCAGCTGGCTATAGGCCAGTTGCGCCGTGGCCAGCAGCTGTTCTTCACTTTCCAGATTTTTCACCAGAACAGCAAATTCATCTCCACCCAAACGGGCCACAATGGTATTCGGGCCGAAACAGGCCTGGAAACGCTGACCCAGAACATGGAGTAGATGATCGCCAGCAATATGGCCCAAGGTGTCATTGATGTGCCGGAAATAATCCAGATCAATCAGCAGTAGACCCGCCTTGGTCTGCTGTTGTTGCGCTTTTAATAGCACCTGTTTAAAGGTTTTATAGAAGGTACTGCGATTATACAGACCAGTCAGTTCATCTCGTTTAATGGCTTCTTTTAAGCGGGTTTCTGCAATTTTTTGCTGACTGATATTGCGTGAGACACAGAGGATGCTTTGGGTAATATTGTGCTGATCCAGAATCGGGGTCAGCAGATGATCCCAATATTGGATTGGCTGGTCTTTGCTCTGAGTTTTGCTAGAAAAACGGCTATTTAAGCCTAGGACTGCCTGTTTCAGTGCACGTTGCGCAGATTTTCGGGCTTCAGGTGCTAAACGGTTCAGCCAGGACAAAGAACTGTCCTGATCTTGCGCTGTTGTTTCGCTTTCTGGTGTCAGACCGTCAGACTGGTTACTATGCCGAATCTGACCTTCAGGACTGATAATATGGATGCAGTCTGCGCTGGCATCCAGCATATTTTCCTGGGTTGAAACGATTTGAGACAGTTGTTGCTGGATTTCAAAATAATCATGTACATCGGTCAGTGAAACCGCCCACTGCAACACATCTTCCGGATCATGATGAAATTTTACCGCCAGCGTACACATACGATAATGGGTATCGCTGCGTTTAATCCGGCACTGGGTTTCAAAATTCTGATGCTGATCCAGTGCCGCATGCCACAGCTTCGAAAACAGCTGTAAGTCCTCGGTATGAATGAAACTCTGCCACGATATATTGCCCGGTTCATTCAGGTTCACACCAAGATAATCGGTCATGGCGGCGTTAAAATAGTGCAGATGTGTTTTGCTACTGACCCAGAGAGGTTGGGGTAAGGCATCAATCAGTTTTTGAAGCTGAATTAATTCAGACAGATGAACAGGGGTTGAACTCAGTGATGTTGCCAGCAGAGGTTCCGACTGGCTCACAGCTCCCTGTTCAAATTTATCATGCTTCATGCATTCACCAATACAACCCAAAAATACCCAAGGGGGCGACATAAGTTTCTTTTAATTAAAATAAATAATATGAAAATTACACTGTAATTAATTCACAATTAATCATGTTCAAATTACTTGCTTTTATGAAGATTAATTCATTCAGAATTAAAAAAATAGAGGATTTCTACATAAATTAATTTTTTATGCTTTATATTTGCAATCTTGGAATCAAAACTGCTGGTGTTAGAATGAGATCAGAATTTAGTTTGAGCCAATAATAACATGTCAGATAGTCATATCCCGCTTCCAGAACGCTTAAGACCACGTGACCTTGCAGAGATTATCGGGCAGGAACATTTGCTGGGGGAACAGGCGCCCTTACGCCAGATGATTGATCAGGGTCATCTACCGTCGATTATTTTCTGGGGACCACCCGGCGTTGGAAAAACCACCATTGCCTTACTGTTGGCACAAGCGGTAGATCGGCCTTTTATCAGTCTGTCTGCCCTGAATACCGGAGTGAAAGAGCTGCGTGAAGTGATTGCCGATGGTGGTGATCTGCTGACGCCAGTGGTCTTTATTGATGAAATTCACCGCTTTAATAAATCCCAGCAGGATGCACTGTTAAATGCAGTCGAAAAAGGGAAAATTACCTTAATTGGTGCCACTACCGAAAACCCGTCTTTTGAAGTGAATAGTGCCTTATTGTCACGTTGTCAGGTGTATAGCCTGAATGCGTTGAGTGCGGAATCGATTCAGACTCTGCTCACACAAGCCTTGCAAAATGACCGTTTTTTGCAGGAACGACATATCCTGATTGAAGAATTTGATGCCTTGGTGCAGTTCGCAGCAGGTGATGCCCGTAAAGCATTGAATTTACTTGATCTGATTGCCAGTACTTTTGAACCGGATATGGAAAATATCATCACCAATGCAGGGGTGGTGAAAGTGGCACAGCAAAATATTGCCCGTTATGACAAGTCCGGTGAACAGCATTATGATCTGGTCTCGGCTTTTATAAAATCAATTCGCGGCAGTGATCCCGATGCAGCGCTGTACTGGATGGCACGCATGCTCAAAGGCGGTGAAGATCCGGTATTTATTGCCCGCCGTATGCTGATTGCAGCTTCTGAAGATATCGGTAATTCCAATCCGAATGCCTTATTGCTGGCGGGTGAATGTTTCCGTTCGGTGCAGGCCGTCGGCATGCCGGAATGCCGGATTATTTTAGGACAATGTGCGGTGTATTTAGCCACCAGTGCCAAAAGTAACAGCACCTATCTGGCAATTAACAAGGCGATGGAGCTTGCAGATAAAACCTCGAATTTGCCGGTGCCTTTGCATTTGAGAAATGCACCGACCAAGCTGATGAAAGAACAGGGCTACGGGGTGGATTATCTGTATCCGCATCATTATCCTGAGCATTTTGTGCTGCAAGACTATATGCCGCCAGAACTGAAAGATACCAAACTGTATGAGTCGGCACGCAATAAACGTGAAGTTGAAGGAGAGCGCTTACAGCAACGCCGTTGGCAACAACAGCAGCAATAATATCAGTACACAAATAGATTAAACTCAGGCAAAAAAAGCCCAATTCAAGGCGAATTGGGCATAAATTAGGATGTTTTTTCAAGGGAGAGAACATCCTAGAGGGTAGGCGATCAATCTGGTCGGCAAACCTTGAGTTAAATCAATCAGCTCACTGATTTGCCTGGTATGTGATGATATTAAGCCATAGGCTTTCCAATGTAAAAACGATCATTTTCATCTGTAATATTTGTTTTTTCGATTAAAGCTTAAAAGGTCAATCTGGCCCAGCCACAAAAAATCAGGGATAAAAAAACCGAGCTGTTGAGCTCGGTTTTTTTGAAGCAATGGACTATGCCATTAGATATTGTCGAGGTTAATACCTAAACGGCCCGCAACTTCTTCATAGGCTTCAACCACACCGCCTAAACCTTGACGGAAACGATCTTTGTCCAGTTTTTTCTTGGTGTCTTTGTCCCATAGACGGCAACCGTCTGGAGAGAATTCATCACCCAAAACGATACGGTCATGGAATACACCGAATTCAAGTTTGAAGTCGACCAGAATCATGTTGCCGGCATCAAACAATGCTTTTAGCACATCATTGACTTGGTAAGTCAATTCTTTCATTTTTTCCAGTTGCTCAGCAGTCGCCCAACCTAAAGCAATCGCTTGCGATTCATTGACCATTGGATCGCCAAGCGCATCGTCTTTAAAGAACAATTCGAATGTAGATGGAGTCAGTTCTTTACCTTCTTCAACACCTAAACGGCGGCATAAAGAACCTGCTGCATAGTTACGAATCACACATTCAACCGGGATCATATCCAGTTTTTTCACCAGCACTTCATTTGGAGTCAGCAGCTTTTCAAAGTGAGTTTCAATACCCGCTTCTGCCAGCTTTTCCATGATGAAGGCGTTAAAACGGTTGTTCACCTTGCCTTTACGATCTAGTTGCTCGATTTTTTCGCCATTGAATGCAGAGGCATCATCTCGAAAGACTAAAATCAGATGGTCTGAACTGTCTGTGGTGTAGACAGATTTCGCTTTACCAGTATAGAGCAAGGTTTGTTTTAACATGAGGGAACCTTTTACAAAAAAAAATGCCTAGAAATGTCTAGGCTGGCCAATTTTGGTAAATCTGGTTGAGCAGTTCTGCGGCTTTTTCACGGTCGGCAAAACTGTTATCGGCATTGAACACAGCGAGGTTATTACTTGAACCGACAGAAGATAATCTTAATACATAGGTTTGCTGGTCGACCCGAATCGTGACTTCGTAACGGTTTTTATTCTGCGCAACGATGCTATGATTCAGGCTGCTGAGGGTGGCAAGCGTATATTGCCAAATTGTAGCAGAATTTCCGTCAATTTTAAGCAGCGGATTAAGATTTCCGTCTGTGACCAACTGTGGTTTACCAACAGCATTGCTTTCAGTCAGCTCAGCTTGAGCGGTGTTCTCAGTCTGGGCCTGAGGGCGTGGCAAGGCAAAACGGTTGCCACGCTGGTTTTCAAGCTTCGGTGCATTTTCAATTGCAAGCGGATCGACTGTTGGAGCAGGATACAATGGCGTTGCAGGACGTACCATGGCGCCTTCAGGATATTGTAAAGCGTCCAGAGTTGTAGTTTCTTTATAGTCTAAAGTGCCGTTATTAAAGGCCATTGAACTACAACCTGCCAAACTGAATACTGAAAGTGTAAGGCTAAGTCCTAAACGTAATTGCATAATCTTGTGCTCTTTTATTTAATAACGCCCGCTTCGACCAGTGCTTCATGAAGCGGAGCGCGATATTGTTCTGCAAGTGGTGTTAATGGAAGGCGAATGCCAGTACCAATTAAGCCCATGTCATGGAGTGCCCATTTCACAGGAATTGGGTTTGATTCGCAAAATAAAATATTGTGTAAATTTGCAACCTGAGCATTTAACTGTTCAGCGTCTGTAGCATTACCTGTAATGGCAGCGGCACACACTTCACTCATGGCTTTCGGAGCCACATTCGCTGTGACCGAGATATTGCCTTTGGCGCCATGACCCATCAGCTGATATGCCGTTGCATCATCACCTGAGTAGACCACCATGTCTTTGTCTTTCAGACCTTGCAAGAGTTCAGCACCACGCGGTACATCACCCGTCGCATCTTTAATCCCGACGATTTGTGGAATATCGGCCAGACGAATCACGGTTTCATTCAGCATGTCGACACCGGTACGGCCAGGGACATTATACAGAATCTGCGGAAGATCGACCGCTTCAGCCACAGCTTTATAATGCTGGTACAAGCCTTCCTGGGTCGGTTTGTTATAATAAGGCGTCACCAGAAGAGCAGCATCGGCGCCGAGTTCTTTGGCTTCACGGGTAAGTTGGATGGCTTCACGGGTCGAGTTTGCGCCTGTGCCGGCAATAATAGGAATACGTTTGTTGGCCACACGAATGATTTCTTTGATCACCTGGGTGTGTTCACTCATGCTCAGGGTCGAGGCTTCGCCTGTCGTTCCAACGGCAACAATACTGTTGGTGCCCTCTGCAATATGCCATTCAACCAGCTTCTCGAGACCCTTCCAATCTACGTTGCCATCTTCAAACATAGGGGTGACGATTGCGACTATGGAACCTTGAATGGTCTGTGCTTGCTGAGTCATTTTAAAAAACTATCCTATTTGTCCATCCGAAAGGAATGAGAAAACATAAATTGGGATGGATTTGTATTTTGATTTATAGCAAATTCAATGGACTTGCGCTGAATTGAAGATTGCTTATGCAAATTATGACTGATCAAACGCATAAGAACAATATGCTTTAGTCAAAGCCACTCAATTCTTTATACAAAGCCTTTTGAAAACAATCAAGTAATAAATTAGATGATTTATCCGGCGAAATACCGCGGTCAAACTGCGACTTAAGTCCCGGCTCAGCGAGATATTGTTGAATTTTGTCTGCAAAATTAGCTCGATTTGAGTAAAAATCTCGGCCAAGTCGTGAATTTCGTTGTTTTTAGCTGCTGAATTAATATTTTTATTGGATGAATCTATATGTAAAACATCTTTGTCTGGAGGCTAAGCTGATGTAAACAGGTTGAAAAATTGAATCTATTAATCTTTTTTTAATATCAATGAATTGCATAATATTTTTCTAATCGGTTGGTTTTTTAACTTGATGTATAAGTCTTAAAGCATAAATTGTGAATTTTAAAACTTTTTGATTAATTGCTTTTGCGACTTTATCTCAAGGTCTATTGCATGGAGCTGCTTCAGCTGCTGTGGGGATATCCAAGTAAAACGTTCAACTTATTGATAGTTATTTCTGCGCTCAGGCTCATAGATGATGGTCTTTCTTTTGTAACGCTGATTGAACAAGGATAATCCAATGGAAAAATCAGACAATAAGCATGCTATCGTCACGGTCGCCATCTGTTTTCTGATAGCGGTGATTGAAGGCTTGGATATTCAGGCTGCTGGTATTGCTGCAGCCGGTGTGCGTGAACACTTCGGTCTCGATAGTTCCCAGTTGGGTGTGTTTTTTAGTGCAGGGATTCTGGGTTTATTACCCGGTGCACTGATCGGCGGTCGATTTGCAGACCGTATCGGCCGTAAGAAAGTGTTGATCTGGTCGACAGCAACATTTGCCATATTCACTTTATGTACAGTTTGGGTCAATAGCTTTAACAGTCTGCTGGCAGTACGTTTTCTGGCCGGAGCAGGTCTGGGCGGTGCGATGCCGATTCTCATCACACTCGCTTCTGAAGCGGTATCGCCGCAAAATCGTGGTCGTGCAGTCGGCTTGATGTATTGCGGTATGCCTGTGGGTGCTGCGATTTTATCTTTAATTGCTGCGACTGAATTTGGTGCCAACTGGAAAAATGTTTTCTATCTGGGCGGCTTGTTACCGATTTTTGCAATTCCATTGATGATGCTATTTTTGCCTGAATCGAAGGAATACCTGAAAACACAGAACAAAACTGCAGCAGAACTTGCCGTTGCACCACAAGGTTCATTTAAGGACCTGTTTAATTCGGACAACCTGTTACGTACCATGTGCATCTGGATCAGCTACTTCTTCACGCTGATGGTGGTTTACATCATGCTGAGCTGGTTACCCTCATTGTTTATGGAACTTGGCTTTACCCGTAAGGACGGTTCAACCGCACAGTTCTACTTCATGGTTACGGCGACGATTGGTACAATTATCCTGGGTATGCTGACCGATCGCTGGAAAAAAGCGTATGTGATCCTGTTGATGTACGGCGGTATTCTTGCAGGTCTATTGGCACTAAATGGTGCAAGCTCACTGAACCAGATGTATATGGCAGCAGCATTGGCAGGTGCCTTCGTAATTGGCTGTCAGGGTGTACTTTATGCCTTCGGTAGTATCGTGTATCCAACAGAAGTGCGCGGTACCGGTGTCGGTGTTGCTTCTGCAGTCGGTCGTATTGGTGCCATGCTAGGCCCAGTCATCGCAGGTCAGCTCCTGGTGGCAGGTTTTGGTGCCGCAGGGGTAATTACAGCCGCAATCCCATGTATCATCATCTCTGCACTGTGTATGCTATTCCTGGTGAACCGTACCAAAGTGTAATAAGGCAAGATTTGAAAAAGCCTGCTTTTGCAGGCTTTTTTGTGTTTAAAATTCAAGGAATCAGATCCGCAGTGCGGTTAAAAACAGGCAGAATCAGAATATGCAGTCACAGGGTTTTTAGCAGCCGCTCTAAAAATCCGATAACAATTTGCGCTATGCTTGGACATAAATCGAGATTTCAATGGATGAAAATACATGCAAAATAATATCGCTTTGCTGGTCGTAGATGTACAAAGAGGATTTACCCCAGGGGGTAATCTGGCAGTGGCCAATGCTGACCAGATTATCCCCAATATCAATTTATTGGGGCAGTATTTTCAAAATATTATCCTGACGCAGGACTGGCATCCAGAAAACCATATTTCTTTTGCAGACAATCACCCCGCTAAAGCGGCTTATGACAGCATTCAGCTGGATTATGGCACTCAGGTTTTATGGCCAAAGCATTGTGTGCAGGGGACAGTAGATGCCGAGTTGCATCCGGATTTAAATTTACCGCAAGCGCAACTGATTATTCGCAAGGGTTTTGATTCCCGGATTGACAGTTATTCCGCCTTTATGGAAGCAGATCAGAAAACCACAACCGGTTTGGCCGGCTATCTGCGTGAACGTGGTATTGATACGGTATTTGTGGTTGGGATTGCTACTGATTTCTGTGTGGCTTGGACCGCCATCGATGCCTGCAAACTGGGCTTTAAGACCTTTGTCATTGCCGATGCCAGCAAGGGCATTGATCTGAATGGTTCCTTGCAACATGCCTGGCAAGATATGCTGGCGCATGGGGTAAAACGCATCTATACCAAAGATATCGTTCAGCCGGTTTAAAATTTTATCATGATGCGCTTCGGATATTTCTTTGATCTTCGGCGCATTTAAATCTTCAGATTTCTGGTATTGAGAGATGCCTGTTTTATCTTGTTATTATTCTGCCTTTGTACCCCTGGATGAACCCCATGTCAGCCTTGCTCCAGTTTAGCCAATTTGTCCAAAAAACCTTTGCTTTATGGGTGCTGCTGTTTTCCGGCATTGCCTTAATGCTGCCCGAGGGCTTTGTCTGGTTACGCGCTTATATTCCATGGATGCTGGGCATCATCATGTTTGGTATGGGCATGACCATGACCGTAGGCGATTTTAAAAGTGTGCTACAAAGTCCGAAAGCTGTCGGGATTGGGGTCGTGGCCCAGTTTGTAGTGATGCCGGGTCTGGCTTTTCTCTTGTGTCAATTGTTCCAGTTGCCGCCGGAAATTGCGATCGGGGTGATACTGGTCGGTTGCTGTCCGGGTGGCACTGCCTCCAATGTCATTACCTATATGGCCAAAGGCAATACTGCTCTGTCTGTGGCCTGTACTTCCGTCTCAACCTTATTGGCTCCGATTCTGACCCCTGCGATTTTTTATCTCTTGGCCAGCCAATGGATCGAGATCAATGCCTTATCCATGCTGGTGTCGATTCTACAAGTGGTGCTATTTCCAATTCTTCTGGGCTTGATTGTACGGGGCCTGCTCAAGCAAAAAGTAAATGCCTATATTCAGGTGATGCCGCTGATTTCTGTGATTGCCATTGTCGCGATTGTGGCAGCGATTATTGCCGGCAGCAAAGCTCAGATTCTGCAATCCGGATTATTGATCTTGGGAGTTGTGGCCTTGCATAATGGTCTCGGTTATTTGCTGGGTTATTGGGCCAGTCGTATCTTTAAGCTGGCGGAAATAGACTGTCGTGCGGTATCGATTGAGGTGGGAATGCAGAATTCGGGTCTGGGTGTGGCTTTGGCTGCGACCCATTTTGCAGCTTCTCCACTTACGGCTTTGCCCAGTGCGATCTTTAGCTTATGGCACAATATTTCAGGGCCAGCTCTGGCCACCTATTGGGCAGCCAAAAGCAGGGCAACGACATTAGAGCCAAAGCAAAATCTGGATACAGACAGCTAGAGTTTTAAAATGCGGCAGTGATTTTAATTGCTGCAAGGCGCTGAATAATAAAACTTGACCAGTAACAGCTTGAAAATTCTGCGCATAAAAAAGCCCGATTTAAAGTCGGGCTTTGTACTGTACAACCTTTATGAGGCTTTGGACTGTTTGGATTTTAAAATCTCGGTTCTAAAAGTCTGTGCCAGTTCAGCCGTTTCTGCATCCATGCCATTCACTACAAAGGCATGACGGGTCAGGACATTGGTTGGATTAGGCATACTCACCAGCTGGAAGTGATCACTTACATCTTTCAGCAAATGATTCGGTACATGTAAGGCACTTTCTTTCGAGACCAGGTGCTGGCTAAGACGCTCAGAGGCTTGTACCGAGCTGAGCTGCATCTCCTCGACTTTAGAGGCAATTGCGCTGCGGGTTTGCAGCACAAAACGTTTTTCTTCCCGGTAACGTTTATACAGTACTTCGGACAACAGCTGGAACACGGCACTGATCATGGTCAGGCAAGCCAGGGCATTTGGTTTATCTGCTGCAATACTGATCGTGGCCCCTTTTTCATCAAATTTATGTACGGTACAAATATCAGAACTATTCAATTTATAACGTTGCACACAGAGTTCGGTGGCTTTGTTCAGAAAAATCTGACAGAGATTGAAATAAGGCACCGAAACGGTTTTATTGACACTATCCAGTAATTGTTTTGGATCATAGAACTGGATATTCAAGCTCAGGCTATCCTGCTCCAGGACCGCCGGCTTATGTTCTTTTTCTTTGGCTTTGTTTTTCACTGCCTGTTGAGCTTGGGCAATGGCTAGCGCAGCATTGTGCTTTTCCTGTTCCAGAGCTTGGGTCAGGGTCTGAATCTCGAATTTTAAACGGGATTCATTGTTAATGCGTGCCAGATATTCGGTTCGGCTAGGACGCGCGATCGCGCGGTACGCCACCCAAATCAAAGCATGAATAATGAAAGAGAACAGAATCGCCAGCCATTGCGTCCGCAGAATTTCACCCATACTTGGCTCAATCAGGGTGATTTCAATCAGACCGACTTTTTTCTCGTTTTGCTGTGCATCACGGACAAAAACTTCACCATCACGAGTTTTGGTCAGTCCACCGGTGGCTAAAACCTGACCTTTCGCATCCAGAATTCGAATCGAAGCCACACTCGGGTTGGTCGCATAACGATTTGCCAGCAAAGCCAGAGAAACACGATTGGCCGGTTCCAGCTCGGACAGGCTGTCTGTCACCAGTTGACTGGTGATCAGCTGCCCCTGACTGGTGCGGTTTTCATTCAGTTGGTGAGTGGTTGCCAATACCAGTAAAAAGGTATGCAGAGCAAAACTTACAATCAATAGGCTAGCAAATAGCCCTTGTCTAGGCGCATTCAACGTAAACTTCCAAGGCAATTCTGTTCAATTTCGATTATGATTCTAACAATAGTTGTAGCTCAGACCCGAGTCAATTCATGCGAGAAATCATTCTTATATCATTTTTAGGACCTGACCAGCCTAATCAATTTACACGATTAATGCAGGTTTTGTCCGCCCATTCCCTACAGATTTTAGATGTGGGGCAAGCGGTTATTCATAATCAGTTAACCTTAGGTATTGTTGTAGCGTCTGATGACCAGACGGCGACAGCATTAGCCATGAAGGAAATCCTGATTCTAGCACATGATATCGGGTTAACTGTGCGCTTTAAACCGATCTCTGCGACTGAATATGATCAGTGGGTCAAAGAGGGTGGGCGCACACGTTATATCGTAACGGCATTGGCCCCTGAATTAAATGCCTCTCATTTGCAGGCCGTGACCCAGATTGTCTCGACTCAGGGTTTTAATATTGAAACCGTAACCCGTCTGTCTGGCCGTCCGGCCCTGGATGGCAGCAGTACCGGTCCGAAACGTGCCTGTATCGAATTTGGTTTAAAAGGACAAATGCTGGATGCCGCAGCCATGCGTGCTGCCTGTTTGCGTTTGTCCAGTGAACTGAATGTCGATGTTGCGGTTCAGGAAGACAATGCCTATCGCCGTAACCGCCGTCTGGTCTGTTTTGATATGGACTCGACCCTGATCGAACAGGAAGTGATTGATGAACTGGCGATTGAAGCAGGGGTCGGTGCGCAGGTTGCTGAAATCACCGAACGCGCCATGCAAGGTGAACTTGATTTTCAGGCCAGTTTCCGTGCCCGTGTGGCTTTATTGAAAGGCATGGATGCATCGGTACTGCCGAAAATTGCCGAGCGCCTGACCATTACCGAGGGTGCTGAACGCCTGATTTCGACTTTAAAAGCATTGGGTTACCGTACTGCAATTCTGTCGGGTGGTTTTCAGTACTTTGCCGAATATTTGCAAGGCAAACTGGATATTGATGAAGTGCATGCCAATGCGCTTGATGTTCAGGATGGTGTAGTCACGGGTGAAGTCAAAGGTCATATTGTCGATGGCGCGCGTAAAGCTTTATTGCTTGGCGAAATTGCCAAAGAGATGGGAATTTCCCTGGAACAGACCATTGCAGTCGGTGATGGTGCCAATGACTTGCCAATGTTATCGATTGCAGGACTCGGTGTGGCTTTCCGTGCCAAGCCACTGGTGCGTCAAAATGCCACGCAGGCGATTTCCAGTGTCGGTCTGGACGGGGTGCTGTATCTGCTCGGGGTACACGATAAAGACCTGAATCAGGCATAAACACTCGTTTGGATAGATATAAACGCGACCTCAGGGTCGCGTTTTTTGATTGCCTTTGGACCAAGGTGACCAAGCCAGCAGAGAAGGTTGACTATAAAAACATCGATCATCTTAAACGGAAAAATAATTTTTTCAGTCAATAACAGCCCTGATAATTTTGTAATGACACGCCAACATTGACGCAGTCATTGATCCACAAAAATGCCAAAAGCAAAAAATGTAATGACAATATAATATCGCGACAAAGTATGTCGTGAGACCAGATCACAGGACTTTTTTTATGCAAAAAACTCAGCATAATGCAGGCATAGAGATACAAATCAACAGATTCCATTTTATTGATTGAACGAAATTCAATAGATAGAACCGTTGCAATATCAAACAGGCAAACTATCTATTTGGATGGAGGGGTTTATATGGTAACAGCGAATTTAGCAACGATCGTGGGCTTCAGTTTAGTCGCTGCAGCTGTAGTTGCTGTGTTCTTCTCGCCTTATCGTCGCTGGTTGAGTTTTATGGCAGCCGGGATGTTGGTCTGGGGCTTGATTGAGATGATTCGTGTAGGCACACAAGCCTGGTTTGATCTGCCAATGACCTATAGTTATCTGAGTGCATTGACAGCAGTCATGATGGTGGTCACTTTCTTATTATTGCGTGAAGACCGTCGTGCAGAGCGTGCCTTGGCAAAACGCCGTTGTATCGAACATACGCCAGTCTATGAAGATGACCAGCAGCAGCTTTCGAGCCGTTAAGTCTACAAATCGCAAAGAAAAAATGCACCCACGGGTGCATTTTTTAGCTTAGAAATATGATACAAACTGCTTAATCAACCTAGCCAAGAATTATGCTAGGATATTTGTCAATTTTCGTACAATTAGAATAGGCATCCTCCATGAAACTGTCGTCCATTCCTGTGTTAAAACTTCCTCTTATTGATATGAGTACCGATCCACTGGACTTGTTGGTCGCGGGTCTGGCTTTACGTATGAAGCAATTGGCACGTACCAGCCCAAAATTTATTGAACTGGTACATGAGCGTCAATTCCGGATCCAGATTGGCACAGATGAAGGTATGGCACGTCAGATCATTGTCAATAATGGCCAGATTGATACGGTTTCAGGTGATGCAGAGAAAGCAGATTTTGTATTGCAGTTTGCTGATAGTGAACAGGGTGTAAAGACCTTGGTCAAAGGTGACCCGACAGCATTCATGACCGGTATGCAAAGTGGCACCATCAAAATGGAAGGTGACTTTGGCCTGCTGGTCTGGTTTAACCAGGTGGCGAAGATGATTCCACCCAAATTGCCCAAACCGGTCAAAGAAAAAATTAAATTTGCCCGGGCGTTTATTAAAGAAAAAACGGGTAAATAAAACTCTGCTCCTGACTTCCTCTCCTTTTTCAAGGAGGGCTGAGGGCAGGATTCAGCCAGTTTCAATCTGGGTAATGCCAGTCAGTTAGGGAGTTTAGATCTAAGCTCCTTAATTTTTTAAATCTTTTGCAGAAACAATTATTTTCTAATCTTGCGGTACAATACACCTGATGCCCCAGACCGTTGGGGATGAGGTTTCCAGCTACCCCATATCATTATGAATAACAATAATAAAAAACCAGATAGTTTCCTGCCTGATCTCGATTACTGAATCTGAGGGCTTTTTAATGTGGAAAATAATGTCGCTATTCAACTTCTAAATTAAACGTCACCGGCCCATCATTGACCAAATGTACTTTCATATCCGCTGCAAAAATACCAGTTTGTACATGTTTAAATTGTGACTTTGCATAGTCAACCAGTTGCTCATACAGCTCTTTTGCAGCAGCAGGTGGCATGGCAGGGCCAAAATCTGGACGTAAACCTTTTTGGGTTTGCGCCATTAGGGTAAATTGCGAAACCAGCAGTAAACCGCCTCCGGCCTGACCGACATTCCAGCCCATTTTGCCCTGTTCATCATCAAAGAATCGGTATTTCAATATCTTATCAATCAGCTTTTTACCTTTTTCCAGATTGTCGTCCTTGCTCAGACCCAGAAAAACCAGAATTCCTTTATTTATTTCGCCAGTGGTTTCACCCTCGACCACGACTTTAGCTTCTAAAACTCTTTGTAATAAGGCACGCATTTTACATATTGACTGATAACGATAGATGGGCGTGATTGTAGCAAGAATAAAACCTGAAGCAGTATCAGATGCTAATTTTTATGAGTTTTAAATATTTGAAAATCAATTGATTAATTTTTATAAATTCATTAAAACGATTGAAGTTATAAAAATAATCTGTTTTAACAATTTTTAGTTTTTATATATCTTAGCACCTGCAGGAAAGGTAATAAATTGAGAGATTTAGAAATGTTTAAGCGTTCATTACTGGTTGCAATGCTTGCAACTGTCACAGCCACACAAGCTGCTCCTCTAACTAAAGACAATGGTGCGCCAGTCGGTGATAACCAGAACTCAATCACAGCAGGCCCAAATGGTTCAGTCTTGCTTCAAGACGTTCAATTGGTACAAAAACTACAACGTTTTGGTCGTGAGCGTATTCCGGAGCGTGTGGTACATGCGCGTGGTACAGGGGCTTATGGTGAATTCGTTGCAACTAAAGACCTGTCTGACTTAACAATTGCTTCTCTATTCAAGACCGGTACTAAAACTCCAGTTTTTGTACGTATGTCTACGGTAATTCATGGTAAAGGTTCACCGGAAACCCTGCGTGACCCGCACGGTTTCGCGATCAAGTTCTATACTCAAGAAGGGAATTGGGATCTGGTCGGTAACCAGACACCGGTATTCTTCATCCGTGATGCGATCAAATTCCCGGACTTCATTCATGCAATGAAGCCAAGCCCGGTGACAAACGTACAAGATGCCAACCGTGTATTTGACTTCCTGTCGAGCCAGCCATGGGCTACCAACATGCTGACTTATGTGTACGGCAAACAAGGTGTGCCCACCAGCTACCGCGAACAGGACGGTTTCGGTGTACATGCTTACAAGCTATATAACGACAAGGGCGAATACAAATATGTGAAATTCAACTTCCGCTCGCAACAAGGCGTGAAGGGTTTGAATGTGAAAGAAGCTGCCGTGCAACAGGGCAAAGACTTCAATCACTTGACCAATGATCTTTATAACAACATTTATGCCGGCAACTTCCCGAAATGGGATCTGTATATCCAGGTACTGGATCCAAAAGATCTCGGCAAGTTTGATTTTGATCCACTTGATCCCACCAAGATCTGGCCAACTGACTTAGTTCCAGAAGTGAAAGTGGGGACATTGACCCTGAACCGCATGCCAAAGAATTTCTTCAATGAGACTGAACAGTCGGCATTTGCACCAGGTAATCTGGTTCCGGGTATTGAGCCATCGGAAGACCGTCTGCTACAAGGCCGTATCTTCTCTTACTCAGATACGCAAATGTACCGTCTGGGTGTGAATCACCAGCAAATTCCGGTGAACCGTCCAGTGGTTGCTGTAAATAACAACAACCAGGAAGGTTATATGAACGTGTCTGAGCGTGACTCGGATGTGAACTATGAGCCAAGCCGCAAAGAGCCAAAAGCTGCAACTGCAAAAGCACGTGCGGTACAAACACCATTATCGGGTCATGTACAGCAAATCGGTGTGAAAGAGCAGAACTTCAAGCAGGCAGGTGAGCTGTACCGTTCGTATACTGCCAAAGAGAAAGATGACTTGATTATGAACCTGGCTGCGGACTTAGGTGCAGTAAAAGATTCAGAAACCAAGCACATCATGTTGTCTTATTTCTACAAGGCAGATGCCGACTACGGTACACGTATGACCAAAGCGGTGAAGGGCAACATCGCAACGGTCAAAGCCAAAGCAGCACAACTCAAAGACTGATTTCGATTGGTCGATCAGGATTGGTGACTAGGGTTTAAGAATTCACCTCCGCAAAGTCCTGTAGAACTCCAAACCTTTCCTGCACCCTAGGGGGAGTTCTACAGGCACTCCGTTTTACTCATCTTATCTAATCTGAATAGAATCATTTTCGATTCATGTCTCTATTTGATTTCTGTTGGAGTTCATTATGAAAGCTATGCAGCATGCAGTTTTAGCCAGTATTCTCGCGATAGGTTCCATATTCGCAAACGTGGCCACCGCCAAGGAGATCTCCCCCGCTAAAACTGTGGACAATATTCAGATGAGCTCACAACAGGAATTAGTTGCGCTGTTTTTTGCCGCAGCCAAAACCGGCAATCACGAAGTGATTCATGAATTTCTCAAGTATGGTTTTCCGGTTGATGTACGCAATAGTGCCGGTTTTACCCCCCTGATGATGGCGACCTATTATGGCCATCAAACTATTGTGACGACCTTGCTCAATCATGGTGCTGATCGCTGCGCCCGCGACAATAAAGGTAATACCGCATTGATGGGGGCACTGTTTAAAATGGAATTTGCCATTGCCAAACAGCTGCGTCAGGTCGACTGTGATGCCCAAGCCAAGCAGACCGGGCAAAAGACCACAGCCGAATTTGCCAAGGTGATTGGTCAGGAAAAACAGCTGCAGAAAATCATTCAGGAACAGGGGAAAACCCCAGGCCAGTTGTCAAAATAAAACCCATTATACTCTGATACTTTTGTCGCGAATTCAGCTAGCTGTACGTAAATCCTGCAATATTGCATAAAATTTTATGCTTTAATGTTGAGATAAGCACAGCGATATTTCCTTAGTTATGGCTCCAATTATCCGTTCCCTGTTAGATACTGACTTGTACAAATTCACCATGTTACAAGTGGTATTACACAAGTTTCCGCAAACGCATAGTGTCTACCATTTTCGTTGTCGTAATCTGGAAGATACAGTCTATCCACTGACGGATATTCTGGATGATCTCAATCATCAACTTGATCTGTTGTGTCAGCTCAACTTTAAAGAAGACGAGTTGCAATATTTAAGAAGTCTGCGTTTTATCAAGAGCGATTTCGTCGATTATCTGGAACTGTTTCAACTGAAACGCCGTTTTATTCAGGCCAGTATCGATAGCGAAGGTCGTTTAGACATTAAAGTTGAAGGCCCGATGGTTCAGGCGATGATGTTTGAAATCTTCGTACTGGCAATTGTCAATGAACTGTATTTTAGCCGGATCCGTAGTCCTGAAGTGCTGGCTGAAGGTGAGCGCCGTTTACAGGCAAAAATACAATTATTAAAAGAATACGATGCATCGCAACATCCACATGATCCGCCATTTTTAGTGTCGGATTTTGGGACACGTCGCCGTTATAGTTTCGAATGGCAAAAGCATGTGGTAGAAGAATTCAACAAGGCTGCACCACATGTCTTCCGTGGTACCAGTAATGTGTTATTGGCCAAAGAGCTGGGAATTACCCCGATTGGCACCATGGCGCATGAATTCCTGCAAGCATTTCAGGCGCTTGACGTGCGTCTGCGTAATTTCCAGAAATCTGCACTGGAAACCTGGGTACAGGAATATCGTGGTGATTTAGGCATTGCCCTGACCGATGTGGTCGGTATGGATGCTTTCCTGCGTGATTTTGACCTGTATTTTGCCAAACTGTTTGACGGCCTGCGTCATGACAGTGGTGATCCCTATGTTTGGGGTGACAAGGCCTATGCACATTATAAAAAACTGAAAATTGACAGCAAAACCAAAATGCTGACTTTCAGTGATGGTCTGAATCTGGAAAAAGCCTGGAAACTGCATCAATACTTTAAAGACCGTTTTCAGGTCAGTTTCGGGATTGGCACCAACCTGACCAACGACATGGGCCAAACCCCCTTAAATATCGTATTGAAACTGGTGGAATGTAACCGTCAGTCGGTGGCAAAAATTTCGGACAGTCCAGGCAAAACCATGACTGATAATGATACTTTCCTGGCTTATTTGCGTCAGGTTTTCGAGATCACTGAACCTGCTTAAGCACATTTTAGACATGAGTAATTTTAAAAACCGCTTCGCTACAGGGGCGGTTTTTTTATACAAGATGGCTTTTTAGCATGACTTATCTAAAATCCTGCTAATCATCTTAAAAGAAACCGCATAAGTGTAAAAATGAGCTGTGCTAAGATCAAAACAATTTGACCCATCATAGCCATGATAACGATGATAGCTTCAGCTTTTAATTTTGGTCTGCTGATCGAGGCAGAAGATTTAGTTCCCTATTTGGGCCATGAAAAACTTCGTATTGTCGACCTCAGCCGGGCTTCTGTGTATGAGCAGTTGCATATTCCACATGCCCTGCATTTACAACCCAAGCTGCTGGTTCGTCAGGAAGAGCATACGATGGGGCTATTGCCGGATGCAGAAGGCTTGCAGGTCCTCATTGCTTATCTGAATATTTCGCCTGAGCATCATGTGGTGGCCTATGATGATGAGGGCGGGGCATGGGCCGGGCGTTTACTCTGGAATCTGCATTGTCTGGGTTTTAAAAATACCAGCCTATTGAATGGCGGGATTCATGCCTGGCTAGGTGCAGGTTTGCCAACCTCGTCCGATCAGGAAATATTTAGCCCGGTGAGTCATTTAGTTCCTGTCAATCTCGAGCAAAAATCAGAGTTTCAGATTGGCTATGATGAATTACACCAGCTCATTGAAAATGAACAAGTTCAACTGTGGGATTGCCGCACTGAAGATGAATATACTGGCCTGCGTCTGGCAGCGCGCCGCGGCGGTCATATTCCGGGAGCACGTCATTTTGAATGGAGTACTGCCCTTAACCGGCAAAATCATTTAAAATTGCAGCCTTTACCACGTACTCAGCAGCGTCTGGAACAACTGGGCTTTGATTTGACTCAGCCGGTTGTGGTGTATTGCCAGTCCCATCATCGCTCAGGTTTGGCCTATATTCTGGGCCGTTTACTGGGCTGGAAAATTCGAGCCTATGATGGTGCGTGGAGTGAATGGGGCAATCGCCTCAATAGTCCAATCGCTACAGGGGAGGTGCCATCTTGAGCATCACATCACGTTTAAAACAACAGTTTTTTATTAAAGCTCAACGATTAGTACCGCAACATCGCCTGTCTCGTGTGGTCGGCAAAATTGCTGCCAGCGAAAACCCGATTATCAAAACGGCTGTAATTACTGCCTTTAAGGCACAGTACGGCATTGATATGTCGATTGCTGAACAGGCCAATGCCTTGAAATTCAAATCATTTAATGAATTCTTTACCCGTGCCCTGAAACAAGGGATTCGTGCAGTTGATCCAGATGCCAGCAGCATTGTTTCACCTGCGGATGGGGCGATCTCCCAGCTGGGTAAAATTGAAAATGGCGATGTGTTTCAGGCCAAAGGTCAAAAATTTACTGTAGAAGCGCTGATTGCTGACCCGCAACTGGCTGAACCCTTCAAGAATGGTGAATTTGCGACAGTATATTTGTCACCACGTGATTATCACCGTGTGCATATGCCATTTGCAGGGACTTTGACTGAAACTTTATATGTACCGGGGGAACTGTTCTCGGTCAATCAGGTCACGGCAGAAAACATTCCGGGTCTGTTTGCCCGCAATGAACGCATGGTCTGCCTGTTTGATACTGAAATTGGCCGTATGGCCGTGGTCTTGGTGGGTGCAATGATTGTGGCTGGTATTGAAACGGTGGCTACTGGCAAGGTTAAACCTTCTGGTCGGATCGAGTTAAACCAGCATGATCTGTTCCTGGAAAAAGGTGCGGAACTGGGCCGGTTCTACCTTGGTTCAACTGCAGTGATTTTATTTGAAGAACATAAAATGCAGTGGGATGCCGCGTTCAAGGCCAATTCTTTGGTGAATATGGGTGAAGCATTGGGGCATACGGTTTAAAGATTTTAGCCTCTTGTATCCTCCCCCTTTTTCAAAGGGGGATCGAGGGGGATTAATCCTGAATGATATAAATCCTCCCTTGCGGAGCAATGCTCCTCACCCTTTTCCAAAGGGGGAAGGATACAAAAAAAGCGCCATCAGGCGCTTTTTCTCATTTAAATCTTTAGCGTTTCACCACAATCGAGTCAATGCCACTGTGTTGCAAGGTCTGCTGGGCAATCAGTGCCGCATCAGCCGAGTCATAAGGGCCTGAGACCACGCGATACCAGACTTTGCCATTTTCTACGCTTCTGACCACATCAGCAGACAGGCCATTCAGAATAATTTCCGCACGGCGGGCATCGGCCTGATCCGGATCATCAAAGCTGCGTACTTGCAGAATATAGCTGACCGGAGCTGTAACCGGTGCTTCGCTGACTTCCAAGCCAGGTTCGGTGCTTGCTGCAGCTTCAGGAACTTCAGGTCGAGGTGCTTCTACAATCACCACAGTATCCTGTCTTTTAGCTTCAGGTACCGCCTGTTCAGGAATCGGAGTTACTTGTTGTTGTGGCAACAAATCGTAAAAACGGTAATCCTTATTGGTGTCTTCTTCCTGGACAGATGCTGCAGTCGTTTGAGTTTTAGGCTTAACCGGTTCCCATGGCTTCCACAACATCAGTGCCATTAAAAAACTCAACACGATTAAAATGATCACGAGTGTGCCGAGCCAGGTCGGAATCAGTGGCTTTTTAGGCTTATTCGGTCTTTCAGATACACCGCGTTGCGTTTTTCCAAACACTTGGGATTTCCTCTATATGGGGTTGCCTCATAGAAAAGGCATAACAGTGGTTATGCCTGACTATTATTTCATCCTATGTGATTAAGATCCAAATGTCATTATTTAGATCAAACTGCACACCAGATTTATACTTGAACTATTTTTTCAAATAGCTGGCAGAATCTAGCCAGGTATTTTCTGAACAGCTAAAACAACAGTTTTCGTTGTGGCTTCGAGTAGAGCTTTTGTCTTGCGAGCATGCAAAACAATCTATACATGCTTACTCAAGCGAAGCTTTCGCCTTGCGAGCATGCAAAGCGGTGCTTTGCTTACATGCTCTCAGGCGCAGACACACCTAAAAGTTCTAAGCCATTACGCAATACCTGACGTACGTTCACTGATAACAGTAAGCGCGCCTGAGTCAGTTCAGCATCATCACCGAGTACTTTATTGTCGTTGTACCAGCCGTGGAACAAGGCTGCCAGCTCTTTCAGGTAGTTGCCGATTTGATGTGGCTCATGGCTGTTTGCAGCACGCACCAGAATTTCTGGATAGGCAGCCAGTTTAGCCAGAACTTCAGTTTCAGCATCCAGCTCGAGTCGGGCCGCCAGAGTACGCGCTGCCGCAGCGTCAAAATTCACGCCTGTAGAGGCCGCTTTTTCTAACATACGGCAGATTCGGGCATGCGCATACTGGATGTAATATACAGCGTTGTCTTTGCTTTGCGACACCGCTAAGTCTAGATCGAAATCGATGTGTTGTTCAGATTTACGCATCACATAGTAGAAACGTGCAGCATCGTTGCCGACTTCTTTGCGCAGATCACGCAAGGTCACGAACTGACCTGAACGAGATGACATTTGTACCATCTCGCCACCGCGCCACAGGCTGACAAACTGAACCAGAAGCACCGTTAATTTCTTCGAGTCATAGCCCATCGCATCAATCGCTGCTTTTACACGTGCGATATAACCGTGGTGATCGGAACCCCAGATATCAATAATATCGGTATAGCCACGTTGTAATTTATTCAGGTGATAGGCAATGTCAGAGGCAAAGTAGGTGGTCTGGCCATTACGGCGTTTCACCACACGGTCTTTTTCATCACCAAATTCAGTCGACTTGAACCAGATATTGCCATCTTTTTCGTACAGGAAACCACGTTGATCTAAGGTCTGTAAGGCTTCTTCAATTTTGTCGGTTAATGATTCTTCGCTGAACCATTGGTTGAAAGTGACACCAAATTCGCCCAGGTCATCTTTAATATCATCCAGAATCGCTTTGAGTGCTGCCTGTAGGAAGACACGATAGCCTGTACCAATCAACGCCTGAGAATTAAAGATCAAACCATCAATGTGCTTTTCTTTGTCGCCAGACACCACCACTTTGTTGCCATCTGCATCCAGTTCAGCAGCGAATTGCACATCTTCCGGCACGTCTTTATACACATCCGCAACCGGGCGGACATAAGCATCGCCATCCTGGTCAATAATGCTTTGCGCGATTTCTTTGACATAGTCGCCTTGGTAAGCATTTTTCGGGAAGACCAGTTCCTGACCATTTAACTCTAAATAACGCAGGTAAGTTGAAGTGGCCAGAATGTCCATTTGACGGCCAGCATCATTGACATAGTATTCGCGATCTACTTTGGCACCAGTCGCCTCTAAAAGATTGGCAACGGTCATGCCATACGCGGCACCACGACCATGACCCACGTGCAGACTAGAGGTCGGATTGGCAGAGACAAATTCAACCTGAATGCGTTTGTCCGCATTGACCTGGGTGCGACCATAAGCATCTTGCTGTGCTTGAATTTGATCGAGTACCACAAAGCGCTGGTCTGCATTGAGGAAGAAGTTAATAAAACCAGGACCTGCGATTTCCGCTTTGCTGATATCTGCCACTTCAGGAAGAACAGCAAGCATTTTTTCTGCTAAATCACGCGGCTTCATACCCGCAGCTTTAGAGGCAATCATCGCGATATTTGAGGCGAAATCACCGTGTGTTCGGTCTTTGGTACGCGTCAAACTACTGCTGTTTTTCCAGTCAGATGGGAGGACACCTTCAGCTTGAAGGGATTGCACTGCATGTTCTAGAGCTGCTTGGATTGCCGTGTTCATAATCAGTCGAAAATAGAGATCGCAGAAAAACAGCAAATATAGCAAATTTCCGGCTGTTTAGGTAAAAGCATTTCTAGGGAATAAAAATTATACGATCACTCCACAGATTTTTTACAATCTGGTCTTTGGGAGAATGTGATCAATCGGGTGAAAATAACATCAATTTTAATAAAAATGCACCTTCAGAAGTATAAAATTTGGCTTATATTAGTGATCTTAAAATATAGAAAAAGAGCAGTCCGTGGATTCGCAACAACATCCGACCATTATTGGCAATATTCCTAAACTTCCGGCGAAATGGGCACTGATTATTGTGCCGTTTATCTTGTCTGGTCTGATGAGTGGCATCATTTCCATGATCAATATGCTGCGCAATTTAGGCTGGATTGATGGATTCATGCCACTTTGGTTTCACAACTGGATGATTTCCTGGGCAATTGCCTTTCCAGTCGTGGTGACCTTATTACCTTTTGTCCGCAAATTTACCGGACTATTGGTGGATATGTCCGGCCCTCAAGCACCGAAGTGATTGATTAAAACAACTCTGACAATAGTAAGGGTTTCAGCCTTTTAAAAATGCCGATGTGAAAAATAGGGCAGGCAGGTTTTATTTTTAAGGTTGGGCTGATTTTATTCTGTCCCCAAACAGCCTGAATCTGTTGAAGAGCCAAGCTGTATCAAAGAGAAAATGGTTTTTAAATCAGATGCTCCACCGCCGCCCGGATAATCCCGAGCACCAGACCGATACAGGCACCCACCACGACCCCATTGACCCGGATCATATGCAGGTCGCCGCCAACTTCATTTTCAATCTTGTCAATCATCTCGCTCGAATCCCATTCGTGAATGCGCTCGCTAATGAAACGAATCACTTTTTCACTGTACTGATCACTCAGATCCACCGCGATCCCGCTAAGACGTTTATTCAGCAGCTCACGTACCGAAGCATTCGAGATAATATTTTCTCCGACCTGCTGAATCGCAATTCTGAGATTCTCGGCAATACCGGAATCCGGTTTTTGCAAATCCTCTTTAATGGCATCACATAAAATCACCACGGCACCACTGATAAAATTCAGCACCTGCGGGCTATCGAGCAAGGCATCCTTGGTTTCATTCAGACGCTGGCTGGCTTCACTGTGGTTGTCGGCCAGTTGCAACATCCAGTGATGTCCAGTTTCCTCAATTTTAAGCCGCCAAGGATGATCCGGGTCGGCCAGCATCGCTTCAACCCTCTGAATGACAGAATCAATACTGCGTTGCTGTACATCAATTCCAATCCAGCTCGCGCCTTTGGCCAGTTTCCAGACTCCCATTTCCTTGAACAGGTTGCGGGTCAGTTCCCGGGTTTCTTCAGGATGTGAGCTCATCCAGGCATGTACCACGTCTAGGCCGCGTTGCAGTACATCCTGATGAAAATCATTTTCGAGTACGGCGCGCAGCATCTCGCTGGCCAGGGTATTGATCTGGGTGTTCTTGACCCATTGCACGCTATTATTCTGGATAAATCCGGCAATCTGTTCCTGCCCGACAAATTCGAAAACTTTAGGCACGGTTTGCTGAATGACCTGAGTCACTTGCACATTATTTTGCGGATTGGCCAGCCAGCGCCCCGCGGCCAGACTCAGGTCGGTACTGGCCAGACTGCGCTGTACAATTTGCGGAGAGAGAAAATTTTCCTGCACAAAACGGCCCATTGACTCTGCAATACGGGCCTTGTTGCGGGGAATGATTTCGGTATGGTCACGTAAAAATTTCGGGATCGGCAAGCGGCCAAAAGGATTACGGAACAGTACGGTAATCGCATACCAGTCAGCCAGACCACCGACCACACCGGCTTCTGCAGAGAGCATCAGGATATGAATCAGCCAGACATATTCGGGCAGCAGCTTGGCAGCAAGCATGAGTGCCAACCAGATCAGTACCGCGACCACCAGCGCGATGGTCGCAAAACGTTTACTGCGTTGTAAGCTCGGTGAGATACGCTCTGTCTGCATAGATCATCCTGTCAAGAGGGATTGGCCGGTTGCGGTTGCAGCACTGCGCCGGATGGACTTAGACCATATTTAGTCCCAAGTGACTGTAAAATCAAGCGCGCATCGAAAGCATCGCTAGGTGCCTGACCGGCTTTAAAGCATTCAATGGTATAGGCCACCTGAGCAGGATCCAGGGTGACAGTATAAGGACGGTCATAGAACGGGTCTGGCCAGAACCCCGGATAGCGACGGTAATAACCATATGGATAATAGCTCGGTGCCGGATAGACGATCGCCTGACGTGGCGGTTGCTGGGTACGATTACTTGGATCATTCAGCACTCTAAAGAACTGAAAGCCATTTTGCACAGTGGTCTGCGCGGCTTTGAGCAGGGTAATTTCCTCAGCCGTGCCAAAGCTCATATTGGGCCGGGCCTGAAACCCAATCCGATAGGTGTTGCTGTTGAGGGGCGTGGTACTGTAGCGGCCCAACTGATCAAAGCTTAAAGGCTTTGAGGGTGTCGTTGCACAGCCACTCAGACCCAGTACCGCAATGAGAGCCAGCCCGCAGAGGGTATATTTCATGTTCGATCTCCTGATGCAATGATCCAGTCCAGATAGCGGAGCTTAAAAACTCTTAAAAACTACTGTCTGGCTGGGTCAGGAAAGTTAATTCTTCCGCTGTCGATTCCCGGCCTAAAAGCTGGTTTCGATGCGGATAACGTCCGAAACGGTCAATAATCACTTTATGTCTTAGCTCATAGTCCAACACAGTTGGATTATCCAGCGCTTCAAACAGCTGCAATGCCACTTCATGGATACGTGTTGACTCACTGTGCATAAAGGGCATGTATAAAAAACGGCGGTAGACTGGATCAAGCGCTTGATCGAGTTTTAACTGGATCATTTCCTGAGCCAGAACCAAAGCCATACCATCTTGAGCAAAAGCACGTGGATCATTGCGATATAAATTACGGGATAACTGATCCAGGATAATGATTTCGGCCACCCGGCCTGCTGGCGTTTCTCGCCAGGTCCATAATTCGCCTTGTGCGGCCTGCCGATGCAAGACGCTAAACTTTTCAGCCAGTAAGGCATCAAAGGCTGCGCTTTTAACAAACCAGTTCGGTTCTGCGGCCGGGGAAAACCAGAAGTCTAAAAAATCTTGATAATTCATATGCTTTATTGTTTGCCTCTGCTCATTTAATTATAAAATCACAAATTTCACATGTCTTATAGGGGAAGTTTGTGTTAAAAAATTGCCAAATTAAAAATCAATAGTTTGCCTGAAAACTAGACAGCCTATCATGTGCCGGCCAGAAATCACGTTATACTGATTAAACTGATGATTTTAATTTAATAGTTTAGCCCCTTTAAGCGAGATTGTAATGAGTCAACCTGAACCGACTTCCCAAAATGTGTTACCGACCTGGGTAGAGTCGTCACTCATCAAAGGCATGCTGCGTGGTATTGAGCGTGAAAGCTTACGTATGCAGAGTGATGGTTTCCTGTCACAGGCAGGGCATCCGCGTGCCTTGGGTTCAGCCTTGACTCATCCACATATCACCACAGACTATTCTGAAGCCTTAATGGAGTTCATTACGCCGCCGCAGGACACGATCAAAAAAGCCTTGGACTATCTCACTGATATTCACGCGATTGTGCATCGTCATCTGGAAAATGAGGAAAAACTCTGGCCGATGTCGATGCCCTGCATGCTGGATAGCCGCGATGAAAGTATTCCGCTGGCGCAGTATGGCAGCTCGAATATCGGCTTATTTAAAACCTTGTATCGTCATGGCTTGGGGGTGCGTTATGGTCGCCGTATGCAGACCATTTCAGGGGTGCATTATAACCTGTCTTTCCCGGATCATCTGTTCGAAGCCTTACAGCAGCAGGAGCAGGATGAAGCACTCAAGGACTTAAGCCTGCAGGATTATCGCAGCCACCGCTATATGGGGCTGATCCGTAACTTTATTCGTCTGACCCCACTGGTGATGTTCCTGGTCGGTGCCAGTCCGGCAGTCTGCCAGTGCTTTATGACCGGTCGTGATCATCATCTATTGCCCTTGGTAAAAGGCACCCTGTATACCCCTTATGCGACAGCATTGCGTATGGGACGATTTGGCTACCAGAACTCAGCCCAGAAACAGCTCGGCATTCACTATAATAACTTGCAAGACTATCTAGAAGGACTGCAAAAAGCAGTCAAAACGCCGTATAAACCCTTTAGTCGTCTTGGACTAAATGCAGCAGATGGCCAGCCGACTCAGATCAATGATCATGTGCTGCAAATCGAAAATGAATATTACAGTCTGGTACGTCCGAAGCAGGTGCCACAAGAGGGTGAAACCCCATCTCAAGCGCTGGAAAATCGCGGGATTGCCTATGTCGAGCTGCGGGCAGTCGATGTCAATCCATATAGCCCGATTGGCATCAATGAAGACACCGCCGGCTTCCTGGAAGTGGTGGCCTTGTATTGTTTATTGCAGGACAGTCCAGCACTTTTCGGTGAGGAGCAGGAGATCATTGAGCAGAATCAGACCGAAGTGGTAAATCGTGGCCGTGCGCCGAATGCTGCAATTCTGGCAGATGGTCAATGCTATCCGATTGAAGACTGGTGTGCCATACATCTGCAACGCATGCAGCCTCTGGCCGAGCTGCTCAATCAGACCTATGCAACCGACCTGTATAGCAATGCCATGAAGATGATGCAGATCCGGGTCGATGAAGTTGATGCAACTTTATCTGCCCTGGTGGTGGGCGATACACGCACTCAAGGCAGTATGTGGCACTTTGGCCAGCATCTGGCTCAGCAACATAGCAGTGTTTATGAAGCACACCAGCTTAGCCCGGAAACACTGGCTTATTTTGAAAAAATGTCACAAAAGTCATTGCAGCAACAACAGCAACTCGAGCAAGATAGCAGCGTCAGTTTTGCTGATTATTTAGCCCAATATCGATAAAAAATAAGAGGATTCACCATGCAATGGGGTTATCGCTTCGTGAGTGGTATGTTATTTTTGGCTGCTGTCATTGGAATGGCATTTGCCTTATATCTTGAGCATGTACAGGGCCTGGCGCCTTGTCCACTCTGTGTGTTTCAGCGTGTGGGATTAATTGGACTGGGGATCATCTCACTCATCGCATGTCTGCATAACCCTAAATCCAATATCATGAAGCGGCTCTATGCCTTGCTAGGTTCGCTGAGTATTTTATGGTCTGTGGGCGTTGCTGCCCGGCATGTCTGGTTACAGAATCTGCCACCGGATCAGGTGCCGAGCTGTGGTCCTGGCCTGGAATACTGGCTGGAAACCTTGCCAATGCAGTCAGTGTTGCAACAGGTACTCAATGGTTCTGGCGAGTGTGCCACCATTGACTGGACTTTCTTGGGGCAATCTTTGCCGGTCTGGTCTCTGATCTTCTTTAGTATTTTATTGCTGGTCAGTCTATGGCAACTGCTGCGTAAATATAAAACCGCACCTGTAAGACGACTGAGAGACAAATATTAATCAAGTTGCTATTAAAAGGCCCGCAATTGCGGGCTTTTTAATGTACTGAAAGTTAAGTCAGGGCAATACCTTCCAGACTGTCCAGATCCGTCATATATTCACGAATCTGGTCAAAGGCTGCATCTTCCAGACTTGGATAGAACCAGCGTGCCACCTGTTCCGCCACCAGCGGATGATATTGAATTTCAAAATGGTTCAGGCCATAGAAAATCGCCTTGTGTGCATCCGGCACTTTGAGCTGGAAACGCGGATTGGGATGCTCGCCCAGAGCACTCTTGATACTGACCAGATAGTCGCCAATCACATGCAAGGTCTTGTTCTTACGGTTTTCAAATTCGATCGTACCCGCAACCAGATAGGTATCGATATGCGAGGGAATCGGGGCCGGTTTACGGTTATCGTCCATGAAGCCGATCCGAAGCGGATTATGTTCCCAGTCATCATCACGGACGCTGCCATGGCGTAAATCCAGAATCCCGTTACTGCGAATATTGACCAGATGGCCAATCAGCCGGATCAGCGGGAAATGTCCAAGTTTGTCCTGCAAGCTAAAACCAAACCGTTCCAGTACTGCACCATGATGCGGTGAACCCAGACAAACCAGATTCTCTACCATATTGACCCAGTCATACACATTCTGCTTACCATAAAACAGCGCACTACGCGAGACCAGACCGCCCATGCTATGCCCGATCAGGTCAATACTGGTAATTCTCGGATTACGAGTGACCAGATCCTGCAAGGTATTGGCCAGGCTGCGACCATTGGCAGAAATCCGCCGTCCGGTGTTGTAGTTTAGATACAGCATGGTATTGCGGTCGCGCTGTGCCAGTAATTTTTCCCCGATTCCTTCATATTTGCGATTTGACCAGTCGAGATGGTTCATACATAAGCCATGCACGAATAGGGTAATCCGCCCGCTTAACTCGCCATTTTGCAATGAACCATAGTGGTCATAGATCACCATCGGCAGCGCCAAAGGGTTTTGATATTTCAGCAGATAATCCCCAATAATGCCATTTAAGGCACTGACCAGAAAATGCAAGGAAGGCGTCAGCGGCTTATTATGCAGTTTGGGAAAACGTTCAATAATCTGGCGTAGACCGGGTGCAATCAGGGTATTGCCATAATGAAACAGCATGTCATAGGACATTTGATAGAGCCGGGCAATCGATGGAATATTCTGAATTTTTTGTGAATTATTCTCACTTAAACCAAAAATACTCATTAAAATTTCACGCTGAATACTCTTGATCAGTTCCTGAATAACGTCGTTAAAGCGCGTCGTCACCAGCTGCGCCAGACCTTCCAGTACATCGGCCTGACTCGGTGGGGTTCGGTCCCAGCGACAATAGGTTTCATGTAACGGTGTCAAACTTGGCATCTGATGCTGTCCTTTCAATGAGCCGCATGATTTGTCATCTTTCTTTTTAAAGAACTTCGCGGTATAAATTCTTTTTCTTGTCGAGTTTCCAGATATTGAGGCCTTTATTCTAAAATAGCGAGAATTACAGAATACTTCTGGCTTTTTTGTCAGACAATTTAAGTAATTAACGGGTCTGATAATGTAGTGTACTTCACATTTTTTAAATTAAATTTTGATGATGAATGGGTTTTTTGTTGGTAGTTCATGAATATTATTTATTTGCATGGCTTTAAAAGTAATGCCCACTCGATCAAGGGGACATTGCTGCAACACTACTGTGCAAAATACTCCGGGGTTCAGGTGCATTTGCCTGATTTAAATATGTCGCCACTGGCTGCGATTCAGCAGCTTTCCGAGCGGATTCAGTCAATGCAAGATGTGGCGCTAGTGGGCAGCAGTCTCGGCGGATTCTATGCGACATATCTGGTCGCACAGCATGCTGTGCCTGCTATACTGATTAATCCGGCAATGCGACCATGGCAACTGTTTCGTGAACTGTTTGACGAGCAACTGCCTTTGCAGGTGCATCCGAACTGGTGTCTGGATGATGCAGATCTTCGACAACTGCAACAATTGGCCCTGCCAGTTGCACAAGATGCAGACAAAATACTGGTTCTACTGCAACAAGGCGATGAAGTTTTGGATTATCGTGAAGCACATCGTTATTATAGTGCTGCGCGTCCCCCTGCAATGCTGATGACCGAAGCGAATGGCAGTCACGGGATGGATGATTTTGCGGAGAAAATTCCGCTGCTCTTACAGTTTTTGTTGGACTGCATAAAAAAGGAAACCGAATAACGTGTCTCAATATACGGCTCAATCTCTTGAAGTTTTATCTGGTCTGGATCCGGTACGTCGTCGTCCGGGCATGTATACCGATACCTCTCGTCCGAACCATCTGGCGCAGGAAGTGATTGATAATGCTGTCGATGAGGCCTTAGCCGGACATGCCAACAAGATTACCGTCACGGTCTGTAAAGATGGTTCATTATCTGTCGAAGATAACGGTCGTGGTATGCCAGTCGATATTCATCCCGAATATGGTCAAAGTGGTATTGAAATCATCATGACCAAACTGCATGCCGGTGGTAAGTTCAGCACCGATAACTACCAGTTTTCCGGTGGTTTGCATGGCGTGGGGATTTCAGTCGTCAATGCGCTTTCGACCCGTGTAGAAGTTGAAGTTCAGCGTCAGGGCAACCTGTATAAAATGGCCTTTGAAAATGGTGAGCCGGTTGCACCCCTCGAAGTGCTGGCAGGCAAGGCACCTAAACGCGCCTCGGGAACTACGGTACATTTCTGGCCTGAAACCAAATACTTCGATTCACCCAAATTTGCCTTAAAAGCTTTAAAGCATAATCTCAAAGCCAAAGCGGTTTTGGCTGCGGGCTTACAGATCAATTATGTTGACCAGATCAATGACGAAAAGATCAGCTGGCAGTTTGAAAATGGTCTGGTCGACTATTTGATGGATGAGCTTGAGGATCGTGAAATCATTCCTGCACCGGCTTTTGTTGCAACAGGTGACGCTGAGCGTGCTAGTGCCGAGTTTGCGATTTGCTGGAATGTAGAAGGCGGCGATAGCATTCAGGAGTCCTATGTCAACCTGATTCCGACCGCGCAGGGCGGTACCCATGTCAATGGTTTACGTTCAGGCGTGACCGATGCCATGCGTGAATTCTGTGAGCTGCGTAATCTGTTGCCGCGTAATATGAAACTCTCTGCGGAAGATGTCTGGGATGGTGTCAACTATATTCTGTCGCTGAAATTCCAGGAGCCGCAGTTCTCGGGACAAACCAAAGAGCGTCTGTCGAGTCGTGAAGCCTCAGGTACGGTGCAAAATATTGCCAAAGATGCATTTGCACTCTGGCTAAACCAGAATTCTGATATCGCGATGCAACTGGCTGAAATGGCCATTTCTAAAGCGGGTCGCCGTTTAAAAGCCGCGAAAAAAGTAGAACGTAAAAAAATTGTGGCCGGTCCAACCTTGCCGGGTAAATTATCCGACTGTGTTGGACATGATCTGGATCAGTCGGAACTGTTTATTGTGGAAGGCGATTCTGCGGGTGGTTCTGCCAAACAGGCGCGTGATAAAAACTTCCAGGCGATCATGCCCATTCGCGGTAAAATTCTAAACACTTGGGAAGTCTCTTCGGATGAAGTTTTGGCATCGCAAGAAGTACATAACATCGCGATTGCGATCGGGGTCGATCCGGGTTCAGATGACCTGTCAGAACTACGTTATGGCAAAATCTGTATTCTGGCCGATGCCGATTCCGACGGTCTGCATATTGCAACTTTGCTCTGTGCCCTGTTCGTCAAGCATTTCCCAACCTTGGTGGAAGAAGGGCATTTATTCGTTGCCATGCCGCCCTTGTATCGGATTGATGACAACAAAGACGTGCACTATGCCCTGGATGATGACGAGCTCAATGGTATTTTGAAAAAATGCAAAAGCAAAAATCCGCAAATTACCCGATTCAAAGGTCTGGGCGAGATGAATGCCAGCCAGTTACGTGAAACGACCTTAGATCCAAATACACGCCGTTTGGTGCAGCTGGATTTGGATGATAGTCATTTTACCGCAGGTTTACTGGATAAGTTACTTGCGAAAAAACGTGCCAGTGACCGTAAGGAATGGTTAGAGCAAAAAGGCAATCTGGCAGATATTATTGTGTAATAGCACTCTTTTTTAGATCAAGAGCCCGCAACTGCGGGCTTTTTGCTGGCTTGAATCTAAGCCCTATTTTTTCGATCTGAGTGCTGATATTTTTATATCTGAAACCGATTAATTCTCTACTTTTAAGAAAACTCCTGCCGCTGAAACATTATGCCCAAAGCCACAACCTGAATCACCACTATTTTGCTTAAGCACTGCACGACTTCCGAGTTTGGCATCAAAGCCGAAAGAGATATCGATTTTGCAGTCTTCAGAGCGATATTGTGCCTGTGTTTTATTCAGTGGCATCGTGGTATTAAATCCACCTAGATTTGGTCCATAAATCAAACTGCGTAAGCCCATATAGAGACCTTCATATTCGATCGCATAATGTTGCTGCTGTTTGACAATTTTCAGCGTACTCCAGGCACCAAAACCGGCATGCTGTACATAAGTACCTGCAAGTTGAGTGTCCTTTTTAGGTGGAGGAAGCTGTTTTAAATTAAACTGACTACTTTTAGCATCGGGGTAAACGGAGAACCAGGCACGTGCCCATTGAGGCTTGCCAAGTTTGCTATAGCTTAAACCCACATTATTAAATGCTGTTGTAATGGCTTGTTCAGAGAAAGAGGTTTTAGCTTCATCCCGGTTCATTTCACAAAAAGATGACCAGGCAGCTTGTTGCTTAAATTGTGCTATGGCCTGTTGATAGTGTTTTTGATCATAGAATTTTTTGCCATTATTGGCGTAGCTCTTCACTTTGCTGCAGCTTGTACGAAGTTCTTTTTCAAAATCTGAATCGGCAAAAGTTAGTGTACTTAAAGTTAAAATACCAATACAACATAGAGATTTATACATTGTTTTACTCTGGACGGCTTTGATCTGAATAAAACATAGCCAGCTTTGGAAGTAAATAGAGTGTCTGTTTCGATACCAGTTTAATAAAAGAGAAGCCGGTCTAAATAACAGGAGATTTAAAGAGCCGTTACTTCGGCCTGCTCCAAATTCAGTTGTAATAGCACCAGATCGCGCCATTGACCAAACTTTTGTCCAACTTGCGGCATATAAGCACTTTGCACAAAGCCCAGTTTTTCATGCAGGCGAATCGACGAGATATTTTCTGAATCAATCGCTGCGACCATGATATGCAATTGCTGTGCTTGAGCCTCTTCAATTAAATGCTTTAATAAGATAGAACCCAGACCTTGTCCTGCATAATCCGGATTTAGAAAAACTGAATGTTCTACCGTGTGTTGAAAGCCTTGAATACTACGAAACTGGTCATAGCAGGCATAGCCAGCAACACGCTGATCTCGTCTATCTTCAACCACAAAAACTGGGAAATTTTGATTCTTCAACTGCTTAAACCAGATTTTGAAATAGTTCAAATCAAAGGCTGTTCTGTTCCAGGTCGCAGTGCCATGTAGCACTTCTTGATTATAAATCTCGAGGATGGTTTCAAGATCATGCTTGGTGGCATGTCGAATTTGAAAATGATGCATATTTTTGTTCTAGTTTGGCTTGAATAAGGGATGAAAAAAAGCAGAACCGAAGTTCTGCCTTTGATCATACAACAATTAGAAGTGATACTTCACAAGTGCACTGACATCATGCTGATCAATATTTGTACCAAACTTGTTATTCCAAACTGAATGTTCAACACCCACATAAAGCTTAGTCTCTGGAGAAATGTGTTTACCCACATTCCATTTATATTGACTGGTCCAGTTTAATTCGCTTTTATGATTAGGACCTTCAGCAGTTGACCAATCCAGGAAAGCATCTGCCAGAAATTCTTCACCGCCAATTTTAAATGGCACGGCATAGGTAATGGTCATTTGATAATCATCTTCTTGAAGATCATTTTCTGCTTTGTAGAAGTTGATGGTTGCATAGTTGGTATAAGGGATCGCTAAATTAAAACCAATACCATATAGGTAGTTGTTAAAATCACTGTCCTGAGCACTGTTGCCTTCCCAAGTCGTTGCAATTAATACGTCTGTGATAGGGCCCAGTTCAAGTTTCTGGCCAGTTACTGCGCCAAGGCTTAAACGTGGTGCAACTTCAAAATAGGTTTCGTTACCATTTGGATCATTATTGGTACGATCCGCAAAGGCAAAGAAATCACCATATTTAAAACCGGCTGCATATTCAGCAGTAACTGTGCTTTGCTCAATTTTTTCATCTTGAGTTGGAAATGGTACTTTATAGTTTTCACCATAAAGGCCGGTCAGGCTAAAGTCTTGCCAGATTGGTTTTGCCTGGGTAAATGTTGCAGTGGTAGCCAATGCACAAAGTGCCGCGAGTTGTGTCAATTTCATTTAAATCTCTCCCCCAAGAAAGCAGAGTAAGCATACAGATTAATGCGTAAAAATAAAGTTAAAATTGATCGTTGACCTAAATATCTCCAAGTCTTCAGCATGAGGAAATATTTGATCTCATCGATAGACATTTCCGAAAATAAGAGATGAGTTTTTAAGTCATTATTATTAAAAAAAATTTAAATCAGGCAGTATAAAAACCAAGAAAGCTTTATTGAAATAAAAAAGCTGAAACTCTCTTTAATCGAATTTAAATCTCATTGTTTTTTAAGTGTTTTGAGTTTGCAAGATTGCCATCTCATCATTCATCAAAAAGAGAAAGCACAATAGCGATGTATTTTTAGGGCGAATATTTTGCTAAAAAGCATGAAAATGTTTGGCTCGATGAAGCTATTTGGCCGGTATTTAAGCGACTATAGCTGCCAGAATCTTTAAATTCCTGTTCATTTTGTGTAATAAATTCAAGCTTTAATCAAAGTTTTTTGTTTATTTATTAAACTGTTTGGCTTGTGGAGAAATCATCCTGACCGGTCATTTCCTGCATACAAAAAGCCATAAGAACATTGTGTTTAGGGGAAGATATAAGAATTTTTGAAAATCTTTAAGAAGAGTAGAAAACAATCACCAGCCTAGCAGAGGGAAGGATCATTGTAAGGCTTGTCACGCTTATATTTCCCAGAAAATCTACTTGATTATTGCTTCTGAGATTTTCAGATAAACTCTTCAGATTTTGCCATTATTTCAGCTCATGAATAGAGTGGTTTGGATGTTATTTGTACTTTTTTATAAGAATATTTCGCTATTAATTTTTGATGAAATCATATGAATGATAATGTAATTGAGAGAGGTCAATAACCCTATTTTAAGCTGAGTAAACAGTTGTCACAATCCATTATTCTTTTGCTAAAAAGCCAAAATAGGACTTGCATATTTTCAAGATAGGGCTGATATTCGAGATATAAGGACACGGTTCTGCAGACTCAAAAATGTGTTCATCATTCAAAGTGGAGGGTGTAATTCCAATCATTTGAAGAAGTGAAATGCGATGCGAAACAGCAAGCTACAAACGTGCCAAGATAAAAATTTTTGCACTCAAAAAGTTACAAAGATTGAGGATGGTAATTTATGAATATTGAACTTCGTACAGATAAACACATTCAGAATAGCGAGCGTTTAATTGATTATGTACGTGAAGAATTAAATCAAGAATTCCAGCGCCATAGTGAGCGTATTACTCATTTTTCAGTCCATCTCAGTGATGAAAATGGCGCCAAAGGCGGTGATGATGATATTCGCTGCATGATAGAAGCGCGTCCTGCAGGGTTAAAACCCGTGGTCGTCAATCATCGCGCTCACAATGTGGATACTGCCATTCGTGGTGCGATTGACCGGCTAAAACGCAGTCTGGAACATGTGATTGAGAAAAAAGACAATGTTCGTCCTGGTGCCTTAGCACTGGCAGATACAGATACTGCAGCAGAGATTGACGAGTAATGCTGACCGATTTTAAAAAGCCCTGCGGGGCTTTTTTTGTATGAAATAAAAATATAATAGTGAGAAGCGCAACAAAGCCGCACGTTATTCGGCATAATAGTCGAAAACGAATGAAAGTGAGCTCCATCATGTTAACTGCGCAACAACAGCTTTTTGTGCAAGCACTCGAAGAATTAAATCTGGATCAGGTAAAGCAGCTTTTGGCAGATGGACTCAATCCAAATTTTATTGATCATGACAAAGGCCCGGTAATTTCGGTCTGGTCAGATGGTTTATTTAAATGGTGGGAAGAGGTATGCGAGTTATATGAAGCCGGCACCCCACTTTCAGCTGAAGAAAAACAGGCAAGATTGGCTGTACATTTACAAATTCTGGAAGAATTGATCCAGGCCAAAGTGAATTTGCATCTCTGGGATGCAGAAGAAATTTATGGCCCATTATGGGATGCTGCAAGTGCCGCATGTGCACCTGCCGTGCAGCGTTTACTCGATGAAAAAGTTGATCCAAATAGCAAAGATGAAGATGGCATGACCATTTTATCTTCGATCAGTGACCTGTTCTTCGATTGTGATTTTGATGAAATTAACTGGTCAGAAGCCTTGGATGAAGAAAAACAGACGCTAGAACTCCTGCGTAGTCATGGCGCAAAAATGAGCAAAGAACTGGGTTAAATTTTAATAAAGAGCACCAAGATGACAATATTAAAAACTTTGGGTTTAATTGCACTGACTGGTTGCAGTGCATCACTTTTCGCAGCAGATTTTGAATTTGATCGACCAGGTGAAGGTCTGAGTACAGGCATTACCCCGGTCGGAAATGTTGCCTGGGAGCAAGGTTTGCCCACAGCCCGCTACAGCAAGTCGGGCGAGCAAACGGTAACGACACTGAATGCAGATATGTTGTTACGTACCGGACTTAGTGATGGTCTGGAGTTGCGTCTGGGCTGGGAAGGCCCTGTCTGGTCACAAGTCAAATCCAACGGCCAGACGAATGAAAATGATGGTCTGGGCGATGTCAGTATTGGTCTGAAAAAAGCCATTGATCTGGATGATGACAAACTGAGTCTGGCCTTGCTGGCCGAAGCAGTCATTGCGACAGGCAATGCCGGTTTCAGTAATGAAGAAGATATTTACAGCCTGGGTTCTGTCGTATCGTACCAATATAATGACTTGGTCAGTACCGCATTGACTATGCGTTATGAATGGCAGGACAGCAATTGGGCCATAGCTGCGATTCCATCGATCGGCTACCAGATCACCGATCGCTGGTCAGGCTATTCGGAACTGATTTACCGTAAAGCTGAAAGCATCGATAATGAATACGCGCTTGGCACTGGGGTAATGTATGCACTTAATGACCGGGTTCAGCTGGATGCCAGTGTGGGAGTTGATCTGGACGGTGCAGAGCGAAGCTACTTTTCAGGTTTAGGCGTATCCTTCTTATTCTAGGACACTCCAGTTTCGTGATGATCAGAAACCCGCAATTCCAGAGCTGGGGCAAAATACTTGCCCCGGTCATCTTGGGAAGCTTCGTGTTTAGCAGTCCAGCTCAGGCCGAAACAGCGCTCTTGTCTGCCGAGCAGGCTTTTCCTGTTCATGTGATTTCTACCAGTCAGCAACAGGCTGAACTGAGCTGGCAGATTCCGGATAACTATTATCTGTATCAGCATAAAATTGAAGTGCGGCAGGGCAATCAGCCTGTATTGCTTGAATTACCGCCTGCTAAAGATCTGTATGATGACAACTATGGGCATACCCAGGTGTATTATCAGCAGTTAAGGTTTCAGATTCCGACGCAGGCCAACCAGTCCTATCAGGTGAGCTGGCAGGGCTGTGCCAAAGACCGAATCTGTTATCCGCCGCAAAGTATTCAGTTCAAGACAGATCTGTCAGGTCTGGTGCAATTTGAAGCTGCCGGCCCAGGAAGCAAGCGCTTACTTGATCTAAACGGGTCATCACTGCAACAAAATACCCTGTTTAATACAGCGGCTTCCTCAGAATCTACAGCAGATGCATTTTCTGCAACCTCTAGCGGGCAACCCGCAGTCGGTGCGGCACAAGACCAAAAATGGTCAGCTCAATTGCTTGAACGCTCTTTGGGTTATGGACTGTTACTGTTCTTTGGCTTAGGAATCTTGCTGGCTTTTACCCCATGTTCCTTGCCGATGCTGCCGATCCTGACCTCGCTGATTGTACGGGACAGCAAAGGTGTCAAAGCCTGGATGATCGCCCTGACTTTTGTCAGCAGTATGGCCGCGGTCTATGCGGTGCTGGGTTTAATTGCGTCTTCGGCCGGCCTGAATTTCCAGCGTTGGTTGCAGCAACCCGGTACCCTGATTGCGTTTAGTGTGTTGTTTGTCCTGTTTGCCCTGAATCTGTTTGGACTGTTTGAAATCAAACTGCCACAACGTCTGGTTCAGCGTCTGGATCGGGCTCAGGCCATGCAGCAGGGTGGTAGTTTGGTCAGTGCTGGAGTCATGGGCATGATCTCGGCGCTGCTGGTCGGGCCATGCATGACCGCACCGTTGGCGGGTGCACTCTTGTTTATTTCCCAGACCCAAAGCCAGTGGCAGGGTGCCTTGCTGCTGTTTACCCTCGGTTTTGGCATGGGCACACCTTTACTGTTGGCCAGTATTTTGGGTGCACGGGTACTACCTAAAGCCGGGCACTGGATGAATCAGATCAAAGTGCTCTTTGCCTTTATCATGCTGGCGCTGGCACTGTATTTTATTCGCCCACTGATTTCAGAAGCGACTTTACAGTGGTTATCCTTAGGCTTGGGCATGGTCTTTGTGACCTATGTACTGTTCCGGATTTTCTGGCATCGTACCAGTCTGAGGTGGTTGTATATCCTGTGTCTGGTGATAGCGCTGCCTTATATCAGCTATAGTCAATATCAGCATAGTCAGCGGTTTTTTGTTGAGCAGTCCAGTACAGAAGCCCAGTGGCATGTGGCACGCAGCGCAGCAGAATTTCAGCAGATTTTGAATATAGCACCGCAAGGGCAAAAGATCGTGATTGATGTCTATGCCGACTGGTGTGTCGCTTGTCAGCCGATTGAACATCGTATTTTAAAATCTGCACAGGTACAGCAGGCTCTGGCATCTTATTTCCTGATCAAGCTGGATTTAAGCCAATACAATGCCTCGCATCAAATGCTGTTAAATCAATGGGAAATTCTGGGACCACCAACCTATTTATTTCTGAATGAGCAGCAGCAGGAAATTCGCGGTTTACGTTTGACCGGTGCTTTTAGCGAAGCAGAATTGCTGGCCCAGCTGCAACGTCTGGCTCAAAGCTCAACTCCATAATATTCATAATCATCGAAAAAGCTGAACCCGTTTAAGAAACCTGCATCTGTGCAGTCACCGGTTCAGCATAGGCTTTGACCCGATTACGTCCACCGGCTTTGGCCTGATAAAGCGCCTGATCGGCCTGACTGAGTAGCTGTTGTGGGCGTAACTCGGCTTTGGAAATAGCAATTCCGAAACTGGCAGTCACCGGAATCGGCTCACCTTCATCACTCATCATCTGTAATTGCTGAATCGCGCTGCGGCAGCGTTCTGCTACTTGTTTGGCTTTTTCCAGACTGGTATTTTTCAGCACCAAAATGAACTCTTCACCGCCAAAGCGGCCCACTACATCACTTTCGCGTAACTGTTGGCTTAATACAGCACTGACTTCAACCAAGGTTTCATCGCCCTTATGATGACCATACAGATCATTAATTTTCTTAAAGTGATCCAGATCTAAGAGAACCAGGGCGTAATGGGGTACAGCCGTAGCATTGAGCTGATCCAGACATTGATTGATACTGCGCCGGTTAAACAGGTTGGTGAGCGGATCAATCTGACTGAGCTGCTTGATGAGTTCTTCACGATGACGCCATTGGCTGAGTAAAATTTCAAATAACACCATGCATACAGCTAAAATTGGGACAATGAAATACAGCATTGAAAACAGCCAGAAAGCATTATAAAAATGCTTGTCCTGAATGTTGAATAAAGGAGAATAAGGCAATTGCTGACTGAAGCTCAAATAAGCGCAACCGCCTAAAAAGAGCGAGGCTGGAATCAGCATGCTATAAACCAGCCTGCGATGAAACAGCACCAGTCCCACCATAATTAAACAGACATAGGATGTGGTGGCCACAGGACTGATCACCCCCACGACATAGGCATCACGGCACAGCGAAATCACAAAAGTACCGACTGCCAGATAGGGCAAATAACGTTCCACCAGAGGATTGCCCTGAAATTTATAACAGGGATAAATCAGTGCGGCTAAAATCAGTAAAAAACTGCCGTTCAGCACGACTTGTGAATGAACCCGTTCAATCTGTACATATTGCCAATACTCAGGATTGAATAAAACAAAGAGATCCCAGCCGAGCCAGGTCAGATGTACACCGCATCCCAAAGTCAGCATCAGGATGCATTTCTTCAGGATACGCCAGTTCATCACGACTTCATCTTCGACCAGATATTTCGTGATTCTGTGTTTGATTATTTTTTGTAATACAGGCGATATTCGCTTCATGTTGTCGGTCTGACTTAAATTATTATGGCAACTTTTTAAGATTTATTGACTATTTATAGCTTTATTTACATAAGATAACATAAGTTTTAACGCTTGATAAACCACAATATTTAAGGCGTCTGCAAAATAGGAATTTCTAATATTAAAGCTGGTTTTGTTCTAAATTCAGAATGATGTGTTTTATCTGTGCTAATTATTTCATGCAACCTAAGCCTTAAAATGGCTGCATTAGTTAGATAGCCCCATAGATGAGAGCGAAGCCATGAAAGTTTTACAGATTGATTCCAGTATTTTAGGCGATGCCTCTATTTCGCGTCAGCTGACTCAGGCGTTGGTGAGTCAGTTACAACAAAAACATGCTCAGGCCATCGAGCTTGAATATCTCGATCTTGCTGCACAGCCGATTCCACATCTCACGGCTGAAATTTTAATGGGTCAGAATGCAGAACAGACTGCATTAGGCGAAGACATCCTGCAGCAGTATTTACAGGCAGATATCGTGGTGATTGGCGCGGCCATGTATAACTTCGGTTTGCCATCGACCTTAAAAGCCTGGATTGACCGGATCTGTGTGGCGGGACGTACGTTTAAATATACCGAACAGGGCCCTGTCGGTCTGGCTGGCAATAAAAAAGTATATATTGCCAGCAGCCGTGGCGGAGTTTATGGGGAGCAAAGTCCTGCCGATTTTCAGGAAGCTTTTTTGAAAACCGTGTTTAACTTTACCGGCGTAACCGATATTGAAGTGATTCGTGCGGAAGGCGTGAACATGGGCGAAACGATCAAGGCACAAGCCTTAGAGACGGCATTGCAGCAGGTTCAAGCCATCTAAATATCCAAAAACAACTCAAAAGGTCAGCCTATGCTGGCCTTTTTTATATGGGTGAACAGTGATTAATCTCGATCCAGACGGTGCGCGAAGGCTGCCAGATCGCTCAGCGCCTGTTGGGCTTCCTCAAACCAGGCACTGAACATCTGAAAGTTATGCCACATGCCGGTATACAGTTTAAATTCCACATCGACACCCGCCTGTTCGGCTTTTTCCTTAAAACGACTGGCATCATCCAGTAGAATTTCCTTGGAACCGACCTGAATATGAGTTGGGGGCAAGCCGCTTAAATCGGCGAAAAAGGGCGAAACTTCCGGATCACCCCGATCGATGGCACGCGGGACATAATATTCAATGCCAGTTTCAACTGTTTCCAGAGACAGCAGGGCATCATGTTTCTGGTTATAGCGCAACGATTCACTGGTCAGGGTCAAATCCAGCAAAGGAGACAACAGAATCAAACCACTCACTTGTGGGAGGTTTTCTTTTTGTAATTTGAGCGCCAAGGCCAGCGCCAGATTGGCCCCACAAGAATCACCGGACAGGATGATATCTTTGGCCTGAACGCCTTGATCGAGCAATAAGTTATACACATCAAACAAGGCTTCCAAGGCCTCTGGATAGGCAGATTCCGGTGACAGCGGATAATCTACATGCAGTACCTGCATCTGGGTTCGAGCCGCAATTTGAGTCATAAAGGCACGATGGGTATTTAAAGAGCCTAAATAAAATGCCCCGCCATGAATATGAAAAATCAGCTGAGTCGACTCTTGCTGCGGCTTAATTTCCTCTGCGCGCAGACCCGCCAGACGTAGCGAACGAATTTGTACGGTTTTGTCTTGTGGAAAGAGTTTGCACATCTGCTCCAGTGCAATGCGCATTGAACTCGGTGGAAGATTGAATCTGCTCGGGGCACGAATGACTGTCTTTAAGATGCTTTCTGTAATTAATTGTTTTGTTAACGGGCTTATCTTCATTTTCCTTCCATCTTTTTGTGCTTTTATTGATCATGTAGATTATTTACCAACCATATTTACAAGGTTACACTAAATAGTCACAGCTAAAAATTGAAAAATTGTTGTGACTTTTTAATACTACAGAGGTCTATTTTCAGACTAAGGAAATGAAGAAAAATGAAAAAAATAGCGCTTATGTTAGGACTACTAGGCTTATCTGTACTGGCAAATGCCGCAGATCCTTTAAATGGCACGGTTTGGAAAACCATTGATGATAAAACCAAGCAGCCTAAGGCCATGGTTAAATTTACTGAACAAAAGAACGGTACGTTGTCAGCAAGTATTCAATCTGTGTTAACACCAGGTGAAGAAAATGCCTGTACCAAGTGTGAAGGTCCGTACAAGAACAAGTCACTCAAAGGCTTGACCATTGTGAAAGGTCTTAAGAATTCAGGTGGTACCAGCTATGACAGTGGTTCAATTCTGGATCCGCAATCTGGTAAAACTTACAAACTGAAAGGCCAACTGGCAGATGGTGGCAAGAAACTTGAGCTTCGTGGCTTTATTGGTGTGGCAGCATTAGGCCGTAACCAGACTTGGGTTCGTGCAAACTAATCCAGTTCGATAGAAAGATAAAAGCCTGACTGCTGTCAGGCTTTTTTGTATGAATTATTTAGGATAATAATTAATTACTTAGGGTGCGATAAGCCGCGTCATCAAAACCGGCAATAAAACCTGTGGGCGTGGCCAAGATCGGACGTTTAATTAAACTGGTATGAGTGCTTAATGCGGCAATTAAAGCATCTTCACTGGACAGCGCCGTTTGCTGCTGTTCTTCAGTCAGTTTGCGCCATGTGGTTCCTTTTTTATTTAATACCACATCCTGACCCAGCGCATTCAGCCAGACTTTAATGGTATCAGCATCGATGCCCTGTTTCTTATAGTCATGAAATTCATAGCTCAACCCCAGCTCAGTCAGTAGGTCAAAAGCTTTTTTCATCGAATTGCAGTTTTTAATCCCGTAAATTTTTAACATATTCGCCATCTAACACATCTTAAATCATGGCCTAGCTTAACCAAATTCGCAGCAGTCGACCATGCAAAATAGAATGATTAGAAAACAATTTAAAATAGGGAGGCAGAATCGTCATCAAAATGACATCAATGCGCTTTAAAATGATTAACCAGAAAAACAACAATAAAAAAAATAATAATTTTAGGCAGTGGAAATAGAAAACCCGCATTTAATCATCCTGATCATGCGGGTCTCAATTCAACGTCCATTGTCACATCCATGAAAAACAAGCTAAATGTTTTAGTTTGTTTTATTTTCTTCCTACGGCGTCCTGTCCTTATGTTGTCATCCTGACATGTCCCTGTGCCGTGAGGCTATAATGCTCTGTTATGACATCGAGATAAACCCAAAAAATACGTCATGTCATGTAAGCAATAAGCCTTAATTGAGTGAACAGGTGTGCACTCAATTGATAGGTATCTTTTTATAGTTTGTAGTCGATGATCACTGGGGCATGATCGCTAAACCATTGTTCCTTATACACCCAGGCATTGACGGTACGCTCTTTCCAGTCTGGTGAGCAGGCCTGATAATCAATCCGCCAACCGACGTTCTTGGCTCGGGCTTGTCCGCGGTTTGACCACCAGGAATACAGTTCAGCTTCTTTGCGTACTTCGCGGAACGTATCGACATAACCGAGTTCATCATAGATATGATCTAGCCAGGCGCGCTCATGTGGTAAACAGCCGGAAGCTTTCTGGTTGCCGGACCAGTTTTTAATATCAATCCGTTTATGCACGATGTTGTAATCACCGCAGACAATCACCGATTTATTTTCATCGCGCCATTGTTTCAGGATTTTGGCATATTCTTCCAGAAAGTGATCTTTACGCGCTTGTGCTTCATCGCCTGATGAGCCGGAAGGTAGATACAATGAACAGATATGGGCCGTTTGCTCCAAACCTAAATCAAATTCGGCTGCAATAAAACGGCCTTGCGAATCTGCCAGTTCAAAGCCCAGACCATCGGTTAAAGAGACGAAGGGCAGGCGGCTATAAATCGCGGTACCGGCATAACCTGGACGTTCGGCAGGGAATAGATGAGTATACCAGCCTTCCGGTTTAAATTTATCGGTCCACTGCACATGGGTGATCCGGCTTTCCTGCATACAGATCACATCGGCATCCGACTGTTCCATCCATTCCAATAGGCCTTTGCTCACCGATGAGCGTAAACCGTTGACATTAATTGAAACGACACGAAGAATTTTTTGATCACCTGGATAGCTACTCTTTGGTATCATGCGCAAGTCTTACCTTAATTAATGGATTTAGGAGCACCTCATGCCAACGCCAGCTCAGTTTAACCCGCAAGCTTTTATCGAACTCGCATTATCACGCGGTGTGCTTAAATTTGGTGAGTTTACTTTAAAATCGGGACGTGTGAGTCCCTATTTTTTTAATGCGGGTCTGCTGAATGATGGTGAAGCCTTGACATTGCTGGCTTCTGGCTATGCAGCAAAATTAACGGCATGTGACCATGTGGAAGTGGTTTTTGGTCCTGCATATAAAGGTATTCCTTTTGTGGCAGCGACCGCTGTGGCGCTATCACAAAATCATGGGGTGAGTGTGCCTTGGGGTTTTAACCGCAAAGAAGCCAAAGATCATGGCGAGGGTGGCGTACTAGTCGGTGCTTCTGTAGCAGGTAAAAAAGTCTGGATCATTGATGACGTGATCACGGCAGGAACAGCGATTCGTGAAGTCGTGACAATCTTGAAAAATGCCGGTGCACAAATCGCAGGTGTTTTGGTTGCACTTGACCGTCAGGAAAAAGGTCAGGGCGATTTATCAGCCATTCAGGAAGTGCAGCAAGAGCTCGAGATTCCTGTACATGCCTTAATTACCATGAAAGATTTGATGGACTATCTGGAAACCAAGGGCGATCAAGAAGCTTTAGCTAAAATGGAAGATTATCGAGTTAAATACGGGATCTAAGCGGTGATCCTTATCGTAAAGGAAGCTACAGCTTCCTTTTTTGTTTTAAAGTTCAATTGATGTAGAAATTAAGCATGCAAATACAGGGTGAATACTTAAAAAACTAAGTCAAAGTGCTGTAATTCAAAGATTTTTAATATTAAAGACTTTCAGTCTTGATGTAGATGAATACAGTTTAAAATACTGGAAATTGACAATAATATTCAGTGATTCTGTACGCATTTGCTTACATGAGTTCAAGCCGTTTGCGTCTATACGCAGCTTTGCTGCATTGCCTATAATGAATTCATCAGGAACAGGATGTTCCATAAAAGAATAACAAGAGATAAATACAAGGAAAGTAAGGTAAGACAGGAGTCATACCCAGCGAACCAACACGAAAAACCCCCGGCAGGATGCTGGGGGTTTTTCATTTTTAGCGATTCATGCAGGCCCAGATGTAACAGGCTTAGACGCGGGGAGAATAAATAAGATGATTTACTGGTTTAAATGACTGGAATAGGTTTAGAGAGTATCACCAACCGATCACTTTTGAAGATTGTTAATATTTAGAGCCAAAAAAAGCACCTTAAGGTGCTTTTTTTATTGCTGGGCTAAATTATAGCGCAACGATATTGATCGCGTTCGGGCCTTTTTGACCTTCAACTACGCTGAAAGAAACGCGTTGGCCTTCAAACAATGTTTTGAAGCCAGAACTGCTAATTTCTTTAAAATGAGCAAAAACGTCAGGACCTGATTCTTGTTGAATAAAACCAAAACCTTTAGTTTCGTTAAACCATTTCACTGTACCGGTAACTGTAGTAGACATAATATAACCTATCAAATTTTTAATAATTTTAGCCATTGAAATGACTATGGATAACTTTGAAAAACAACAAGAATTGAAATAAAGATCTGAAAAAACTGAGGATTATAAAATAACACTGCGGTACTTAAAGAAGTTTAACTAAACAACACTTTTTTCTAGTTGAGTACAGCATAACCTAAATCAGCAAATATTCAAGTTTTTTATATTTATTATTTATTTTTCTTATAAATATACGTGGATCTTTCTTTTTAAATATGTGCTGGTCAATTTTTTTAGTATGACTGACTGTATAAAAGATTTACTCAAGCAAAACAACAAACATACATTTTACTTACGTTACTTTATGTTAATCAAACTGAACCAGTACGCGGCAATATTTTTCTAAGTGAATGTATTTTATAACATTGGGTAAATTTGTAGCTGGCTTGTTTAAGATAGTTCTGGTCATTGTTCAGCTATTCAAAGGCCCCTATATTAAAAACACATGGAAAAATTAACTATAAGAATTTCTTAATTTTAATTTAAAACCAGAATAAGAGTGAGTCTCATGGATTACTGGAATTGTGTTTTATTAATTTCCATTATTGCAGTTGTAGGCCTAACGATTATTATCCTGCTAGTCGGCTGTAAAATCTGGAAAAACCTGATCGTCACTTTACTGATTTCGACCATAATGAGTTTTTTGATTATCTATGCCATCAACTTTATCTTTGGAAAGAGTCTGCATTTCCTTTGGGGTCACCGGGAAGTCGGGAATCTTGACTTTATGCTTGAAATTGGGCTGATGAGTCTGGTGATTGGTGGGGTAATCACCTTTATGATTATGTTAGGCACCTTGATTGCCAAAAGTAATGATAAACAGAGTGAGGAATAGAAACAGAGAGCAGGCAGTAGCAATGCTTTCTCTGGACAATACACAGCCTCCTTCTCTTGAGTCAATTTAATAACAGCCGACGAAGTATGAATGGGTTTTTCATACTTCGTCGTGGTCTTACCTTTTATCTTAAAAATGATAATCCGTCCTTAAAACATCATTTTAAGTCCTAAAGCATAGATCCAGCCCTGGTCAGAGCCGGATGCCTGCTGCCAGGCAGTCTGTTTGTTTCCTTTGCTATATTCATAGCCAACCTGCAGATAAGGCATGACTTTTTTACTGATCTCATAACGGGTTTCCAATCCTAATGTCGCATGACTCAGACCAGATTTTTTCGCATTCGCAGCTTGATCATTGAAAATGAGATCCAGTTCAATAAAGGGCTGCATAATCAGTTTCTGAGTCAGCAACAGGTCACGTTCTGTTTCCAGTTTGAATCCGACAAAATCATCTTCACCGACATAGAGATAGGCATCGGTTTCAAAAAAATAAGGGGCCAGGCCATGCAGTCCAAGCACTGCATCGAAACGTTCATTTTGTAGGGAAGCTGTATGCTGGCTTATATTTTCCTGACGGTAGCGCAAACCGGTTTGTACATCCCAGAAATCGGAAATATTACGGCTATACAGGATTTTGGCCGCATAGTCAGCCTGACTCGATTCAGATTTATCTGCCTGCAGCTTGAGAAAAACCTTGTTTTCATCAGTACCAATTCTGGCTTCATTCTCCGATTTAAAAGCGCCATTTCCAGCTGAATTGATTTGCCATTTCTGGTCCAGAATGACTTGGCTATAAATCTGTGCACCATGTTCTTTCCGATGGTCATGCTCCGCAGTAGCGCCAACAGGTTTTTCGTGCCCTACAGATTCTTGATCAGATAAAGATCGAGCTTGTTGGGTATGTGAGCGTAGATCCGGCACTGCAATAGGAGCGCTGTGATGTACTGCGGTTTTGCCAGGATGATGATGATCCTGATGATCCGCTGCCAATATACCGAAACTCGCCATGAGCAGTGCACTGCTTAATACCGATTTTAAAAAGAGCTTAGTGATGTGCATGGCTTTCTCCTTGATCCACTGCTGGCTTTGACGGCATTTGTTGCGGCGAAGCATGAGAAGCTTGATCGTCATTCACATGTGCCACAATCAGCTTATTCATCATGCCGGCACTCATGTGATAGAGCAGATGGCAGTGAATCGCCCATTCTCCCAGTTCATCTGCCGTTAATAAGGTTGTGAGCGTTTTTCCAGGTGGCACAATCACGGTGTGTTTATTTGGCATCTGTGCAGTAGATTGACCATTTTCTAGCTGCATAAACATGCCATGTAAATGCATCGGATGCGCCATCATGCTGTCATTGATAAATTTCAAACGGATCCGTTCGCCATATTGCACCTGCAATGGTTCGGCATCACTGAATTTTTTACCATTGATGGTCCAGATATAACGTTCCATGGTTCCACCCAGACGAATCACCAGTTCACGTTCTGCGACTCGGGTATCGTTTTGTGGCGTCAGGGCTTTGAGGTCTTGATATTGCAATGCTTTATGCCCTGCAGGCGTAGACATATTGGCCCAACCCTCAACCGGTGGATGAGACGGATTTGTCTTGGGTATAGCACTGTGACCTGCGTGCTGGGCATGCTCATCATGTTTAGGCGTATCTGTTGCAGATTGCGTGGTCTGACTGCTGTGTGCGGTATGAGACATGTCATGCTGTTCGCCATGTCCCATATCTTCCATGGTCAATAAGGCACGTGGACGTGGCGTCGGTAATTGAATCGGATGCATCGCTGGATCAGCCTCATTGTGCAAGCTGCCAATGGCAAAGCCTGAACGGTCGATCGATTCGGCTTCAATCTGGTAATGAGGTGCAGTTGGTTCCACAATCACATCATACGTTTCAGCAGTCCCGATACGGAACTCATCTACAGCGACCGGCTGTACAGCTTGTCCATCGGCGCTGACCACGGTCATTTTAAGCTGGGGAATACGTACATCGAAAAACGACATGGCCGAGGCATTAATGAATCGCAGACGAACCTTTTCATTCGGTTTAAATTGGCCGCTCCAGTTCTGTTGCGGGGTTTTGCCATTGATCAGAAAGGTATAACCGCTGACATCAGACAGGTCGGTTTTCAACATGCGCATCTGGTTCCACATTTTGCGATCTGACCAGGTGGCCTTGAGGCCGTCATGTTTTACCTGCTGGAGTACATCGCCCACGGTTTCACGCTGATTCTGATAATATTCGGCCGATTTTTTTAAATTATTCTGAATCTGCTGGCTGCCCTGTTCATGAAAATCCGACAGCATAACTACATAATCCCGCTCGGTTTTTTCATGCTCAGGCACCGGTGTTTGCGCTTTGGGATAAATCACCAAGGCACCATATAAACCGTCTTGTTCCTGGCCTTTGGAATGCGCATGATACCAATAGGTACCGTTTTGACGAACCTTGAAACGATAAGTAAAAGACTGCTTCGGTTTGATACCCTGAAAACCATTAAATCCAGGAACACCATCCATTAGGCCGGGCAGGAGCAGGCCATGCCAGTGCAGCGAGGTATCTTGATTCTTCAGGTTATTTTGCACATGAATCACCGCATCATCACCTTCTTCGAATTCCAGCAAGGGGGCAGGGAATTTTCCGTTTACGGTAATCCGTTTGACCGTCTTTCCGGTGAGATTGAGCGGACTTTCATCAATAACCAGATGATATTCTTTAACAGCTGCAAAAACTGCAGACGATGACATCAGGCAAATGCCCAGACATAGGCATTGGGGAATTTTAATTAACATCACTTAATCCTTAATTAATAAAAAATTGAATATTCAGGATTAAGTTTTGGGTGGGCGCAGGATTTCCTGCCAATAACCGGCAAGGTGTTTGGCATGATAAGTTGGGAGGAGGGTTCTTTCTAGAGAATGATGGTCGAATACTGTCAGTTCAGGAACGGAAATTTGCAAGCCGCTCATCTGGCTTTGACAGGCCATCGTACTGCAATCCAGACAGTCTTGTGAGTGCTGTGGCATATCCGGAAAACAGTCAGCCTGTGTCAGGTCTTGATCTGAGTTATACGCAGATTCATGCATAGCATGAGAGATGGAGGCTTTTACCATGTCCAGACAATGGCTGCTCATCTGTTCAGACGACATGACCAAATGCATGGTTGTTGCAGAAGCAACAGACACACTGCTCCAGCCTATGGCAAAAACCATAAGCATCACCAACCAGATCTGTTTGACGAGCCGTGTGAGCAAAGTCCACCCTGAAAAAAACGCTGCATGTTTGAGCAATAAAAGCATAAACGCAGTGACTGCAATTAGCAAATCCTGTGCGAGATTATTTTTAGTCAGCTACATCACACTTTTATAGGTTCAGGTTTCAGTTTCGCACTTTTCACATTTTTTACAGTCCAGCAGCATGCCAAGCTTTTCTTTGCGACCTTGCTCGGTCATCACCCAGGGCCGATTTTGCCACGGCGGGGTATGCCGTACATGCTGGCCATGTCCGCAGGCCAGCTCTGCAACCCAATGCTGTTCTTCATCCAAATGAAAACCGATAATTGCCTGTTGCATGGCAAACCTCCTTTTGAGCTCAATCTGCCTCAGTACTTATCTAAAAATCTATACAGAACAAGTCATGCAAAATCACCATAAACAAAAGAATCCACACAAGCTATACTCCTTGCTAAGTCATTTTTTGAAAAAGAGCAGAGACACATGCGCGTACTTGTTGTGATGGATCCCATCGAAAATGTAAACCTGAAGAAAGACTCGACCATGGCCATGCTTTGGGCAGCAGCACGCCGTGGGCATGAGCTTGGTTATGCATTACAACAAGATTTATATATTGAGCAGGGCAAAGCTTTTGGTTTGATAGCGCCGCTACAGGTGTTTGAAGACTATGATCACTATTATGAACTCGGTGAAAAAAAGAAAGAATCCATCGCTGCTTATGATGTGGTGTTGATGCGTAAAGATCCACCTTTTGATATGAATTTTGTCTACACCACTTATATTCTGGAGCAGGCAGAACGCGAAGGTGCATGGATTATTAACAAGCCACAAAGCCTGCGTGACTGTAATGAAAAACTGTTTGCGACCCAGTTCCCGCATCTGCAAGTTCCGACACTGGTGACTTCGCAGCAAAGCCTGATTCGTGAGTTTCTCAAAGAACAGGTCGATGTGATTGTGAAACCGCTGGATGGCATGGGGGGTACTGGAATTTTCCGCCTGTATCAGGATGGCATCAATATTGGTTCAACCATTGAAATGCTGACCAATAACGGTACCCAGCCGATTATGGCACAGCGTTATATTCCTGAAATTGTCGAAGGTGATAAACGTATCCTGATGATTAATGGCGAGCCAGTACCATATTGCTTGGCCCGTATTCCACAAAATGGTGAAGTGCGCGGCAATCTGGCGGCAGGCGGTCTGGGAGAAGCACGTCCACTGACTGAAAATGACCGCGCCATTGCGGCAAAAGTAGGCCCTTATCTTAGAGAAAAAGGTCTGATTTTTGTAGGACTGGATGTGATTGGTAATTATGTCACTGAAATTAATGTAACCAGCCCAACCTGTATTCGTGAAATTGATGACCAGTTTGGAACCTCAATTGCCGATGATCTGTTTGCTGTATTAGAGGCAGGCCGTTCGCAGCAGGTTTAAACCAGACAGAAAAAGAGCCTCATCTGAGGTAATGCTGATCAGTTAAGGAGTTTAGAAGTAGACTCTTTAACTTTTTAGTCGTTCACGACGGAGTCTTAACTTTATAAATCAAATGCTTGAAAATAATTTGTTACTTTGGTTTCGCCCAAATGAGAAGCGAAGCTTCGCAAGGAAGGCATCTTGCGGAGCAACACTCCTCACCGCAAAACTCGGCAGCCACCATCGACTAGTAAATTTGTCGCAGAAACAATCATTTTTAAATCTAGTCCTGCCTCAAACAGTTGCGGATGACTTTTCTACTTGTCAAATATGATCATGAATTTAAAAAAGAAAATGCTAGTCAATTTCTTAACTGACTGGCATTACTCATCTGAGGCTTTTTTTTATTAAGCATATCGCTTAAATAAAAGCAGCGTCATCAATATCCCTAAGATAGAAAGACAGGCTGTGACTGTCGCGATATGGGCCCATTGTTGTGTCGTGGATACCAGTGCCGCACTCAGAGGAGGTACAAAGAATTGCGCACAGGCTGAAACCTGTAAAACCAGACCGACACTGGCGGCTGCGGCATTGGCACGCGGTGCATAGCGCAGGGTAATCGCAAAGATCGTGGTCGGAATCATTCCGCCAATGAGTGAAAACAGTACGGCACTCACAAACTGTAATTCAAATGACAGCCAAGAGCTTGCCGCAAAAGTCAGCAAGCTGCTGCACAGCATGGCGATAAATCCTGTGCTTAACAGGGTTTTGGGTTTCCAGCCACCTTGCAGCAACATACCTGCGCCAAAGGTACCGCCTAAATTAGCAAGCACCACCATCGAGACCAGAGCCCCTGCGACTTTTAAGTCAATCCCATGTTCGACATACAGGGTAGGCAAGAATCCAGTCACGGTTATCCACTGACTGGTATAACAGGCAAAAATAATGGCCAAACACAAAATCGGTGGGTGAGTCAGGGTCACTTTAATAATTTGCCAGAAGGAGGTATTTTCTGTGCCGGCTTGCGGGTGATTCGGCTGTACCGGTGTGACCGCTTCAAGATATAAATACCGTTTAATCATCACTGCAATGAGCAGACAGAGACTCCCTAAAATGGCCCAAATGCTTTGCCAGCTCAGGTATTCAAGCAGCATGGGAATGGTAAAAACAGCAAGACTGACACCAACCCCCATATAGGAACTCCAGAGTCCCATTTTAAAATTGAGTGTTTCAGCTCGGCTGATACGTTTGAGAATGGCGGGGGCACATAAGGAGATGGTTAAAAATCCGATCCCTTCAGTAAAACGGAAGAAATACAACGCCGCGACATGCTGAATCCAGAGGCCTGCCATACTGCTGAGGCCTAAAATGATCAACGCCAAGATCAGGCAGCGTTTTAAACCGACTTTTTCTGACAATGCACCAATACACAACGCAAACAGCATCCCCGCGCCTTGAACCAGAGACAGGGAAAAACCGGCTTGCGTAAAGCTGAGACCTAAATCCTGTTGTAAAATGGGAAGAACCGCAGAAAGTTTCCCGACATGAATAGCCGCCAAATAGCCGGCCAAAATAATCCATAGGTCACGAATTGATATTTTTGACATTTATAATGATTTAATCCATTCAATCAATGCGCTGATACAGCTAAAAAAAGTATATAGCGATATGGATAACATAAAATTTTATTAAGATTTATATGATTTAGGCATAAGTTAATAGAGCAATTAAACTGGCGAATGAATAGAAATTGTTGAGAAAATCCTGGAAAACAAATAGATCTAACAAATACAGTGAGGGAAAGATTAAATGAAAGAGGGTTAAAATTGTGTTTATATGTCACTTAAGTCTAAGGAAAAATGCCTGCCTGATAACAAAACTAGTTTAAACTTTAAAATCGTATGAAAAAAACAATTAATGCCTTGTTGAAATAAAGTAAATAAACTTTCAAGGCCCTACAATTGTGATTACAATTGACCACTTAAATCAGATTTCCTGTTCCCTTTTTTAAATTGAAGAATTAGACCGTGACCGACGCTCAGCAAAAACAGCCTAAACATGTCATGATGATGGCCGCAGGTACGGGTGGACATGTGTTTCCAGCGTTAGCCGTTGCAAAAAACTTACAACAACAAGGGATTGAAGTGTCTTGGCTGGCTACGCCTGCAGGCATGGAAAATCGTTTATTAAAAAATCAGAATATTCCTGTTTATCAAATTGATATTCAGGGTGTGCGTGGTAATGGTTTTGTACGTAAGGTCTTGGCCCCTTTTAAAATCATGAAAGCGACTTTTAGTGCCATGAAATACATGAAGCAGCTAAAAGTCGATGCCGTAGCCGGCTTTGGTGGTTATGTGGCAGGGCCGGGTGGTCTGGCTGCGCGTATTCTAGGCATTCCGGTGCTGGTTCATGAGCAGAATGCGGTGGCCGGTTTTACCAATAGCCAATTGTCGCGTGTTGCCAAGACGGTGTGTCAGGCGTTTCCGGACACCTTTCCCGCACAGGATAAAATTGTGACCACGGGCAATCCGGTGCGCCAAGAAATTAGTGACATTTTAAATCCGTCCTGGCGTTATCAGGAGCGTGAAAAAGCAGGATTACCCTTACGCATTTTAATCGTAGGTGGATCTTTGGGAGCGCAGGCCTTAAATGAACGGGTGCCTGAAGCCTTAAAACAGTTCAATGTGCCTTTAAATGTCTATCATCAGTGTGGTCAAAACCATGCTGAGGCGACGCGTGCACGTTATGCCAATGCTCCGGCAAATCTGCACGTCGAAGTACAGCCGTTTATTGAAGATATGGCCAAAGCCTATAGTGATGCCGATGTGGTGATCTGTCGTGCTGGCGCATTGACCGTGACTGAAATTGCGACGGCAGGTGTGGCTGCAATTTTTGTACCGCTTCCAAGTGCGGTGGATGATCACCAGACTGCCAATGCCGGCTTTCTGGCCAAGATTAATGCGGCAAAGATTTGCCCACAGGTCAGCATGACCCCGGAAAGTTTAAAAACCTTATTAGAGCCGATGCTGAATCGCCAGCTATTAATGGAAATGGCGGTAAAAGCACGTCGACAGGCTCAACCCGATGCGACTCAACATGTGGTCCGTTTAATTCAAGAATTATCATTCGAGTAAACTATGTCTCCAGTAACCCCAGCTGAACAAGCGAAAAAATTAATTAAAGTGCCGGAAATGCGCCGTATCAAACACATTCATTTTGTGGGCATTGGCGGTGCAGGCATGTGTGGTATTGCCGAAGTATTGAAAAATCAGGGCTATAAAGTTTCCGGTTCAGATATCAAGGCATCCAATACCACGGCGCAGCTGGAAGAAAATGGGATCAAGGTTTATATCGGGCACACTGCAAATAATATTAAAGGGGCCAATGTGATCGTGGTGTCTACTGCGATTGACAAGGAAAACCCGGAAATTAAAACCGCGATTGAAAGTCGTATTCCTGTGGTTCGCCGTGCAGAAATGCTGGGTGAGCTGATGCGTTACCGTCATGGTATTGCGGTTGCCGGTACTCATGGCAAAACCACGACCACCAGTCTGCTTACCTGTATGCTGGCAGAAGAAAACATGGATCCAACCTATGTGATCGGCGGTTTGCTGAACCGTACCGGTATGAATGCTGCTCTGGGTGCCAGCCGTTATATCGTGGCAGAAGCCGATGAATCGGATGCCTCTTTCCTGCACTTGGAACCTATGGCTGCTGTAGTGACCAATATCGATGCCGACCATATGGATACCTATGGCGGTAGCTTCGATGTGCTGAAAGATACTTTTATCCAGTTCCTGCAAAAACTGCCATTTTATGGCCTGGCCGTGGTCTGTGGTGATGATGCCAATATTCGTGAAATCATGCCACGAATTGCACGTCCAGTGCTGACCTACGGTTTTAATGAAGACAATGACATTCGCGCGATAGATGTCGATCAGGACGGCATGCAAACGCACTTTACCGTATTGCGTAAAGAGCGTGAGCCATTACGTGTAACCGTGAATCAGCCAGGTTTGCATAATGTCCTGAATGCCTTGGCTGCGATTGGTGTCGCGACCGATGAAGGCGTGTCTGATGCTTCTATTTGCCGTGCACTGGAAGGTTTCAGTGGGGTAGGCCGTCGCTTCGAAGTTCAGGGCGAATTTGAAATTGAGGGTGGTAATGTAAAACTGGTGGATGATTATGGTCATCATCCAAAAGAAGTCGAAGCCACCATTAAAGCCGCGCGTCAGAGTCATCCGGATCGTCGCCTGGTGATGATGTTCCAGCCACACCGTTATAGCCGTACCCGTGACTGTTTTGATGATTTTGTGGAAGTGCTTTCTACTGTAGACCAGTTATTGTTACTGGATGTTTATCCGGCCGGTGAAAAACCGATTGTAGGGGCGGACAGCCGTACTTTAGCCCGCAGCATTCGTTTACGTGGCGAAGTTGAGCCAATTCTGGTCGATGCGGTGGACGGTAATCTGAATCAGATCATGAGAAAAGTATTGCAAGCAAATGACTTGTTATTAACCCAGGGCGCAGGTAATGTTGGAGCAATCTCAGTCGAACTTGCGCAAAATCACTTATATATAAAATAGTCATCTTGCATGACTGAATTGAATTGACCAGATTGAAAAAAGTTTAAGGATATAAACGTGTCAAATGCTTCAAAATTCGGAAAAGTTGCCGTGTTGCTTGGTGGTAAATCTGCAGAGCGTGAGGTTTCTCTAGACAGTGGTACGGCGGTACTTGAGGCATTAGTGCGTTCAGGGGTCAATGCGGAAGCTTTTGACCCGCAGCAACGTAGTGTCACAGAACTGGTAAATTATGACCGTGCTTTCATTGTATTGCATGGTCGTGGTGGTGAAGACGGTCAGATTCAGGGTGTACTGGAATGGCTAAATGTGCCCTATACCGGTACGGGGGTACAAGGCTCTGCAATCGGCATGGACAAGGTCAAGACCAAGCAGGTCTGGCAGGGTTCGGAATTGCCGACAGCGCCTTATCGTATTGTTACCAAAGATTCCGATGCAGCTGATATCGTCAATTCTTTAGGCCTGCCTTTGATTATCAAACCGGTACATGAAGGTTCCAGTATCGGCATGAGCAAGGTTGAAAAAATTGAAGACTTTGCAGAAGCAATTGCCAAGGCAACTGAACATGATGCCGTGGTGATGGCAGAACAATGGATTACCGGCCGTGAATTCACCATTGTGGTTTTAAATGGTCAGGCGCTGCCTGTGATTCGTCTTGAACCACCTCAAGATGTTGCTTTCTATGATTATGAAGCCAAATATAACCGTAATGATGTGCAATATGGCATTCCATGTGGTTTGACCGAAGCTGAAGAGCAACAGTTAAAAGCCCTGAGTCTGCGTGCATTTCAGGCAGTCGGTGCCAGCGGTTGGGGCCGGATTGATGCCATGCAGGATGAACAGGGCAACTTCTGGCTGCTGGAAGTGAATACCGTACCGGGCATGACCAGTCATTCTTTGGTGCCAAAAGCGGCAGCTGCAGTCGGTTATAGTTTTGATGACCTATGTGTTGCGATTCTGGAACAGACCCTGACCGGGTCGGCACACTAAATATGGCTCAACTTCCTGTTTCCATGCGCCGTAAACGTGCTGCGATTACCTCAATTCACGACAAGCCGCCGACACGCAAAGAAAAGCTGTCCAATTTTGGTGGCTGGTTATTGTTGTGTATTGCAGTGCTGGTGCTGGCCTTTGGAATATTGGGCTTATATAAAGTCATGACCAATACCGAAGTGGCAGAGCTGGGCGTGTTAGGTACCCGCTCGGCTGCTGAACAGCGTCAGGTCATGCAATATGTGTCACCGGTTGTGACCGAAAACTATTTTACTTCGGATCTGGAAGCGATCCGAGATCGTACCCTGGAGCTGTCCTGGGTGGATCGGGTGGTGGTTTCCCGAGCATGGCCAAATGGCATTCGGGTACGGATCATGCCACATCATGCGATTGCACGTTGGGGTACAGGACGTTTATTGAGTGACAGTGGTGTCATTTTCACTGAAGTCACACCCAAGAATTATGAGGCATTACCGTTGCTACATGGGCCGGCGAGCCATGCAGAAACCATGATGCGTCGTTATAATGAAATTAATCAGTTATTTTTGCCACACGGCATTCGTCTAAAAGAACTCTATCTCACCGAGCGAATGACCTGGTTTATGCAGTTTGATTCGGGTTTAAGAATAATTGTTGATAAAGATCAGACCATGAGCAAATTACAGCGCTTGAGCTATCTATCTCAAAGCGACTTAAAGCCGGTCTGGTCTAAAATTTCGGCCATCGACCTGCGTTATCGCAATGGATTGTCGATACAGTGGAAAAATTCAATTCCGCCTAAAATTGTAAATGGGCATTTTATTGTAACCATTGATGACACGGGCGTTGAGAATAATGTAACAGTAAAGCCATAATGATCGGCTTTAAAAAATAGAGGCATTCAAGCCATAAATCTAACAAACATGTAATGGTAGTAGTGAATAATGAGTGAAGCTGTTCCCTCGGTTGTGGCGATTGACATTGGGACACACAAAGTTTCAGTTTTGATTGGCAAGGTACACGCGCCAGACAATATCCAAGTGATTGGTATGGCTACCGCTCGTAACCGAGGCATGAGTAAAGGGAAAATTGTCAGTCTCGATAAAGTTATTACCGCAATTAAAAATGCCGTCCAAGAAGCAGAAGATATGGCGGAGTGTCGGGTGCATTCTGCTTGGGTTTCTATTCCAAGTGCCGAATTAAAAAGCTTTTATGCTTCAGGTCGAACCTCGATCGACAATAGCGAACATGCGATTACCACCAGCGAAGTGGTTCGTGCACTGGAGTTGGCCAAAGCCAGTCATTTGACTTCAGACCATTATCTGGTCAGTGCTGTGCCTTTGGGCTTCGAGCTGGATGACTCATCAGAGTGGGTGCTGAATCCGATTCGGATGTCTGCACATAGCATGACTGGTCATTATCATCTGATGATGCTGCCGATTAGCACCATGCAAAATATTGACCGTGCCCTCAAGGGCGCCAATATTGGTGTGGAGAAAATGGTGGTCTCAAGTCTGGCAACTGCTGAGGCCAGTCTGCTCAAAGATGAAAAAGAATATGGCGTCTGTCTGGTCGATATCGGTGCCGGCACCACCAATGTGGCGGTGTATGTGGATGGTCGTCTGGCCTTAACCCATACCTTCCAGCGTGGTGGCGAGCATGTGACCCGTGATATTGCGGCGGTGTTACAGACCACGACCGAAGAAGCTGAACGCCTGAAACTGCTGTATGGCTGTGTAGACCTGAAAGTGGTTAAGCCTGACCATATGATTCAGTTCCAGGGGATTGATGGGCCACAAACCATCAGCCGGATTGAGCTGACCGAAATTATCATGGCGCGTTATGACGAGATTCTTGGATTGGTGCGTGATGAACTGGTGAAAAATGGCGCGATGCAGGGCTTGTATCATGGTGTGGTCCTGACCGGTGATGCCAGTCATATTGAAGGTATGGTGAGTTTTGTACGCCGTACCTTGGGTGTGTCAGCTCATTTGGGTAATCCACCAACGCAGGTGTATGCCGATGAACAGCATCAGGCGGCGCTACGCCGTTCGCAATATAGTACGGTCGCGGGTTTGCTGATGTTTAGTCAGAGTGATACTCAAGACACGATTGTAGAACAGGATGATGTAGAGCGATTATCGTTAACTCAGCGCGTCAAACGGGCTTGGTCTGGCTTTAATGACACCTTGAAATCAATCTTTTAAGTCGATTTTTATTGTGAATATTGTTGAGAAGATGTAGTTAATCGGGCTTGTACTTGACAAGTTAACGCATGAGCAGCATTCTTAAAAACAATTTTATTAAGATTAAGGCAGTGTACGGGCTTAGTGACTGCCAATTATGAATTAGGAATTTTATAGGTCATGGCCTCATTTGAATTTTTCGAAGACGATCATAGCGATAGCAATGGTCAAGCCCGTTTCACTGTGTTTGGTGTAGGCGGTGCGGGTGGTAATGCTGTACAACACATGTTGCAGTCCGATATCCAGGGCGTAAAGTTTGTTTGTGCCAATACGGACAAGCAGGCACTCGATCGCATGGAAGCCGAATTTAAAATTCAGCTGGGTGAGCAAAGTACCCGTGGTCTGGGTGCAGGTGCCAATCCGCAAGTGGGTCAGACTGCAGCAGAAGAAAGCCGTGAACTGATCCGCCAGCAGCTTGAAGGGACCGATATGGTCTTTGTCACTGCGGGTATGGGCGGTGGTACCGGAACGGGTGCTGCGCCAGTGGTTGCTGAAATTGCCAAAGAAATGGGTATCCTGACGGTTGGTGTGGTGACGACGCCATTCAACTTTGAGGGCAAGCGCCGTTTACAATCTGCGGAAAAAGGCATTGAAGCGCTTGAGCAGCATGTCGACTCATTGATTATCATTCCAAATCAGCGTTTATTGAAAGTCTTCCGTGATATTTCAATGAAAGATGCCTATAAAAAAGCGGATGATGTGCTACTGAATGCGGTACGCAGTATTTTTGATCTTGTGGTACGTCCGGGTCATATTAACCTTGACTTCGCCGATTTGAAAACAGCGATGAGTACTCGTGGTTATGCCATGATGGGTGTTGGTTTAGGCCGTGGTGAAAACCGTGCCCGTCAGGCTGCTGAACAGGCTATTCGTAGCCCATTACTCGATAACGTAACCATCATGAATGCCAAAGGTATTCTGATTAACGTAACGGGTGGCGATGATGTCACTTTCGGTGAAATTGAAGAAATCACCGATGTTGTTAACCAGATTGTCGATTTGGATGAAGGTCAGGTGTTCTACGGTACGGTATTTGATCCGGATGCACGTGATGAAATCAGTGTGACCGTGATTGCAACGGGTTTAACCCGTCATGCAGCGGATTCAGTTGAACCGACCAAACGTACCAATGTACAGGCAACGCGCCCAGCAGCAGCCTCACAGGCTGTGGTAGAAGATGATGATGTGCCAGCGATTCAGCGCCAACAGCATGAAACCGCTACGCCAGCGAATGCTGCAGCATCAGTTTCAAGCCCGCGTCCAACGCCAATGAGTATTCAGGATTATCTTAAGAATCAACAGCGTAAATAACATGTAACATCATGTGTTTACCATGATTACACAGGAAAGGTGGCTTTTAAGCCACCTTTTTGTTTTTTCTCAATGGCCAAATATGCTAACGTATAGCGGTTTTATTGATGAACAGATGAAAGAAGCATGTTGAAACAACGTACCCTGAAACGTATCGTGAAAGCGAGCGGAATCGGTCTTCACAGTGGGCAAAAAGTCATGATTAACTTTGTGCCGCACCATGCCGATGGGGGAATTGTGTTTCGTCGTATTGACCTGAATCCGCCGGTCGACATTCCTGCCGATGCGATGCTGATTCAGGAAGCTTTCATGTGCTCGAATCTGGTTCAGGAAAATGCCAAAGTCGGTACGATTGAACATGTCATGAGTGCGATTGCCGGTTTAGGAATTGATAACCTGATTATCGAAGTCTCTGCCTCGGAAGTGCCGATTATGGATGGCAGTGCAGGCCCGTTTATCTATCTGCTCATGCAAGGTGGTCTGCAAGAGCTGGATGCTGCGAAAAAATTCGTCAAGATTATTAAACCGGTTGAAGCACTGATTGATGATAAGCGTGCCATTTTTAGTCCGCACCATGGCTTCCAGCTGAATTTCACCATTGATTTTGATCATCCTGCTTTTAAAAAAGAACATCAGTCCGCCAGTATCGATTTCTCGACTGAAACTTTTGTTTATGAAGTTAGTGAAGCGCGTACCTTTGGTTTTATGAAAGATCTGGATTATCTCAAAGCCAATAATCTGGCACTGGGAGCCAGTTTGGAGAATGCCATTGGTGTGGATGAAACCGGAGTGGTGAATGAAGAGGGTCTAAGATTCTCTGATGAATTTGTACGCCATAAAATTTTGGATGCAGTCGGGGATTTGTATCTGCTTGGACATCAGATCATTGCCAAATTTGATGGTTATAAATCTGGACATGCTTTAAATAATCAGCTGTTGCGCAATGTGAAAAGTGATCCAAGCTGCTATGAAATTGTAACATTTGATGACGAGGCCAATTGTCCAATCATGTATGTGAATGTGACATAAGTCATTGTGTTTGTGTCTTTATGTTTTAGTTATTGCGTCAATAGTGTGACATGTGTCGCATAATACTGCTTTTCTAATTTATTACATTTGATTGCTATGTTACTTTTTATTGCTTGCCAAACGTAACAAAGCTTGGCTAAGCTTAGGGTCGCTTATAAAGTCAGCAGCACCACGAAGTAATTCCTGTGTTTCTGCATTTAAGGCTCTTTCAGGTGTTGCTGCAACAGGTTGCGTTTGTGAAGGATTCCGCAAACAAACTTGAAGTTTTGTAAGATCTGTTAATTCATTTATTTGAGAGAGTTGTGAAATGTATTGCTTTTGAAGATAGGCCAATTGACTGATCATGGCCTGGTTTTCACCGGTAATCGTTAACACACCATTTTGATAGCACACAACTTGCCAGCGTTCCGGTTGGGGCAATAGCGGTTGTACGAGTTTCGTAAGTTTCTGCCAGGCAGCAACTTGTGATGAGAGAAACGAAAAGTTTCCTGTTTTTATCTGTTTTCTGGTTTGTTGAAAAACGTTGACAGGTTCCGACATACATAATTCCTACATGTTTATGTCTTAATCTTATGCGCTTCTTTTAGTGGATATCAAGGATAGAGATCTTCAAGGAACTCGATTAAAGCAGTTTAGAGAGGTTTTTTATGCATATGCGACGTATTTTGTTGGCATTTTCTTTATCAGTTTCAGCTGCTTCGGTAGCCTTTGCAGATTTAGTCAATCTAAATCAAGAAAATGGTTCAACAGATCGTATCGAGCAATTGACGCGTACTCTGGCACAGGGTGCATATACTCATCCAGATGATATCGATATTCCAGCGCAAACCAAATTGAATGTCCAGCTACGTGAAAAGCCAGTTGAGCTTAACAATCGCACGCTGGCACAGAAGTATGCAAATACCTCATCTAATCGAGCTGCTGCAAATAGTGCTTATTCCTGGCTGATCGCTCATCCCTTACCCAATTCTCGCGTAAGTTCAAATTACGGTGGTCGTACCATGGGTGGCCGTGCTGAAAATCACTCAGGTCTTGATCTTGCAGCGCCAAGTGGTACACCAATTTATGCCACAGGCCCAGGTATTGTAACCAAATCAGGTTGGGGTACGGGTTATGGTCAATATGTTGAAATCAATCATGGCAATGGCTATTTAACACGTTATGCTCATGCTTCACGTCTTATTGCACGTGTGGGAGAACAGGTACAGGCAGGTGATCATATTGCCAACGTTGGCTGTACTGGCCGCTGTACCGGTCCACACTTGCATTATGAAGTTGTAAAAGACGGTCAACGTAAAAACCCATCTACTTATTTGGCTATGTTACCTTAAGTATAGACCTGAATTTCTATTAGGCTCTTTATACATAAGCATCTCTCCAATAAGCATTTCAAAGCGATTAAGCTAAGGCTCTTCAACCCACATTGAAGGGTTCTTCAGATAATCGCTTTTAAGTCTGATATTATCACCAACTATTATAATGAATGTATAATAAATCTCCTATATTGACTATTTTTTGTTATGTTGTGTAATTAAACGTCACCAATCATTTAGTTCCTAAATAGTACTGCCAAATCGCATTCAGCCAGAGCCATACCTGCTGAGGTCTCAAATATGGTACATATAAGACATTAAATTAGGCTTTTAGGAACTGTAGATTATGGCGTTTTATGGCGATACAGACGCGCAAGAAACCCAAGAATGGCAAGATGCATTTGACTCTGTTTTGCAACACATGGGTACCGAGCGTGCAGCATTTTTATTAGAAAAACTTTATCAACGCGCAATTGCAAAGCATGTTCCTATTCAGCGTTTAAATACTCCCTACTTAAATACGATTTCGGTTGAAGAACAACCGGCAATGCCGGGCGACCAGGATATGGAACGCCGGATTCGTGCGCTGGTTCGCTGGAATGCCTTGGCAATGGTATTGCGCGCAAATAAAACCGGTGATGACCTCGGTGGTCACTTGGCCAGCTTTGCCTCTTCCGCAACTTTATATGATGTCGGTTTTAACCATTTTTTCCGTGCCAACAGTGACAGCTTTGGCGGCGACATGATCTATTATCAAGGTCACTGTGCCCCCGGTATTTACGCGCGTTCGTTTTTAGAAGGCCGTTTGACTGAAGATCATCTGAATAATTTCCGTCGTGAAGTCGGTGGCAAAGGTTTGCCATCTTATCCGCATCCTTATTTGATGCCGGATTATTGGCAGTTCCCAACGGTATCGATGGGTTTGGGCCCAATCATGTCGATTTATCAGGCGCATATTCAAAAGTACCTGATGAACCGTGGCCTGATCAAAGAAGAAGATCGTAAGGTCTGGGCTTATTTGGGCGATGGCGAGATGGACGAGCCAGAAAGCCTCGGTGCAATCTCGCTGGCAGGTCGTGAAAAACTCGACAACCTGATCTGGGTGGTGAACTGTAACTTGCAACGTCTGGATGGTCCGGTACGTGGTAATGGCAAGATCATTCAGGAACTTGAGTCACTATTCCGCGGCGCAGGCTGGCGTGTGATTAAAGTGGTGTGGGGCCGTCATTGGGACCCATTACTGGATAAAGATAAATCTGGCGCACTCAAAGCGGTGATGGAAGAAGCGGTTGATGGTGATTTCCAGCGTTACCAGGTCAAAGGTGGGGCCTATGCACGTGAAAAGTTCTTCGGTAAATACCCAGAAGCCAAAGAGCTGGTCAAGGATTTAAGCGATGAAGATATTGATAATCTGAACCGCGGTGGCCACGACCCGTACAAAGTTTTTGCTGCCTATGCTGAAGCTTGTACTGCCAAAGGTCAACCGACCGTGATTCTGGCGAAAACCGTCAAAGGTTATGGCTTGTCAGAAGAAATCGAAGCAGTCAACAAAACACACCAAATCAAGAAGATGCAAATCAACTCTTTGAAATACGTGCGTGACCGCTTCAACCTGCCATTTACCGATGAGCAATTGGAAGAAGTACCATTCTATCGTCCAAGCGAAAATTCGCCTGAGCTGAAATACATGAAAGCACGTCGTGAAGCATTGGGTGGTTATCTGCCTGCACGTCGGAAGGAAAGCGAGCAACTGGCGATTCCTGAACTTTCGGTATTTGATTCGGTCTTGGCGGGTTCAAATGGTAAAGAACAGTCGACCACGATGGTGATGGTACGTTTAATCTCTGCGCTTCTTAAAGAGAAAGCAATTAAAGACCGTGTTGTTCCGATTGTGCCAGATGAAGCACGTACTTTTGGTTTGGAGGGCATGTTCCGCCAGCTCGGTATCTATGCTGCGCATGGTCAGAAATATACGCCTGAAGACCAAGAACAGTTGATGCATTATCGTGAAGCCAAAGACGGACACATGTTGCAAGAAGGAATTAACGAAGCCGGCGCCATGAGTGCCTGGGCCGCGTTAGGCACCAGTTATTCAACCAATAACCTGCCAATGATCCCGATGTACATGTACTACTCGATGTTCGGTTTCCAGCGTATCGGTGATATTGCATGGGCAGCAGGCGATGCACAGGCACAAGGTTTCTTGCTCGGTGCGACTGCGGGTCGTACTACACTAAACGGCGAAGGCTTGCAGCATCAGGATGGTCATTCCCATATTCTGGCCAATACCATTCCAAACTGTGTCTCTTATGACCCATGTTTTGGTTATGAACTGGCAGTGATCGTGCATGACGGTTTACAACGTATGTATGTGAATCAGGAACGTGTGTTCTATTACCTGACCGTGATGAACGAAAACTACGAGCATCCGGAAATGCCAAAAGGTGTTGAAGAAGGCATCAAGCGTGGTATGTACTTACTGGAAGAAGATGAAAAAGCCACGGTTCAGTTACTGGGCTCGGGTGTGATCCTGCGTGAAGTGATCAAGGCAGCGAAGATTCTGCGTGAGGAATACCAGATCCACTCAAATGTCTACAGTGTCACCAGCTTCAATGAACTGGCACGTGATGGTATGGCATGTGAAGAATACAACCGCCTGCATCCACTGGCTGAGGATGTGAAAGAAGCATGGATATCGAAACAGCTACGCGGTACCGAAGGTATTGTGGTGTCTGCAACTGATCATATGCGTGCCTATAGCGAACAGATTCGTGCCTATCTTCCAGATGGCCGCCCATTTGTGGCACTCGGTACCGATGGTTATGGCCGTTCAGATACACGTGGTAATTTACGTAGCTACTTCGGTGTCGATGCTGCCCATATTGTGGTGGCAACTCTGAAAAAACTGGCAGATGAAGGTGAAGTTGATCCGCGCCTGGTGAAAGACGCGATCTCGACGTTTGAGCTGGATACCGATCGTCCGGTGGCTTGGGCACCGCAAGACACCCCATCTGTACATGCTGTTGCTGACTACAAAGAGGAGAACTAAGCATGCAAATTACGACTCCCGATATTGGTGTAGATCAGGCAACCGTGGCCGAAATTCTGGTCAAAGTCGGTGATACGATTGCGATTGATGACAGCATCGTGTTGCTTGAATCCGATAAAGCCTCTGTTGAAGTGCCCAGCACTTCAGCAGGGGTGGTGAAAAGCATTCTGGTCAGTCAGGGTGATGAAGTGACTGAAGGCGCGGTACTGATTGAACTGCAAGCTGAAGATGGCAGTACGGATGTGGTCGAGCCACAGCAAGCAGATGCCTCACAAAAAACCTCAGAAAATACACCTACGTCTTTGCCTGATCAGGAAATCATGCAAGAACTGGCATCACATCAGCCAAAAGTTTCTGCTGCGCCTGAGGCTCAAGCAAGTTCACAAGTGGTCGATGTTCAAGTCCCCGATATTGGTGTAGAGAAAGCCACTGTCGGTGAAATTCTGGTCTCTGTCGGTGATGAAATCGAGGTGGATCAAAGCATCGTGGTGGTGGAATCGGACAAGGCGACTGTTGAAGTGCCAAGTACGGTTGCAGGTACGGTGGAATCCATCGACATTAAAGAAGGCGACACGATTAAAGAAGGTGTGGTGATTCTAAAAGTGAAAACTTCAGGATCGACCCCGACTGTTGCAGCAGAAGCGCCAAAAGCTGAAGCTGCGCCAGTTCAAGATGCTAAAGCGGAGCCAGTGGCTCAAGCTGCAGCAGCACCTGCGGGTGATGTTGAAGTGATGGTGCCTGATCTGGGTGTAGACAAAGCAGCTGTGGCTGAAATTCTGGTTTCTGTCGGTGATACGGTTGAAAAAGACCAGAGCATCATCGTGGTGGAATCAGACAAAGCCACGGTTGAAGTGCCAAGCACAACTGCTGGGGTGATCAAGGCGATTCATGTTGAGCTGGGACAAAATGTCTCTGAAGGCATTGCACTGATGACAATTCAAGCTGAAGCGCAAGCAGAGGCTGCACCTGTTGCGGCTAAAGCGGAAGCACCGAAAGCAGCTGTTGCACCAGTAGAGACCACCAAAGCAGCACCTGCGGCATCTTCTACTCCAGCGGTGGCGACCTCTGACAATGCCGACAAGCTGACCAAAGAGCAGAATGTCGCCAACTCGAAAGTTTATGCCGGCCCTGCTGTACGTAAACTGGCACGTGAACTGGGCGTAGTATTGTCAGAAGTTCAGGCTTCAGGTTCCAATGCTCGGGTGATGAAAGAAGATCTGAAGGCATATGTCAAAGCGCGCCTGACTACGCCACAGGCAGCTCCTGTAGCCGCTGCTGCTCAAGCCGCAGGTCTACCAAAATTGCCAGACTTTAGTGCTTTTGGTGGTGTGGAAGAAAAAGCCTTGACGCGTTTGCAACAAGTGTCTATTCCGCAGTTGTCGCTGAATAATTTCATTCCGCAAGTGACCCAGTTTGATGCAGCCGATATTACTGAACTAGAAGCGTGGCGTAATGAGCTGAAAGGCAACTTCAAGAAAGAAGGCCTGAGCCTGACCATTATGGCCTTCATCATCAAAGCAGTTGCGCACTTGTTAAAAGAAGAGCGCGAGTTTGCTGGTCACTTGGCCGATGATGGCAAGTCAGTATTGCTACGTAACGAGATCCATATGGGGATCGCGGTGGCAACGCCAGATGGTTTAACGGTTCCGGTATTGCGTCATCCCGATCAGAAGTCGATTAAACAGATTGCCACTGAGCTGGGAAGCTTGGGTCAAAAAGCGCGTGACAAGAAACTGTCACCAAAAGACCTGCAAGGGGCGAACTTTACCATTACCAGCCTGGGCTCAATTGGTGGTACGGCATTTACGCCACTGGTGAACTGGCCGCAAGTGGCAATTCTGGGAATTTCACCTGCCACCATGCAACCGGTCTGGAATGGTGAAGGTTTTGATCCACGCTTGATGCTACCATTGTCTTTGTCATACGATCACCGTGTGATTAATGGTGCAGATGCTGCGCGTTTCACCAACAAGCTGACCCAGCTGCTCAAAGATATCCGTACTTTATTGATTTAATCTGATCAGATTATTTCAATCATAGACCCTGCTTCGGCGGGGTTTATTTTTGCCACATTGAAAAATAATGGATTTGATTCTATACTTGGTGCACTTCATTGGGGAGTAGCCGCCTTTTGCGCAAAGCAGAAGGGTGATGGTCAACATATTTGTCCTGAACCGGACATGGTCATCATAGCAAAAAACCAAATGAGCTTCTCGAAGCTTTCTTTTGTTGGCAAGACCTTTGATTTACCACTCTGCAGATTTTGGCTAGCAGGAGCGGTGAGTCATTGGTATTGGATGCTAGCCAGAGAAAGACCTCATGTATGAATTCTTACTGTCGACCGCAATTGTGGCACTGGCTGAAATGGGTGACAAAACGCAACTGCTGGCTTTGCTGCTTGCCGCACGTTTTCGCAAACCCGTTCCTATTTTAGTTGCTATTTTATTGGCGACGCTGATTAACCATGGCCTTTCTGCGGTATTGGGACAATGGATCACCACGGTGATTGGGCCGGAAGTGTTGCTGTGGATTGTGTCGATTGGTTTTATTGCGATGGCGGCCTGGATGCTGATTCCGGATGAACTCGGAGATGAAAATGCCAGTATCAATAAATGGCAAAAATTCGGGGTATTTGCTGCGACCTTCATTTTGTTCTTTCTGGCAGAAATTGGCGATAAAACCCAGATTGCCACAGTCGCGCTGGCAGCACGTTTCGATAGTATACTCTGGGTAATGCTCGGTACCACTTTGGGGATGATGCTGGCCAATGCACCTGCGGTATTTCTAGGAGATAAACTGGCGAACAGGCTGCCGATCAGCCTGATTCATAAAATTGGCGCGGCCATTTTCCTGGTGATTGGTGTCGCCACTCTGCTTCAATATTATTTATTTTAAAAATACAGTAATAATTGCATGAATCCTGAGCTAAAAACTCAGGATTTTTTATGCCTAAAATAAGCTTAAAACTTTGATAAGTAGTGTGATATGGCCAGTTTTATTGATTGTAAGTTCAACTAAATACTTATATGTTATATGGGTATAAAACAGCACTTTTAAATTTAAATCGGGGAATATATACATGGTTTTTGAACGCACCACATCGCAGGTCCTGTTTGATAACGGGACACATAAATGCATCAGTTTTACCAGTCTGGTCAAAGGTGAAGGCGTTCAGGCAAACCAGTTTTTAATCATTGATAACGAGCGGGCGGCGGTACTCGATCCGGGTGGTGATCTCACCTATGTTCCGCTAACCATGGAACTGAATAAATACACCCGGTTGACCAATCTGGATTATGTCATGGCTTCGCATCAGGATCCTGACATCATTACTTCGATGCCACGCTGGCTGGTATATACCGATGCCAAAGTGGTGGCTTCCAAGCTCTGGGCGCGTTTCTTGCCACATTTAAACTCGGCTTTTATGAGTGACCGGATGAAAGGCAACTGGCTAGATCGGCTGGTCGAGCTCCCGGATCATGGTCAGATCATTCCTCTGGGTAATGCCAATATTGTGGCGGTACCAGCGCATTTTCTGCATTCAGTCGGCAATTTCCAGTTTTATGATCCGATTGCCAAGATCCTGTTTTCGGGAGATATGGGCGCATCGATGGTCGATGATGCTGCCAAACCATTGGAAAACTTTGCGGCGCATATCCCAAAAATGAAAAGCTTTCATCAGCGTTATATGTGCAATAACAAGGTGATTCGTCTTTGGGTGAACATGGTGCGGGGCATGGATATCGAGATGATTGTGCCGCAGCATGGCACGCCTTTTATGGGTAAAGAGCAGATCACCCAGTTTCTGGACTGGATTGAAACGCTGCAATGTGGCACCGACCTGATGGACGAAACTGTTTTTACCTGTCCTGAATAGTTCACAGAAAAATAAAATTTTTCTTGTGTAGAAAAACAACATTTTTTATATTTCTTCTCCAAAAAACTTTTTTTTGATCATGAGAACTTATAAGAAATGTTATCTCAAGTTCCAACACCAGATGCATGTTTAAGCTGCGGGGCGTGCTGCGCCTATTTCAGGGTTTCGTTTTACTGGGCTGAAGGGATTCATATGCCTGAGCATTATACGGAGCCTGTAACAGCAGTTTATTCATGTATGGCTGGAACCAATCAAAAAAATCCACGCTGTATTGCACTGGATGGTACCATTGGCCAGCAGGTCAGTTGCGGTATGTACGAGCTGCGCAGTTCATCCTGCAAAGAAGTACAGATCGCCGATGATCAATGCAATAAAGCCCGTTTGGCACATAATATGTTGCCTTTTATTCAGATTGAAAATGATGAAGCTGACAATGATGACAGTTTTGAATACGTCAGCTAAATCGACCCAAAGCAGAGTTTAGGCTCTGCTTTTTAGCTTTTCAAAGTATCGGGATTGAGTTCAAGCATCAGACTACTGTGGTCAGTTCTTTTCTGATGTCGTAGTTCTCAAATTGATTCACTGGAAAAAATCCAGCCCTCAAAACTATTTTAATGCAAAAATAATTTTGCAATTGCAATGAAATTTAAGTCGATATTTGTTTATAATAGTGCACGGAAATTACCAGTGAGACTGTTATGTTGACCATCGTTCAAGACGCGTTAACCTTCGATGATGTCCTATTACTCCCTGCCTATTCTACTGTTCTCCCAAAAGATGTCTCTCTAAAGACACGCCTGACCCGTGGCATTAACCTGAATATTCCTCTTGTGTCTGCAGCGATGGATACGGTGACTGAGTCCCGTATGGCAATTGCAATGGCGCAAAACGGTGGTATCGGTATTTTGCACAAGAACATGGATATCGCTGTTCAGGCTGCAGAAGTGCGCCGTGTGAAAAAATTCGAAGCGGGTATGGTCAAAGACCCGATTACAGTTACTCCTGAAACCACAGTACGTGAATTGATTGCTTTGACTCAAGCCAACAATATCAGTGGTGTACCAGTGGTGAAAGATGGCAAAGTGGTCGGTATTGTCACCGGTCGCGATACACGCTTTGAAACCAATCTTGAGCAGCCAGTCAGCAACATCATGACTGGTCAGGATCGTCTGGTAACAGTTCGCGAAGGCGAATCGAAAGAAAATATCCAAGCCTTATTACAGCAGCACCGTATTGAAAAAGTATTGGTGGTGAATGATCAGCAAGAGCTGAAAGGCTTGATTACGGTGACAGATTTCCGTAAAGCTGAACTTTATCCAAACAGCTGTAAAGATGATTTAGGTCGTCTACGTGTCGGTGCTGCAGTCGGTACCGGTGCAGAAACCCCAAGCCGTGTTGAAGCGCTGGTTGAAGCCGGTGTCGATGCGATTGTTGTCGATACAGCACATGGTCATTCTGCGGGTGTGATCGAACGGGTACGTTGGGTAAAAGCCAACTATCCACAAGTTCAGGTGATTGGCGGTAACATCGCAACTGGCGATGCTGCATTGGCCTTGCTTGATGCAGGTGCGGATGCGGTTAAAGTCGGGATTGGTCCGGGTTCAATCTGTACCACACGTATTGTGGCCGGTATTGGTATGCCGCAAATTTCTGCAATCGATTCTGTAGCCAATGCGCTGAAAGATCAGATTCCGTTGATTGCGGATGGTGGTATCCGTTTCTCTGGCGATATGGCCAAAGCGATTGGTGCGGGTGCAAGTACCATTATGGTCGGTTCATTGATGGCCGGTACTGAAGAAGCACCGGGTGAGGTTGAATTCTTCCAGGGCCGTTATTACAAAGCCTACCGCGGTATGGGTTCGTTGGGTGCCATGGCGGGTGCAACCGGTTCGGCTGACCGTTACTTCCAGGACTCTAAAGCCGGTGCCGAGAAACTGGTTCCTGAAGGCATTGAAGGTCGCGTACCGTACAAAGGTCCAATGGGCAATATCGTGCATCAGATGATGGGCGGCCTACGTTCTTCGATGGGTTATACCGGTTCTGCCGTGATTGAAGACCTGCGTCAAAATGCCAAGTTTGTGAAAATCACTTCTGCCGGTATGTCGGAATCACATGTGCATGATGTGACCATTACCAAAGAAGCACCCAACTATCGCGTGGGTTAATCTCCTGTGATTTAAAATTTTTAAAAGCCGTCATGCAAATGACGGCTTTTTTATTTTGGTGTAAAGTGTGGCACAGGGAAAAAATGGGTGAGATCAATCATCCGCTAAGAAGTGAGATAAAGATGAGTTATTTTGGTACGGATGGTATTCGTGGAAAGTTTGGCGAATTGCCGATTACCCCTGAGTTTGCCCTGAAATTGGGGTTTGCAGCCGGTAAGGTTTTAAAGCGTCATAGTAAAAAAGCCAAGCCCTTGGTGGTTTTGGGTAAAGATACCCGTTTGTCTGGCTATATTCTGGAAGCCGCCTTGCAGGCAGGTTTAAATGCGGCTGGCGTCTATGTTCATCTTTTAGGCCCATTACCAACACCGGCGATTGCCCATTTGACCCGTGCCTTGCATGCCAGCCTGGGAATTGTAATTTCTGCTTCGCATAATCCGTATTTCGATAACGGTATTAAGTTTTTCTCGGCGGAAGGCAAGAAATTACCGGATGCCTTGCAAGAAGAAATCAATCAGGAACTCGAACAAGATTTTATCATTGAAGATACCGCGAGCCTGGGTAAAAGTATCCGGGTCAAAGATGCCAATGGTCGCTATATTGAATTCTGTAAATCGACTTTCCCCTATCATCTGGACTTGAATGAACTCACCATTGTGGTGGATTGTGCCAATGGTGCCGCCTATAATGTCGGGCCTGCTGTGTTCCGTGAGCTGGGCGCACGTGTGATTGCCATTCACAATGAACCGACCGGGTTAAATATCAATAAAGACTGTGGTTCGACTCATCCTGAAAGCTTGCAACAAGCCGTGATCCAGCATCAGGCCGACTTAGGTGTTGCTTTTGATGGCGATGCCGACCGTGTAGTTCTGGTGGATCAGTCTGGAAAGCTGATTGATGGCGACCATATTCTGTATATTCTTGCCACGCAAAGCTCGAAAAAGCCGGCAGGTATCGTCGGTACCTTAATGAGTAATATGGCACTGGAACTGGCACTGGAAAAAGCTCAGGTGCCATTATTACGTGCCAAAGTCGGCGACCGTTATGTGTTGCAAGGTCTGGAAGAAAACGGCTGGACGATTGGTGGCGAGCCTTCTGGGCATATTCTGACCTTGGACAAGAGCACCACCGGCGATGCCATTATTGCCGCCTTGCAAGTGTTGACAGTCATGGTTGAACAGAAGAAAGCCCTGCATGAGCTGGTGGCTGATTTTCAACTGTTGCCAAATGTCCTGGTCAATGTGCGTTTAGATGCCATGTTTGATCCTTATTCAGTACCGGCCTTGGCCGCTGAATTTGAAAAAGCCGAACAGCAGCTTAAAGGGCGTGGCCGCTTGTTGATTCGTAAATCAGGCACTGAACCGGTGATTCGTGTCATGGTGGAAGGCGAAGATTTAAGTGAAGTGACTGCACTGGCAAATTCATTAGCTGATGCTGTACGTGCCAATGCCGCTTAGAGGAAGAAAGAATGAGTGATCTGATCAAAGATCTGAGTGAGCTACGCCTGAATTATCAGAAAGGCGAGCTGCAAGAACAGCAGGTCAACCCGAATCCGCATATGCAGTTCTTGCAATGGTTTAACCATGCGCTGGAAGCAAAATTGCATGAACCCTATGCCATGGCATTGGCGACCGCCAATGCGCAAGGGCGTCCGCATGTGCGTACGGTATTACTGCGTGGAGCGACTGAAGCGGGTTATGACTTTTATACCAACTATGATAGTCAAAAAGGTCTGGATCTGGCTGAAAATCCTTATGCCGAACTGTTGTTCTACTGGCAGGATCAGGAGCGGCAGATTCGTATTTCGGGTCGTGTAAAGAAAATATCGGAAGAAGAATCGACCGATTATTATCATAAACGTCCACGAGAAAGCCAGATTGCCGCGCATATTAGTACCCCGCAAAGTGGCGTCGTGGCCAGTCGTGAGGAATTACAGCAACGTTTTTGGGATTTGCATACCCAGGTCGCGAATCAGCAAGAGTTGGACAAGCCGGTATTCTGGGGTGGTTATCGTCTCGAACCCGATTATTATGAATTCTGGCAAGGTCGTCCGAACCGTTTGCATGACCGTTTAAGTTATCGCAAAACCGATGCCGGCTGGACTTTAGAGCGCTTAATGCCATAACCATGCAAAAACTGGAAATCAAACAACGTCCATTGCTGACACGTCCTGAAAATTTAGCGGGCGTCCCTGCATTTGTAGCCGAGATTCTGGCCCGGCGTGGGGTAGAATCTGAGCAAGAGTTGGAACTCAAGCTGAAGCATTTGCTGGCACCGACCATGAAAGGATTGCCTGAAGCCATTCAATTGATGGATCAGGCGATTGATCGTGGCCAGAAAATCGTGATTGTCGGTGATTATGATGCCGATGGCGCGACCAGTACTGCACTCATGGTGCTGGCACTACGTGATATGGGTGCTAATGTTGAATATCTGGTACCAGACCGTTTTAAGTATGGTTATGGACTGACACCCGCAATTGCAGATTTGGCTTTTGTCAGTTTCACACCTGATTTACTGATTACCGTGGACAATGGCATTTCCAGCCATGACGGAGTCAAACAGGCGCAGGATCATGGCATGCAGGTGATCATTACCGATCATCACCTGACCACCAAGCCGACACCTGAAGCCGAAGCGGTGGTCAATCCGAATCAGCTGGGTTGTGATTTCCCCAGCAAAGCCTTGGCCGGGGTCGGGGTGGCGTTTTATGTGCTGGCCAATCTGTCGACCCATCGCAAAAAACTTGGAAAATCGACCACTCAAATTATTCATTATCTTGATCTGGTGGCACTCGGTACTTATGCCGATGTCGCCAGTCTGGACTATAACAACCGGATTCTGGTCGATGCGGGCCTGAAACGGATTCAGCAAGGGCAGTGCCGCGCAGGGATCAGTGCGCTACTGGATATTGCAAAACGTGATCCGGCAGGTCTAAAAGCGCAAGATCTCGGTTTTGTCTTAGGGCCGCGAATTAATGCAGCCGGACGGATGGAAACCATGGACATCGGGATCGAGTGTCTATTGGCGCCGGATCTGGCAAACGCCTATCCACTGGCCGAACAGTTGAATCAACTGAATGTTGAACGCCGTCAGGTCGAAGCTAAAATCAAGCAGGACGCTTTAAACGAACTTGAGAAAATCCAGCTGGACGAAACTGAATTGCCGGCTGCATTAATCATGTTTGAACAGCATTGGCATCAAGGTGTCATTGGTATTGTGGCGGGGCGTTTAAAAGAGCAGTTTCATCGTCCGAGTATTGTCTTTGCCGCAGATGAAGATGGGAGACATATCAAGGGTTCGGCGCGTTCGATTGAAGGGATTCATATCCGTGATGCGATTGAACAGGTGGCGGAGCAATATCCACATTTAGTCAGTCATTTTGGCGGGCATGCAGCGGCAGCGGGTTTAACCCTGAAAAAAGAAAATTTTGCTGAATTTAAGCAGGTCTTTGAAGCACTTATTGCTACGATGGACGCGGATTTATTCACTGCGACTTTATGGACGGATGGGGAGCTATCCGCTTCGGCTTTCCAGATCGAAACAGTCGATATCCTGCAACATTTAAGTCCGTGGGGGCAAAAATTCCCTCCACCTATTTTTGAAGGGATCTTCAAGATTATGGACTATCGTTGGCTCAAAGATGTACATCTTAAATTACGCGTGGCGTTGGAAAATGGGCAGGTGATTGATGCGATCGCCTTCAATGCAGCCGATAAATATGAATTTGATCCGATGAAAGATACGCGCTTGGTGTATGAGCTGGATAAAAATGTCTTTAATGGCAATGTCAGCCTGCAAATGCGGATTATCCATTTAGAACAATAGGCCATAAAAAACCGCTCGAGTGAGCGGTTTTTTGACTTTTAATCGGAATGATTAGAAGCGGAAAGTACCATTGATACCAAACGAGTCAATACCGTCAGTTGTGTGGTAATTTACACCTGCTGCAATAGTTGGCGTAAAGAATTTTTGAGCTTTAATACCGAACAGTGTATCTGAACCATCTGCAGTAGAATCAGCAATAGATAGACCTACACTGAGAGTTGGATCGATATAAAGATCAGCAGCTAAGCGATAGGTTGTTTCATCACCAATATAAGTTAAACCTTCAAAATTGGTGAAATGATTGCCAATTTGAGTCACGTATTTGGCACGTAAAGATAATGCAGTGTCATCACCTACAGTAAGTGCATTTGAAAGATTTGCGGTGAAACCATAGTTTGCCACTTGAACTGGGTCTACGCTTTCATTTGCGGCACCTACTGCTAGCAACAAGCCAGTAACTGGTAGGTAACCTACTTCAAGCGCATAACCGGTATTATCGTCACCTGCAAAATCAACTTGGTTAATAGTACCGCTTACATAAAATTGAGTATTTGGAATATAAAACTCACCACTTACACCAAACACATCAATATCTTCATCGCCATCACCGCTTGCATTTGCATAACCTAAGCCAATATTACTTGCTTTATTTAGGAAAGCCGCTTCTGCAAGTGGAGAGTTCTTAACTTGAACATCATTTAAATAATATTTTCCATTGATGAAAAATGTATCTAGATCCCCAAGGTTATCGATATCAGTGTTTTCATACCCTACATTAAGTTCAGCTTGGTAAGCATGTGCAGTTCCTAGGCTAGCAAGAAGTGCTGTAGCAAGAGCAAGTTTCTTAAACATTTAGATTTTCTCTCTTTGTTATAAAAATATGACTGTATTATTAACAGTTGTAACAAATTGTACAGTTTATATTCGCCCAGTCAATGTGCAAAAAATACCTAAATGCTGGTTAACAGTGCAAAAAAAAACCCATCCGAGGATGGGTTTTTTTTATAAATGGCTTAATCTGTAGTTTTAGATTAGAAGCGGTATTTCGCTGCTACGCCAAATTTGTTGTAATCATTGTTGCCTACTTCACCAAAACCAACTCGACCTTCCAGGCTCACTTGCTGGTTAATGAATTTACGAGCACTGATCCCGAACTCATTGGTATCTATAGGGCCAAGATCTTTACTTGCGTAATCTACACCAACACTGAGTGTCTTATCGATAAAATAGTCTGCTGCCAGATTGTATTCATCTAGATCACCAAAGCCTGCGCCAGCTTCCAGGTTGATATCTTTACCATTACTAAGTGTAGTCACATATTTAGCACGTAATGTTGGATCTACGCCGTCATCATAGTCATTATCATAACCTTTTAAACCGGCAGCAATTAATAGGCCCGGTGCTGGAAGGTAACCGATTTCAGCGCCATAAACAGTTTCGTCAAAGTTTTCAATATCATCACGACCAATATTACCGCTTAGGTAGAAATCTGAATTTGGTACAAAGTATTCAGCGCCTACGCCGTAACGATGACGATCTACATCATTTACTTCGTCATATTGATAATGGGCACTTACATTGCTGGCACGATCAAGGAATGCTGCTTCTGCTAATGGTGCATTACGTGTTTGAACTGGATTGAAGTAATATTTACCATCAACACCGAAAGAACCGCTAGTTCCGCCGATATCTTGATCAACTACTCCTGCTGATGCACCAATCTCTGCCTGGTAAGCATGTGCTGCTGTACCTGTCATTGCTATTGCTGAAAGTAGTGCCGAAGCAATCGCTAATTTTTTCATGGTTACTACCCCTCAAATCTTTAGTTAAAAACATTACACTTTTTGTTACAACTTTCAGTCTAGAGCAATTTCAAAGATCGTCAATCAAAGGAAAGTTACAGCAATGTGAATAGCGTAATCTTATGTAATCTTTTCTAAATAAGTAACTGAATAATAAAATTAAATTTATAATGTAGTGTTTTATTAAAACTGTGTAGATATTGTGGAATGTATTGAATTTGCTGATTTTTTATTCAATTTGGTAGATATTTTTAGACGATAAAATTAAATGAAAAACTATATTTTGATAATGAATGCGAGATGCGAAATCCGATCAAGCTTCAGATCAAAACGACATTTAATAACCGATTCAATTGTCAAAAATTTCCTGACGAAAACATAACTCTAAATTGGGATGACATTCGAGCTTTGGACTGGATCCACCACACTGAAATAGCAGAAATAGACTGTGCTATAATATGGGGCTAAATAATTTGTGCCTAATTTTGATTGAGAGTAATTCACGTGGAAATTAATCCGTATCTAAACCAATTAAAAGACTTAAACGAACGTGGTCAAACACTACGGGGGTATCTTTGACTACGATCTGAAAAAAGAGCGTTTAGAAGAAGTCCTGCGTGAATTAGAAGATCCCACCATCTGGAATGACCAGAGTCGTGCCCAGGCCATGGCCAAAGAAAAAGGCGAACTTGAGAACGTATTAAATGTGCTGGATGGTTTGACCACACAGCTTGAAGATGCGCAGGCCTTGCTTGATCTGGCAGTGGAAGCGGATGATGAAGGCTTACTGGAAGATGTACAGGCTGAACTGACTACAGCTGAAGAAGAACTGGCTAAACTTGAATTCCGTCGTATGTTCAACAATCCGATGGATCCTAATCCTTGTTATTTAGAAATTCAGGCCGGTTCGGGTGGTACTGAAGCGCAGGACTGGGCATCGATGCTCATGCGGATGTACCTGCGCTGGATTGAACGCCATGGCTTTAAAGCAGAAATCATGGAAGAATCGGACGGCGATGTCGCAGGGCTTAAATCAGCGACGATTCGTGTAGACGGTGAATATGCCTATGGCTGGTTACGTACCGAGTCAGGCGTACATCGTTTAGTGCGTAAATCGCCATTTGACTCGGGCAACCGTCGTCATACCTCATTCTCGGCTGTGTTTGTTTCGCCTGAAGTCGATGACAATATTGAGATCGAAATTAATCCGGCAGATGTGCGTACCGATACCTATCGTGCATCGGGTGCCGGTGGTCAGCATATTAACAAAACGGATTCTGCGGTTCGTTTAACGCATGCACCGACCGGGATTGTAGTGGCCTGTCAGAACCAGCGTTCACAGCATGCCAACCGCGACCATGCCTGGAAGCAGTTACGCGCCAAACTTTATGAACGTGAAATGCAAATTCGTAATGATGCTGCAAAAGCGCTGGAAGATACCAAGTCTGATATCGGCTGGGGAAGCCAGATTCGTTCATACGTTCTGGATGATTCACGTATTAAAGACTTACGTACCAGTGTCGAAAGTTCCAATACCGGCGCGGTTCTGGATGGCGATCTGGATAAATTTATCGAAGCAAGCTTGAAACAGGGCTTGTAAGAAATCGTTTAAGCTTGTAAGAAATCGTTTAAATAGCTGGCGTAACCAAGTTAGTACAGACTGTGACTCTTATATCTAAATTTATCGATATATAAATCGATAAAATGCGATATAATCGGTTTAGATGCTGAAACAAGTTTTGTTACGCCACAGATTGTGATGTACCTATGGATCTTGATCTAATTTTTAAAGCCTTAGCCAATCCGATACGTCGGCAGATTCTGGAATGGTTGAAATCGCCAGAACAATATCTGTCTGTGGAAGAGTGTGGCGGCTTTCAACGCGGGGTCTGTGCAGGGCAGATTGAAAAGTTAGGACAAGTCTCTCAGTCCACCATGTCCAATCATTTGTCTGTCTTGCAGCAGGCCGGTTTAATCACCGCGACCAAGCACGGACAATGGTCTTATTTCTCGCGTAATGAAGCTTTGATTCAGCAATATATCGACTATATGCAACAACACCTTTAATCCAACAGGTGGGAGTACCGATGGCTGAATTAAATTCTCCTTTAACGCTTGGCGTGTTAGAACTTAAAAACCGTGTCATCATGGCGCCGCTTACGCGTAGTCGTGCAACTGACGACCGCGTACCAACGCCAATGATGGCCGAATATTATGCACAACGTGCAAGTGCCGGTTTAATCATTTCTGAAGCCACGGTGATTTCTGAAGAAGCCAATGGTTACCGTAATACTCCTGGTCTCTTTACTGATGCGCAGGTAGCAGGCTGGCAGCAGGTGACTCAAGCGGTACATGACCAAGGTGGCCTGATTGTGGCGCAGCTGTGGCATGTGGGGCGTGTGTCTGATCCAGAACTGTTAAATGGTGAAACGCCAGTATCGGCGAGCAGTGTACAACAGGCCGGTCATGTCAGTTTATTACGTCCAAAACGTCCTTATGTGTTGCCGCGCGCGCTGGAAATTTCTGAAATTCATGCGATTACCGAACAATATAAACAGGCGGCAATTTGCGCCAAAGCTGCCGGTTTTGATGGAGTTGAACTGCATGCCGCCAATGGTTATCTGATTGACCAGTTCCTGCAAACCAAGACCAACCAGCGTGAAGATGAATACGGTGGTTCAGTCGAAAACCGTGCCCGTTTCCTGCTGGAAGTCATGGATGCACTGATTGATGTCTGGGGTGCAGGCCGTGTCGGAATTCATTTGGCACCGCGTGGCGATGAACACGATATGGGCGACAATGATCCACGTGAAACCTTTGGTTATGTGATGGAACAGTTGGGCAAGCGCCAGATCGCGTTCTTCTTTACCCGTGAATATCTGGCGGAAGACAGTATCTCGGAGTATATGAAACAGCGCTCAAACGGCGTGCCGTATATGGCCAATATGCGTTTAAGTCGTGACGATGCGATTGAATTGCTGGCTTCAGGCAAAGCAGATGCGGTAGCTTTTGGTAAGGCTTATATTGCCAATCCGGATTTATACGAGCGTCTGCTCGAAGATGCACCGCTGAATGAACTGAAGCTGGAAAATATGATCGGAACCAATGTCGCAGAAGGCTATATTGATTATCCGACATTGGCTGAAGCAGACGCTTTAACTACTGTAGAATAATCTAAAAATGAGCCACATCGATTAACATGTCGATGTGGCTCTGTTATATTTTGTCGATTGAATCTGTTTCGAGGCGCATTTGGCTACTCCATTTTGGTATAACGCAGCGTTAGCTCTGATTAAACCTTTATATCAATCGCGTATTCGTAAACGTGCGACCGATCCTGAACAATTACAACAAGAACTGACAGAACGTTTCGGCCCATTTCAGCCGCCCAAAAATCTGCATGCCATCTGGTTTCATGTGGTCTCGGTCGGTGAGACCAATGCTGCCCAGCCTCTCATCGAACATTATTTAAAATCGGGTCATCCGGTGCTGGTCACCAATACCACCAAAACCGGTCAGGCACGGGCCAAATCACTTTTTTTAAAAGCACCTTATCTGGATTTATTTCAAGCCGTCTATTTACCTGCTGATCAGAAAGTACTGATCCGTGATTTTTATCAGCAGTATCAGCCAAAACTGTTATTGCTGATGGAAACCGAGCTTTGGCCGAATCTGCTGGATCAGGCACCAGAGTTTGATGTAGCCACGATTTTGTTAAATGCGCGTCTTTCGGAAAAGTCGGCCAAGGGCTATGCCAGGGTTAAAGGTCTGACCCGGAGCATGCTACAGCAGTTAAGTCAGCTTTTGGCACAGGATACTGCCACCCAGCAGCGTTATATCGAGTTGGGGATCACCGCCGAAAAAACCCAGGTTTTGGGCAATATCAAATTTGATATTACTGCACCACAAAGTTTTGTAGAACATGCTGCAAACTTGAAGCAAGAATGGCAACTGGCAGGTCGCAAAATTATGATACTGGCCAGTACCCATGCGCCTGAAGAAAAAGAAATTCTAAGCGCTTTAAAATCGGCTTTAGATAGCAACCCAAAACTTTTATGTATCGTCGTACCCCGTCATCCGGAACGTTTTGATGAGGTGTTTCAGGCTGCACAGAGTTTAAATTTAATAACTCAGCGCCGTAGTTTGGCCCAGAACATTGAAGCAGATACCCAGGTTTATCTGGCGGACTCGATGGGGGAAATGTGGCTCTGGTATGCTTTGAGTCAAGCCTGTTATGTCGGTGGCTCGCTGAATGAGCCGGGTGGTGGGCATAATATTCTGGAGCCGATTGCCTTGAATGTACCGACTGTTTTAGGCAAAAACTATTTTAATTTTCAGACCATTGTCGATGAATTCGTTCAAGCAGATGCAGTAGAAGTTGTGCAGGATGCGCAGCAGGCGGCAGAGGTATTGCTGGAACTTTTGCAAGATCAAATCAAGGCACAACGTTTAAATACAGCAGCGCAGAGAATTATGCAGTTAAATACGGGATCGCTTGCCAAGCATATTCAGGTGATTGATCGGTATCTTTAATTTATATTGATAAGTAACAGATATTGGATTTACCAAGACGGCAGGGATGCCGTCGTTAGGCTGTGTAGATTGAAGTTTTTTCAATATTTCTAAGCTGGCTTATCTAGCCTACTTTTCAAAGATGAAAAGTAGCAAAAATCTTTTGTATCACTGAAGGGATGTCCTTATCCCTCAGGGATACGCGCGACATCCATGTCGCTACCCTCTAGCGGATAGAGGTCATTCAACAGTTCTTCGGTATAAAATCTTCTATGAATATTGTCCTTCTTGACCATCGACAAACACAATCGGATCTCTGGACGATTTCATCGAAACGTCAACTGGAACATTTACAGCAGCATGTGCAGATTCAAGTTGGAGATACCTTAAAAGTGGGAGTGCTGGAAGGTCAGCGCTATCTCACCGAGATTGTCGAGATTTCTGAAAAAGCAGTGCGACTAAAACCGCTTCAAGAAGATGCTGTTCCAAAAAAATTACCCGTAACTTTAATTGTGGCCTTGCCACGGCCGAAAGTGCTGCGCCGTCTGATCATGGACAGTGTCACTTTGGGCGTGGAAAAAATCATTTTACTGCATAGTTATCGCGTCGATAAAAGCTACTGGCAAACCCCATTTTTACAGCAGTTAAATCATTATATCGAGCTGGGACTGGAACAGGCCGGGGATACAATAGCTCCGAAAATCGAGCTGTATAAACGTTTTAAACCTTTTGTTGAAGATATTTTGCCAGGCTTGATTACGGCTGACCGACCCGCTTATGTGGCACATCCTTATGCCGAACAATCCATGCCTTTTGCGATTCCGCATCCTTGTACGATGATCATCGGCCCGGAAGGCGGATTCATTCCGTATGAAGTAGATTTACTGGTTAAAAACGGCTGTCAGGCTGTGAGTCTGGGCAACCGTATTCTCCGCACTGAAACCGTGATTCCCTATGTCCTAGGTCGTCTGTTTAGCACGAGCTGAGGCATCTTCATTGCCTTCGCCGCGATAGACTTTGACTTCCTGTACCGGATAAGGAATTGAAATATGATGTTCGGCAAACGCCTGAATCACGCGTTCCTGCACCGCACTGATTGAGGTTCCTGTGCCTGTCTCAGTGGTATCGACCCACCAGAGCGCTTTTAAGGTAATGGAAAAATCAGCCAGCGCCGTGACATTGACACTAAAGCCCGGCTGACTGAGGATGGTCGGGTCTTTATCTAAAATGGCGGTAATCAGGTCTTTGGCTTTCTGGATATCATCTTCATAGCCAATGCCCACTACAAACTCACAGCGACGGCGGGTATAGGCCGTGTTTACCGTCACGGCACTGGTATAGACCGTGGCATTGGGAATCACGATACGGCGGCCATCCGGTGAACGCAAAAAAGTCGCACGAATCTGGATATCTTCGACTGTGCCTTCCATGCCATTGACGATAATATCATCGCCAATCTTGAATGGTTCACCGAGTAAAATCAGCACACCAGAAAGCAGGTTCTGGAAAATATCCTTGAAGGCAAAACCAATGGCGACTGAACCAATCCCGAGGGCACTCATGAGCTGACCCGGGGTAAAGCCAGGCACGGCAATGACCAGACCAATCAAAACACCAAAGAAAATAATAAAGGTACTGCCGACACGGTTCAGGACCAATACCAGATTCTGGCGGGTATAAGAGCGGTTCTCTAAGGTTTTGCGCACAAAAAACTTAAACAGTTTTGACAATAGCCAGAAAATGACAATGACCACCAGCGCAATACCGAAATAAGGCACACGTTCCCAGAAACCTTCCATGATCTTGTCAATGGTGCTATAGGCATCGTTGTACTTGGCAGTATGTTCAATCACGGTCTGGGTGGTTTTTTCAGTTGCCTGATGCAACAACTCCGTGGTGCCCTCAGTGACCTGGCTTAAGGTATTATTTTGCTCTGCCACAAAAATTCCATCATTTAAATTTTGCCTATTTTGCCTGATGTTGAGCAAAAAATTAAGAAGCGCTATCCGCCAGGAATGGATATTTCCTAAAAATAAGCAGACGGCTGTTAAAAATATTGTGTGGTTTTTTGCATGATCTCAGGCGGGATATGTGGCTGTTCTCCACCGCTCATATAACCCAATAAAGCCAGCGACCCAAATAGGCTCAGTAGTATCAGGACAATCATCAGCCAGGCCAGCATCTTTTCCCAGAGCAGGGTCATCCGCGCAGGACCGTAGTCATTTATGCCGCGATCTCCCGAACCAAAAACGATATAAAGCCATACAAAAATGTTCACCAAGGGCAGCAACAGCAGCAGCGCCCACCAGCCACTGCGGTTCATGTCATGCAAACGGCGAACGGTCACCACTAAAGCGAAATAGGCATAGACCAGAATCATGATCAGCACGCCGATACCGGCCAAGCCTTGTAGTGAAAGCAGCCAGTTAGAATCCATTGAATGGACTGCAATATTCACAATATCAATACTTAAGCCCAGCGCAATACTGCTAAACAGGAAGATGAAATGTAGAAATGCTGACCACGCAATAAAACTCAGACGCCCGAAACGGCCTTTTATCGACAAGGGATGATCCGTTGCCACTAAAGCGGGAGGGGTGAAATAGGGAGATTCTGGCGATTTCATAAATATGATCCTGAACTGAACAAGACGAAATAAGAGCGAGAGCTAAATTCTATTTTTTAAAGGGCATTGCTACAGATCATACACAGTTATGCAGAATATTCTGTACTGTAAGTTGTGCTTTATTTTGTTTGAATTTGAATAAATAATCTACGACGAAAGCATGATTGCCGGATTCGAAATAAGCAGGCCATACTGCCATTATGCATAAAAAACAATCAACAACACAGCATTAACCTCTCGTGATGAGATAGAACAAAATCAAGGAAGTGACATATGCAAGAGATCTATCCAGTACCCGAAGATTTTAAAAAAACAGCACGCACGCTTGAAGACCAGTATTTCGAACGTTATCAACATTCCATCGAGCAGCCAGAAGCATTCTGGACAGAACAGGCACAACGTCTGGACTGGATCAAGCCTTTTACCCAAGTCAAAAATACCAGTTTCGATCCCGACAATTTTAAAATTGAATGGTTTGCTGATGGTCAGCTCAATGTCAGCGCCAACTGTCTGGACCGTCATCTGAAAGAACATCCCTATAAGCCGGCCATTATCTGGGAAGGGGATCATCCTTCACGGCACAAGATTATTTCTTTTGCCGAGTTGCATGACGAAACCTGCCGTTTCGCCAATGTGCTGAAAAAAAATGGCATTGCTAAAGGCGACCGGGTGATGCTGTACATGCCCATGGTCTCTGAAGCCGCGATTGCCATGCTGGCCTGCGCGCGCATCGGGGCGGTGCATTGCGTGGTATTTGGTGGGTTTTCACCGGATTCTCTGGCCAGCCGGATTGAAGACTGTCAGGCCAAAATGGTGATTACGGCCGATTCCGGTATGCGCGGCGGGAAACCGATTCCGCTGAAAGCCAATGTTGATGAAGCCCTGAAACTGGCTGGTACAGACTCCATTCAAAATGTAATAGTGGTGCATCGCACCGGCAACCCGATTGAAATGCAAGAGGGGCGCGACCTGTGGTATCACATGGAAATCATGTCGGTGAATGACATTTGCCCACCGGAACCGATGAATGCCGAAGATCCGCTATTTATCCTGTATACCTCAGGTTCGACCGGCAAGCCCAAGGGCGTGATGCATACCACGGGCGGTTATTTGACTTATGTGAATTGCAGTTTCCGCGAAGTGTTTGACATCAAACAGGATGATATCTTTTGGTGTACCGCAGATGTCGGCTGGATTACCGGACATTCCTATGTGCTGTATGGCCCCCTGTCGAATGGCACCACGACTCTTATGTTCGAGGGTGTTCCGCAGTATCCGAGCTGGGCGCGTACCGGACACATTGTCGATAAGCATAACGTCACCATTCTCTATACCGCACCGACAGCCATCCGCGCCATGATGCGTGAAGGCGATGCCTTTGTGCGGGAAAGTGACCGCAGCAGCCTGAGAATTTTAGGTTCGGTGGGTGAGCCGATCAATCCTGAAGCCTGGAACTGGTATTACACCGTGGTCGGTGAAAGTCGCTGTCCCGTCATTGATACCTGGTGGCAGACGGAAACCGGCGGTTTTATGATTACGCCATTGCCAGGCGCGACTGATTTGAAACCGGGTTCTGCAACACGGCCTTTCTTTGGGGTACAACCTGCGATTGTCGATGCAGATGGCAAGGAGCTGGAAGGCGAAGCTGAAGGCAATCTGGTGATTAAAGATTCCTGGCCGGGCCAGATGCGAACCATCTGGGGTGATCCGGAACGTTTTATCGAAGCCTATTTCTCGACTTATCCGGGTACTTATTTTACCGGAGATGGCGCGCGTCGCGATAAAGACGGTTATTACTGGATTACTGGCCGGGTCGATGATGTGCTGAATGTGTCCGGACACCGTTTAGGCACAGCTGAAGTTGAAAGTGCGTTGGTGGCCCATGAAGCAGTGGCTGAGGCTGCTGTGGTGGGTATGCCGCATGACATTAAAGGGCAGGGAATTTGTGCCTTTGTCACCTTACAGGCCGACGTGACCAGTTCAGATGAATTGCGTGCTGAACTGGTGAGCTGGGTGCGCAAGATTTTGGGGCCAGTGGCGACACCTGATGCACTGTACTGGGCACCCGCTTTGCCCAAAACCCGTTCAGGGAAAATCATGCGCCGGATCTTGAGAAAGATTGCAGCCAATGAGCTGGATAGCCTGGGCGATACCTCGACATTGGCTGAACCACAAGTGGTGGATCATCTGATTGCAGAAGTACAAGCCAATCCTCGTTAAATAGCTAAAGTCCACAAGCAAAATACCGGCTGCACGCAGCCGGTATTTTTAGATCAGGAATAAGCTCTGCATGCTTTCGAATATAGCGCAACGTCTTGATCTGCTAAGCTGCCCACATGCTGAACATGAGTTAAAATAATGAATGTACGATCACCATATTTAGATCAATCTCCTGTCGATATTGCCCAGAAACTGGCAGAACAATTTGCCCAAACTGCCGCAGTGCGAGACAAGCAGGGCGGTAATCCCAAGCATGAACGAGACCTGATCCGTAACAGTGGTCTGCTCGGCTTGTCTATTCCTGTTGCCTATGGTGGACAGGGTGCAGACTGGCGGACAATTTTTAAAACCATTCAGACCCTGGCGCAGGTCGATAGCTCTCTGGCGCATATTTATGGATTTCATCATTTATTGATTGCCACCGTACAGCTATTTTCCCAACCCGAGCAATATGGCAAATGGTTTGCACAGACTGTCCAAAATAATCTGTTCTGGGGCAATACTCTCAATCCGCTGGATCGTCGTACCACGGCAACTCAAGTCTCAGAACATGAATATATTTTCCATGGTGATAAAAGCTTTTGTTCTGGTTCGATCGATTCGGATATGTTGCTGTGTTCAGGTTATAACGAAGCAGGAAAATTGCTGATTGGCGTGATTCCTACCCAGCGACAGGGTGTGAGCTTTCTAGGCGACTGGAACAATATGGGCCAGCGCCAGACTGACAGCGGCACCAGTCATTTTGAACAGGTCAACATTCACCGGGATGAATTGCTGCTCAATCCGGGGCCACTGAGTACGCCGTATTCCAGTTTACGTCCATTGATTGCGCAGCTGATATTTGTGCATATGTTTCTCGGTGTCGCCGAAGGGGCTTTTGAAGTTGCCAAACAGACCGTACAAACCCAAAAAGCCTGGTCAAAATCCTTGGCTGAACATGCAGTGAATGATCCTTTTACCCAAAAGCATTTTGCCGAGTTTTATGTGCAGCTGGAAAGCGTGCGTTTATTGGCAGATCAAGCCATTCAGACCTTGCAGAAAGCTTGGAATATCGGCCCTGATCTGACTGCCGAGCAGCGTGGTGAAGTCTCGATTGCGATTGCCACCGCCAAAATTGCCGCGACCAATAGCTCTTTATATATCACCCAGAATATTTTTCAGGTCATGGGTGCACGGGCAACGACTGCGCAACTGAATCTGGACCGGTTCTGGCGTAATGTTCGGACTCAAACCTTGCATGATCCGGTGGATTATAAATATCAGGAAGTGGGGGAATGGGTGCTGACCGGAAAAGTGCCTGATCCAAGTTTTTATTCCTGATCCTAATAGGGTCTGTTGACATTTTCTGTTCAAAAAAATAGCGAGAAAGTAAAATTTAATCGCCAAACCAAATTTACTTCTCGCTATGCCTCGTACAATGCTGAATGATCAACACTGGTCTAAGTTACTTTCT
>NZ_VPCO01000012.1:0-103670 GCF_013418175.1 Acinetobacter sp. YH12200
TGAATTTGCTGCCAGATATCATCGGTGAGAAGAGTACGTGCCATTGAAAAAATATAGAAATCAAAAGAGCTTAAAGGAGGATTTTAAGTATTTAAAACCAATTTTTCAAATGAGGACACGCCCTAGCTCAAGGCTACATCGGTAAGATCTTTGGCGATCGTGGCTACATCAGTGAAGTTTAAAAGATAAATTAGCGAAGCAAGATATTGAATTAATGACCTACCATCGCGAGAATATGCGGCCAGTGGAACTATCATCAGACGATGAAGCAATGCTGAGACAGCGGAATAAAATAGAGACCATCTTTAGCTTATTGAAACAACAATACAACTTGGTAAGCAGTCGCCATCGTTCCATTTCAGGTTATTTCGCTAGGATTTATGCATCGTTATGTGGTTATCAAATCTGTTATCAAAATAAGCCTCAATTTACAATGATGTAAAACTAGGCTTATCCATGATTCGGATTAGTTAAATATTTTCTTATTTTTTTGTTTTTTGGTGTTAAATCACAACAGAATTTTCATATTTTTCTGCTAGTATGCCTGCCGAAAGATTTAATCTTCATAAGTACAGTACATAAATAAGGCGTTGAAATGCTATCTATTGCAGATTTAAAAATTGCGGTGATTGGTTTGGGCTATGTGGGCTTACCACTTGCAGTTGAATTTGGGAAAAAAGTACCTGTAGTTGGTTTTGATATCTACCAGAAACGAATTGATGAACTTAAAAGTGGTCAAGACCATACCCTTGAAGTTTCCCCAGAAGAACTCAAACAGGCAAATCAACTTAGCTATTCAGCAAATTTAGAAGATTTAAAAAGCTGTAACTTTTTTATTGTGACTGTACCTACCCCAATTGATGAATTTAAGCAGCCAGATTTAACGCCGCTTGTTAAAGCCTCGACCAGCATTGGACAGGTACTGAAAAAAGGCGATGTGGTGGTGTATGAGTCTACGGTATATCCGGGTGCGACTGAAGAAACCTGTATTCCGGTTCTGGAGCAAGTGTCAGGCCTGAAGTTCAATCAGGACTTTTTTGCTGGTTATAGCCCAGAACGTATTAACCCAGGCGATAAACTGCACCGCGTCACCAATATTCTGAAAATTACCTCAGGTTCTACTCCTGAAGTCGCAGAACTTGTTGATCAAGTGTATAACCTGGTGATTGAGGCAGGTACACATAAAGCGACTAGCATTAAAGTGGCTGAAGCGGCAAAAGTGATTGAAAATACCCAGCGTGATGTCAACATTGCTCTGATTAATGAACTGGCTGTGATCTTTAATAAAATGGGAATTGATACGGAAGCAGTTTTGCAGGCTGCCGGTACCAAATGGAATTTCTTGCCATTCCGTCCAGGTCTGGTCGGTGGACACTGTATTGGTGTTGATCCGTACTATTTAACCCATAAAGCGCAGTCTATCGGTTACCACCCTGAAATTATTCTGGCGGGTCGCCGTTTAAATGACGGTATGGGGGCTTATGTAGTGACCCAGCTGGTCAAGGCGATGATCAAGAAAAAAATTCAGGTCGAAGGTGCCAAGGTTCTGGTTTTAGGCTTAAGTTTTAAAGAAAACTGCCCGGATATTCGTAACACCAAAATTATTGATATTGTCAATGAGCTGACGGAATACAATATTGCTGCCGATGTGTATGACCCGTGGGTAGATGCGGGCGAAGCTCAACATGAATACGGAATTACTCCAGTCGCAAATCTGGAACAGGATCAGTATGACGCAGTGATTCTAGCCGTTGCACATGATCAGTTTAAAGCCATGGGTGTTGAAGTATTACGTGCCCTAGGTAAGTCCGCACATATTTTATATGACCTGAAATATGTACTGGAACAATCTGAATCTGACCTTCGTCTGTAATTTATAGGGATCATAAATATGAGCCAATATCAAACTGTATGCGAGCAATTACAACAAGCACCTAAAACCTGGTTAATTACCGGTGTGGCAGGCTTTATTGGCTCAAATTTATTGGAAACCCTGTTAAAGCTGAACCAAAAGGTGGTGGGTCTGGACAATTTTGCCACAGGTCATCAGCATAATCTGGATGAAGTGCAAAGTCTGGTCAAGCCTGAACAGTGGGGAAACTTCAAGTTTTATGAAGGTGATATCCGTAATTTTGCAGACTGCCAGACAGCATGTGCGGGTGTGGAGTATGTCTTGCATCAAGCCGCCTTAGGCTCTGTACCACGTTCGATTACTGATCCGATTACTACCAATGCAGCCAACATTACCGGCTTTTTAAATATGCTGACTGCTGCACGTGATGCAGAAGTGAAAAGCTTTACCTATGCCGCCAGCAGTTCAACTTATGGTGACCATCCGGCACTACCTAAAGTGGAAGAAAATATCGGCAAGCCACTTTCGCCTTATGCCGTCACTAAATATGTCAATGAGCTGTATGCTGAAGTCTTTGCTCGGACTTATGGGTTTAAAACTATTGGCCTGCGTTACTTCAATGTTTTCGGTAAGCGCCAGGATCCGAATGGTGCCTATGCAGCGGTGATTCCAAAATGGACAGCGACTATGATTGTTGGTGATGATGTTTTCATTAATGGTGATGGTGAAACCAGTCGTGATTTCTGCTTTATTGAGAATACAGTTCAGGCCAATATTCTTGCAGCAACTACGCAAAATGATGAAGCTAAAAATCAGGTTTATAATGTGGCAGTAGGTGATCGTACTACTCTTAATGATTTATTTAATGCTATTAAAGCTGCGTTAAATGAAAATGATATGAATTATACGAAAGAGCCTGTGTATCGTGATTTTCGTGCTGGGGATGTTCGACACTCACAGGCGAGTATTGAAAAAATTAAAGAAAATTTAAATTATCAACCAACGCATACAATAGGTATAGGAATAGAAATTGCAATAAACTGGTATTTAGCTAGAAATAACTAGAATGTCAAAAAATTCTATAATTCTAAAAAATGCTTCGTATTTAGTATTCCGTACTCTACTCATTAGTTTGATAGGGTTATTTACTGTTCGTGAGGTACTTAGACTATTAGGCGTTGAAGAGTATGGATTATTTAATCTAGTTTTTGGTATTGCGGCCTTATTTGCTTTTATCAATGGTGCAATGGTTTCATCTACTCAAAGATATTTGTCATATTATATTGGTAAAAAAAATAACAAACTATTTGAAGATGTCTGGAATAGTAGTTTATTGCTACACTTATTAATAGCAGTCACTGTTTCGGTTGTTCTACTCGGTATAAAAGACTTAATGTTGAATAGAGTCTTATCTATTGATTTAAACTATATGGAATCTGCAAACTTTATATTCTACTTTGCTATAATTTCTATTTTTATTTCAATATTTCAAGCACCTTTTAATGCATTGATATTAGCAAAAGAAAAGATGTCTTTTTATGCAGGATTATCTTTGTATGATGCTATTTCTAAATTAGGAATAGTTTTTTGCTTATATTTCACGCAAGAGTCGTTGTTGGAAAAGTATACAATTTTGTATGTAAGTTCAAGTTTGGTGGTCTTTATTATATATGTTTTATATTGTTATAAAAAGTTTGATAAAAAAATATATTTAAAAGTTTCAAATGTTCCTTTATTAAAGGAAATGTTTTTTTATTCTTCATGGAATATTTCTGGTAATTTTGCTGCTATTTCTAAAATACAAGGCATAAATATTTTACTGAATATTTTCTTTGGAGTGATAGTTAACTCTGCATATGCTATAACAAATACAGTTATAGGTGTGGTGGGTGGTTTAATAAATTCAATTTCTACTGCGATTAATCCACAGATATATAAAAGTTATGCAGAAGAAGATTATATGCGTAATAGCTTATTAATTAATATTGGGTCAAAATTTAGTTTCTTTTTTTGTCTCCTAATAGTTTTGCCAATCTTATTTAATACTCAATATTTATTAGAATTATGGCTACATGAAATTCCTAGGTATTTGATATACTTTGTACAGTTAGCATTGGTTATTATGCTAATAGATTGTCTTTCAGGAACATTAATGACGGGAATACAGGCAACAGGGAAAATTAAAGTATATCAAATTATAGTAAGTATTTCAGTTTTCATGAATCTTCCTTTATCCTATTTAGCATTACAATTTATACCTAAACCATGGGTTATTTATTGGGTTGCATTATTGATGTCTTTTGTAAGCTTAGGGCTAAGATTATATTTTTTAAAACATTTGGCTAAATTTAGTATAATCGTATATATCAATTCAGTTTTGGTCAAAATAGCTCTTGTTTTATTTTTTTCAGTATTTTTCTCTTGGTTTTTGAGAGAACTTTTTGAAATTGATGATCAAATGATTTCATTTCTTTTATCATCAATTATTATAGTATTAATTGTAGTGGCTAACATCGTTTTATTTGGGCTTTCAACTATAGAAAGGCAGTTTATACAAAATAAAATAAAGGTTTTTTTAAAATGAGTATTGATTTGATTGTTAAAAATCACTTATGCACTGGTTGCGGAGTTTGTGTTTCTGAGGATCAAACTCATCAGGCAAAAATGATCTGGAATAATGAGGGATTTCTTGTACCCTCATTAGGTAAAAGCTCAACTCAAGATAAGATGATTAAAGTTTGTCCTTTTGCAATTCAACAAAAAAATGAAGATGAATTAGGGGAGTTGTTTCTAAAACTGCCAGAAACTCAATATCACGATAAAATTGGATATTATTATGGGCTTTATGCAGGATATAGTAAGGAATTCCGTGAAACGTCTTCATCCGGTGGGATAGCCACTTATGTTTTTAATGCTTTGTTAGAGCAGAAGATAGTAGACCATTTGTTTATCGTTAAAGAAGTTGATGGTCAATATGCTTATCAGTTTTTTTCTAATGTTGAAGAAATTACCCAGATATCAAAAACAAGATATACCCCTGTAACTTTAGAGAAGCTATTTCAAGAACTTTCGAAAGTAGATGGAAAAGTCGCAGTTTCTGGTGTGGCTTGTTTTGTTAAGGCAATACGTTTAAAGCAAATGTATGACCCAGTTTTAAAAGAAAAAATAGCTTTTATTGTAGGCATTATTTGTGGTGGGTTAAAAAGTAGATATTATACAGATTATTTAGCACAGGAAGCAGGATGTAAAAGCGAATATAGTCATGCTCAATATCGTGTAAAAAATAAAGAAAGTTATGCTTTAGATTATAAATTTTCCTGTATAGAAAAATCAGATAAAAAAATTCATATGGTGGATATGCAAAGCCTTGGGGATATGTGGGGAACAGGCCTATTTAAATCGAATGCTTGTGATTTTTGTGATGATGTTTTAACTGAACTAGCGGATATTTCATTGGGAGATGCATGGATTCATCCTTATGATCAAAGTGGTTTAGGTAATAGTATTATTATTACTAGGAATAAAATAGTAGAAACTCTAATTAAAAATGGTTTAAATCAAAATTCTCTTACTTTAGATAAGGTAACTGAAGGAAAAATATTACTATCTCAAAGTGGTAGCTTCAATCATCGTCATAAGGGAATGCTATATAGAATAATGAAAGCAAATAAAAGTATGAAAATTGTTCCGAAAAAACGTGATAAGCATCTAGATGAACAAGGAATTTTCTTTAATTTTGTTCAAAGCTCTAGATTAAAAACACGTCAAAAAAGTTTGGATTTTTGGCTAGAAACTGCTGATAATCTTAAATTTAAAATGAAAATGAAACCTTATCTAGATGAATTGAAGTTTTTTACTTTATGGAATCATCGTTTAATTAAATTGAAAAAAATTATTTTTAGTAAGAAGAAGGGGGCTTGAAATGACCAAAAAAATTGCGATATTAACACAACCTTTGCATGTAAATTTTGGTGGAACATTACAAGCATTTGCATTGCAAAAGACTCTTATTGGTATGGGGCATCAGGTAGAAACTCTTAATTATGATTGGAAAAAGTCCTCTGATTTAAAGAAGATTTTATCTAGTTTAAAGCATAAAATTTTATCAAATAAAAGTATTTTTCCTTTTTTTGAAAATGAGTTACAAGCTATTAGAGCTGAGCATAAAAAATTTATAAAAAATAATATAAAGTATTCCGAAAGTTTATATTCTCATCAAGATCTGAAAAACTATATTGAAAGTCAGAGTTTTGATGCTGTAATAGTTGGAAGTGACCAGGTATGGCGGGTTGCATATTCGCCACGTATTGAAAGTTTTTTTCTAGATTTTTTAAGTCATGATAATCAAATTAAAAAGATTGCTTACTCAGCCTCCTTTGGTATTGATCAGTGGCAGTTTAATAAGCAAAAAACAATAGAGATAAAAAGGCTATTAAAAAAATTTCAGAGTGTTTCAGTGCGTGAAAAGTCTGCAGTTGAACTGTGTCAGCAATATTTGAATGTAGAGGTTAAGCATACTCTAGACCCAACTCTTTTATTGGAAGCTAGAGAGTATTTAAAATTATTAAATCCTCAGCAAAAAGACAGTAGGAATATCGGAAAAATTTTCGTATATGTTCTTGATAGAAATGAAAGAAAAAAGAAAATAGTTAAGAGTATTTCTAAAAAATTAGGGAAGGAAACTTTTTATAATCAACCTGAAAAGACTGTTAAGGAAAGTTTTATTATTAAAGACTTAAATCCTTATATTTATCCTCCTATAGAAAATTGGATAAAGTCTTTTACTGAAGCTGATTTTATTGTGACTGATTCTTTTCATGGTACGGTATTTTCAATTATTTTTAACAAACCATTTATTTCTATCGTAAATAAAGAAAGAGGTGCTTCCAGATTTGAATCTCTATTAGGGATATTGGGGCTAGTGGATAGAATGATAGATGAAGACACTATAATAACTCATGATTTATTTGAAAATAGAATAGACTATAATAAGGTTAACTGTTTATTAAATGAGTGGATTGCTTACTCATATAATGAACTGAAGACTGCGCTTGTTGACAAGGAATAACCTGTGATTGTAGCTCCAAAACTAAGTGTTATTGTTCCTATATATAACATGGAAAAATACTTACCAGATTTTTTTCAATCAATTTTAGATGCTAATCCACCACGAGAGGTTGAATTTGTCTTTGTAAATGATGGATCTACTGATTCAACTAATACTTTGTTAGCTAATTTTATTTATGATAATGAGTTAAATATAAAAATGATCAATCAAGTCAATCAAGGAGTAAGTGCAGCAAGAAATACAGGGGTTTTAAATGCAAATGCTGAATACATTGCTTTTATAGATCCTGATGATATGGTTGTAAGCAATTATTTTGAAAAAATTCTAGAAATTTTAAACTATAATGATGTAGATATCATTCAATTTGGTGCAAAGCGTTTTTTTCAGGATGTAGCAGATGGTTTTATAATGACAAACTCTATGTTTAATGATGGTGTTCATGCCTTAACTGAAGAAAATTTGATGAAAATCTTTTCCAATGGTTTTTGGGTCTGTTGGTTGAGAGTATTTAGAAAAAAATTATTTGAAAATATTGATTTTCCTAAAATATATAGTAGTGAAGACTTAGCTGTTATTCCTATTGTTTTTTTAAGAGCTTCTTCAATTTATTATACTAGTGAGCCTTTATATTTATATAGGTTTAATCCGAATAGTTTGACTGCTTCAAAAGATGAAGGCTATATACATCGTGCAGAAAATTCATATAAATATATTTTTGACGATTTTAAGAGTAAGTATGCTCAATACCCTTTATTATCTACTACCATTGTTCCGATAATTAGGGGGCATATTTACTTTTTAATCAAAAATAAAAATAATGCTTATGCTAGGGAAAAATGGAAATATTTTAAGAATGAATTAAATAACTCTAAATTTGATCCAAGATTAATCAGAAAATTGTCAAATAAATTATTTTACAGATTTGGTATTGATTTTTTAATTATATTTGAATTTATTAAAGGTTTAATTAAAAAATGAAAAAGAATATTTGTTTCTTGGTTGGAAACTTGAATAACCCAGGAGGTACTGAGCGTGTCTCTTCAGCTATTGCAAATGAGCTTACTAATTTGGATTTTAATATTCATATGCTAAGTATATGCGAAGGTCAAAACCCTTTTTTTTCATTAAGCAATGAAATTGAAGTTAGCAGTATTTTTGCTAAACCTAAGAATATGATTTTTAACTCTTTATTTCTAATGTATAAAATTAGAAGTTTTGTTATTAAAAATTGTATTGATACTTTGGTTGTTGTTGATAGCATTTCTTGCATTTTTACCACGCCAGCATTATTTGGATTAAATATTAAACATATATGTTGGGAACACTTTAATTTTAATGAGGATTTAGGGATTCGATATAGAAAATGGGGTAGGATTCTTGCAGCAAAGTATTGTGATAAAATCATTACACTTACTCATAAAGATAAATCATTATGGTTGAAAAACATAGCTAATAGTAATTTAAGTGAAAAAATTATTGTTATCCCTAATCCCAATCCATATGAAAATATGCAGTTTGTATCTAAAAATAAATCAAATAGGGTTTTAGCTGTTGGGAGGTTAACTCATCAAAAAGGTTTTGATTTATTAATACATGCATGGGCATTAGTTTGTAAACATAATTCTGATCGAATTTTAACCATTGTTGGGAATGGTCCAGATGAAAATAATCTTAAAGAATTAGCTATTAGCTTAGAGGTTGATTCTAGAATAGAGTTTTTACCAGCAACAAAGAATATAGAATTTTATTATAGGAACTCTTCATTTTTTTGTCTAAGTTCAAGGTATGAAGGTTTTGGTATGGTTATTCTCGAAGCCCAAGCTTTAGGTTTGCCTGTTGTTAGTTTTGATTGTGACTGTGGTCCTTCTGATTTAATTAAACATGATGAAAATGGATATCTAGTTGATCCTGGTAACTATCAATCTTTAGCTGAAAATTTATTAAAGATGATTAATTTGCCTGAAGAAACCTTTATAAAATTTAGTAAAAACTCAATTGAAAGTGCCAATAAATTAAATGTAAATAATTTAATTCCTAATTGGTTATCTATTTTATAGTTTATACAAATAATCTGAGTTGAATTATCTTATGAATATACTCCATATAATATCTTCACCTGCATCTGGTGGTGCTGAAGTTTATGTTAAAGATCTAGCTAAGTGCTTAGCTAGTCAAGGTCATAATTTACATATAGCATTTTTAAGTAATGCATCTGATATTGGTAGAGATAGTGTATATGAAAAGAATTTTCTAAATGATTTGAAGCTCTCAGGAATTCATATTTATATTATTGGTAATGAAACTCGTAAAAAACCATGGATAGGTGTGTTGCGTATAAAAAAATATATTTCTGATTATAATATAGATATTTGTCATACTCATTTAGCATATGGAGTTTTTTTTTCTATTCTATTAAATATTCCTGTTATATATACACACCATACCATCTCGCCACGTTGGGGAATTCTCACTTATTCTTTATTTAATAAAATTATTAATCAATATATTGGTATATCTAGGACTTGTGCTATAGCTTTATCAAAATATACTGGTAGAAAAGTAAATACAATAATGAATGCAGTTTCTGATGATAAGTTTCGAGGATATATACGAGAAAGGAAAATAGAACAAGTTATAACGATAGCTATGGTTGGTCGACTCAACATTCATAAAGATTATTTAAATATGTTGCAAGCATTAAGTATCTTGGATAATTCTTATAAAACGAGAATAAGAGTATTAATTGCAGGAGAAGGCGATTTAAGTTACAAAAGAAAATTAAACGATTTTATTGAAAAAAATAAATTAAAAAACATAGTCTCATTTGTTGGTGTAAAAGAAAATATTCCAGAGTTTTTATTCGGAGCCGATGTGTTCTTAATGAGTTCTTCTACAGAGGGGTTGCCCATTGCTCTTGTTGAAGCTACTTTATCTGGTTTGCCTTGTATTGTTACTGATGTGGGTGGGTGTGCAGAAGTTATAGAGAATAGTAAAAATGGTATAGTTGTTTCTCCGGGTAATCCACAGGCTTTAGCCGATGCTATTTGTAGGTTGGTCTCTGAACCTAGACTTATAGAAGAGTACTCTAAAAATGCTATTCACAATGCATCTCAGTATTCAATTTCAAAAGCAGCTCAACTTCATTTAGACTTATATAGTGGTATCTTAAGATAGAAGTAAATATAGTGTACTTGCGTTGTTTAATTTATACAAATATCGAGCTTAAAAATGTCACTTAAAGAAAGCCTAGTTCGTTTTAGCCCTCACTTTATTCAAAATGTAGCGGTTACATTATTTAATGTATATCAGTATAAAATTCGACATGGGGGGAGTTATTCTGATTTTAGAGAATATTATAAAAAAGTAGATCGTTTCTCAAAAGATGAGCTAGAGCAGGAAGCCAATATCAAGAAAAGTGATTTTTTGACTTATGTTATAAATAATTCAGAATGGTATAAAGAAGAAAAATTAGATAATTTAGACAAAGTTAAAGTGCTTGAAAAAGAAGATATTATTAATAATTTAGATAAAATAAAAACAATAAATGAGTCAGAAGGTATCGTGAGTTTAACAGGAGGCACAACAGGTGCCTCTATGAAAGTAATTTATACCAAAAAAGATATGCAAGAACGTTTTGCTATTTTAGATCATTTTCGTGCACAGCATGGTTATGAGCTAGGCAAAAAAACAGCCTGGTTTTCTGGTAAAAATCTTATTACTCAGAAGGATATAGATAAGGGAATTTGTTCTCATTATGATTTCGTAAATAAAATCAGATTTTACTCTACTTTCTTAATTAATGAGAAGAACTTTGATATTTATTGGAAATCCTTAAATGAATTTCAGCCTGAATTTCTAGTAGGTTTTCCCTCTAGTGTTTTCGAGATTTGTCAAATTGCTCGAGAGAGGGGATTAAAATATAAAGGAAAAGCAAAAGTTTTTTTCCCGACAGCAGAAACTGTTTTACCAGAACATCGAGAAGTAATATCTAAAATACTGGGTTGTAAGCTAGTAGATCAATACGCATCTTCAGAAGGTGCACCTTTTATTTTAGAATGTAGTAAAGACCATTTACATATTCATCCATTAACTGGCATCTTTGAAGTTGTCGATGAAGATTTAAACCCTGCTCAATCTGGTCAGATGTTAGTGACTTCTTTCACTACTCATGGAACTCCACTCATAAGATATAGAATTGGGGATTCAATCACTCTGGCTGATAACTCAAAAAAATGTGATTGTGGATCTATTTTTCCTTTAGTTGAACGTATTGAGGGGCGGACAAACGATTATATTCTTTCCCCTACCCACGGTAAGGTTAATCTAGGCAATATCAGTAATTCAACTAAAGACACTAGAGGTATAGTCTGTTTTCAGTTAACCCAAGATAAAATTGATCATCTAGAAGTCAGAATTGTAGCAAGTAAAGATTTTGATAAAAAACAAGAGATGAATTTTATTTCTTCATTACGTGAAAGAATTGGGAATAATATGGAATTAGATATTAGATATGTTGAAGCCATTGAGAAAGAGAAAAGTGGGAAGTTTAGAATTGTTAAAAATTTAGTAGGTAAATAAGATGTTAGAATTTGATTTTTATCAAAATAACTTAACTTTTCTTTTTTTAATAATTACTTTTTTTATTGTTTTTATTATAGGTTGTAAACATAAATCTGATATTAAAATAATTTTTGGATTATTTGTTTGGCATACTCTATTTTCTTTATTTTATTATTATTTTACTTTATATAATGTTTCAGATGCAGGGAAATATTATAGAATCTCAAAGATTAGTGAGGTAGAGTTCTATCCTGGTTCTCCTTTTATTTACTATTTTTCCTCTATATTTTCTAAGTGGGTGGATGCAAGTTATTTAAATGTTACATTTATTTATAATATTTTTGGATTACTTGGGCTTGTTCTTTTATATCATTCTTTAAAAAAATATATTGAAAAACTTTCTTGGTATTGGTTTTTCTTATTGTTTATACCCTCTATGAGCTTTTGGAGTGCGGGGTTAGGCAAGGATGCCATTTCATTTTTTTCAGTATGTTTATTTTTATACACTATAACTTCCAATAAGAAATTATATATTCTGCTTCCAATATCATTTTTCTTTATGTTTATGGTGCGACCACATATCGCATTAATGATGATTGTATCATTTGTAATTTATTTTATTCTCCGGTCTAAGATTCACTTATTAGTTAAATTAATTACTTTGCCTGTTATTATAGCGGGAGTTGTTGTTTCCTCTGGTTTTGTGCAGCAGTATGTTGGGTTAGATGAAGCGTCACTTGATAGTGTTAGCGGTTATGTAGATGATCGTCAGAACTCTAACCAAGGGGGGGGCTCTTCTATAGATTTACAATCCATGAGTTATCCAGTGCAAATGTTTACTTATGTATTTAGACCTTTACCTTTTGATGCTCATAGTGCATTAGCTTTATTTACCAGTATTGAAAATACTATACTGTTAATATTGTTTTTATATGTCCTATTTAAAAATAAGTTTAGACTAAATTATTTTATAGAGGGCAAAAATGCCTGGCTATTAATTTATGCATTTTTGACATGTAGTATGTTAGCAATTACTACAGCAAATTTAGGTATTGCTACTCGTCAGAAATGGATGTTTATGCCAATTTTAATTTATTTATTAGTTTATACATTTTATCAATTTAAAGAGTCTCAACGTATAGGTAGGCTTAGAAAATGACCTTTCTAATTATTTCTAGCTTTCTCCCTTCAGTCTTAAACTTTCGTGGAAAGCTACTCGAAGCGATCCATCAACAAGGCTATGAAATCCATATTATTGCACCTGATCTGGCTTTTTTCCCTACTGAGTATGAAAAACTCCTAAATTTAGGTTATTACGTACATGAAGTTTCCATGCAGCGTACAGGTACCAATCCGGTAGCAGACTTAAAAACATTAGGAAGCATGTATACGCTTATAAAAAAAATCCAACCTGATTATGTCCTGTCTTATACGATCAAGCCGGTGATCTATGGAACACTGGCCGCGTGGCTGGCACAGGTACCACATCGCTATGCTTTAATTACAGGTTTAGGTTATGCCTTTCAAAATGTAGAAAATCAAAGTAAACGTAGTATTTTCCAGAAACTGGTTCATGGTTTATACCAACAGGCCTTATCGCGCAGTCATAAGGCATTTTTCCAAAATCCAGATGACCTGAAACTTTTTCAGGATTTAAAGCTTTTAAACGCTCAAACGCCTACAGTAGTAGTGAACGGTTCTGGGGTTAATGTTGCCGACTTTAATATATTACCTTTACCTGTAACCGTTGATCAAAAAGTTAAAATATCCTTCTTGTTGATTGCACGTTTACTGGTAGATAAAGGTATCCGTGAATATGCTGAAGCAGCAAAAATTATCAAATATAAATATCCACATGTAGAATTTAATCTGGTGGGATGGATTGATGAAAATCCTTCAGCAATTGACCAGCAAGAACTGGATCAATGGGTAGCCAGTAATACATTAAACTACTGGGGAAAATTATCCGATGTTCGCCCTGCAATTGCAGAAAGCTCGGTGTATGTGTTGCCGTCGTATCGTGAAGGCACACCCCGTACTGTCTTAGAAGCCATGGCCATGGGGCGCGCAATTATTACTACAGACGCACCAGGTTGTCGTGAAACTGTTACCGATGGCGATAACGGCTTTCTGGTTGAAGTAAAATCCGTAGAAAGTTTAGTAAAAGCAATGGAGAAACTAATTCTTCAACCAGAGCTTATCGCTAAAATGGGAAGTCGCTCCCGAGAAATCGCACTTCAAAAATATGATGTCCATCAGGTCAACGCACATATGATGCAAGAAATGGATTTAATTTAAATGCTAAAACGCCTTCTCGATATTATCATCGCTTCCATTGCCCTGATCCTGCTTTCACCACTTTATGCCTTTGTGGCTTACAAAGTGAAAAAAAATCTGGGCTCTCCGGTCTTGTTTCGCCAGGTGCGTCCCGGTTTACATGGTAAGCCCTTTGAAATGATCAAGTTCCGCACCATGAAAGATGCTGTGGACGAGCAGGGTAACCCATTGCCGGATAGTGAACGTTTAACGCCTTTTGGTCAAATGCTGCGTTCTACCAGTCTGGATGAAATGCCGGAACTGTGGAACGTGATTAAAGGCGATATGAGTATTGTTGGCCCACGCCCGCTGTTGATGGAATACCTGCCGCTTTACAGTCCTGAACAGGCCAAACGCCATGATGTAAGACCGGGCATGACGGGTCACGCGCAGGTCAATGGCCGCAATGCCATTGGCTGGGAAGAAAAATTCAAGCTGGATACCTGGTACGTCGAAAATCAGTCCATTTGGCTCGACTTCAAAATCATGTTTAAAACGGTACATAAAGTTTTAGCAAAAGATGATATCAGTGCTGAGGGGGAAGCGACCATGACACGCTTTATTGGCTCACAAAACAAGGATGAAACATGATGACAGCTTTATATATTGGTATTTATGGTGCAAGTGGTTTTGGTAAAGAAGTTATGCCATTGGTTCGCCAGCAATTTCCAACCTTAGCCAAAGATAACTTTGTTTTTATTGATGATGGCCAAGCTGGCACTAGTTTAAATGGCTATGTTGTTTTAAGTTATCACGATTTTCTCGGCAAACCAAATACACATAAGGCTGTGACGATTGCTATCGCAAATAGTCAAGTTCGTGAAAAACTGGTTCAGCGTTTAAATGAAGACCAGATACAGCATCTAGATGTTCAGGCAGGCAATACAGTTATTCTGGATGAGGTGCATATTGGTGAAGGGAGCTTACTTTGTCCTTTCACCTGTCTGACATCCAATATTAAAATTGGAAAATTCTTTCATGCCAATATTTATAGCTATGTTGCTCATGACTGTGTCATTGGCGATTACGTCACCTTTGCTCCCGGGGTGAAATGTAACGGTAATATCCATATTGAAGACCATGCCTATATTGGTACAGGTGCCGTAATCAAACAGGGTACACCTGACAAGCCTTTAGTGATTGGTAAGGGGGCTGTGGTTGGTATGGGTGCTGTGGTCACTAAGAGCGTTCCACCTGGCGTAACGGTGATTGGCAATCCAGCAAGAATTCTAGAGAAAAAATAAGTTTTTAAATTTTAAAAATTCAGGAAACATCATGTTAAACACTGCATTTGAACCATGGCCAAGTTTTACTCAGGAAGAAGCGGATGCGGTTTCCCAGGTTTTGTTGTCGAATAAAGTCAACTACTGGACCGGACAGGAATGCCGTGAGTTTGAAAAAGAATTTGCCGAGTTCGCAGAAACCCGGTATGCAGTGGCATTGGCCAATGGAACTGTAGCACTTGATGTCGCACTCAAGGCATTAGGTATTGGCGCAGGGGATGATGTGATTGTGACCTCACGCACCTTTCTGGCCTCGGCCAGTTCTATTGTCACTGCTGGGGCAAATCCGGTCTTCGCCGATGTCGAACTGGACTCCCAAAATATCTCCCGCCGCACCATTGAAGCGGTAATTACACCCAATACTAAGGCCATTATCTGTGTGCATCTGGCAGGCTGGATGTGCGACATGGACCCGATCATGCAGCTGGCTTCCGATAAAGGCCTGTATGTGATCGAAGACTGTGCACAGGCGCATGGCGCGAAATATAAAGGTAAATCTGCCGGTTCAATCGGCCATGTTGCGGCTTGGTCCTTCTGCCAGGACAAGATTATGACTACAGGCGGTGAAGGCGGTATGGTCACCACCAATGACGAAACCCTGTGGAAAAAAATGTGGTCCTATAAAGATCATGGCAAGAACTTTGACAGCATCTATAACAAACAGCATCCACCGGGTTTCCGCTGGCTGCATGATTCCTTTGGTACCAACTGGCGCATGATGGAAATGCAGGGTGTGATCGGCCGTATCCAGCTGAAAAAAATGCCGGAATGGACTGAAAAACGCCTTGCCAATATGGAGAAGATTTATGCGGAATTTGCAGACAGTCCATATTTTAGCGTTCATCGTCCATCCGATGATTATGTGCATGCTGCCTATAAATGTTATGTGCAGGTCAATATCGATGCTTTGCCTGAAGGCTGGTCACGTGACCGGATCATGCAGGAAATCAGTGCGCTGAATGTGCCTTGTTTCAGTGGCTCCTGTTCAGAAGTTTATCTCGAGCATGCTTTTGATGATACGCTATGGCGTCCAGCACAGCGTTTGAAAAATGCGCAGCAATTGGGTGAAACCAGTCTGATGTTTTTAGTTCATCCTACTTTAAGTGATAACAGTATGAATAAAACAGTTATGGCAATTCAGCACGTTATTGCTAGAATAGTTAATTAAATTTTTGCAAGATAAATGCGCCAAATTTGGTGCATTTATCTATAAAATATTACTTTAAATCCTGAATAGAATTGTAATTCATTAAAACATATTAAAATGAGACGGCACATCTTGTGAAATCGATCATTACTCCCTTTGTAGAGTCACCACGAGCATTAAAACTCGCCTTTTTAATTTTTCTTGATTTCTGTACTTTTCCCGTTCTGATCTGGCTTTGTTACGCCATTCGCCAATTTGATCTCGGGGCAGATGTGGTACCGAATCTGGCTCTTGGTACGCTATGGGTCAGCGTAATTGCAGTAGCCTCACTTTTTATCTGTGGGGTGTATCGCTTTATTGTCCGTACTTATAATGAAGTGTTTATGATCAAGATGGGGCTGGCGACGGCATTGACTGTCGCTGGTCTTTATGCCCTGGCTTATTTTACCCCGGCATTTATTCCGACCTCTATTCCTCTGATGTTCGGCTTTATGATGTTTGCCTGGATCTGGTTTAGCCGCGGCATCATCCGTTTTATTATCCGTTCCTACTTGCAGGCGGACGTACAGAAAAAACGTATTGCAATTTATGGCGCGGGTCATGCAGGTCAGCAGGTTGCTGCTGCACTGTATCGTTCCAATGAACATTTGCCGATCATGTTTATTGACGACAAACGCTCGCTAGCGGGACAGCAGCTGGGTCGACTTAAAGTCTATGATGCCCAGACTGCCTTAAAACTCATGCGCAAGCAAAAAATTGATGAAATCCTGATTGCGTTGCCTTCGGTAGGGCGGGTCCGTAAAAGTGAAATCATCAAGTTTTTAGAACCGGCGCATTTAAAAATTACTGAAATTCCAGGTCTGACCAAACTGGTCGATGGTGAAATTCGAATTTCTGATATTCAGGAAGTAGATATTATTGATTTACTGGGACGTGATCCTGTTCCGCCGGTTCCTGAGCTGCTGGCCAGAAACATTAAAGATAAAGTGGTGATGGTCACAGGCGCGGGCGGTTCGATTGGTTCAGAACTCTGCCGCCAGATCATTAAAAACCAGCCGGCCAAAATTATCATTTATGAACTGACTGAATTTGCGCTCTATAGTATTGAAAAAGAGTTACGCCTCACGGCAAGCTGTGAAATTATTCCGATTCTGGGCTCTGTACTGGATGAATCCAAGCTGGAACGGGTGATTGAACAATATGGCGTACAGACTGTTTATCATGCTGCCGCCTATAAACATGTCCCGCTGGTGGAATGTAATCCTCTGGCAGGGCTAAAAAACAACGCTGTCGGAACCGCCTTTAGTGTGAATGCAGCGGTGAAGAAAGGTGTCGAAACCTTTGTGTTAATTTCAACCGATAAGGCGGTACGTCCAACCAACGTGATGGGGGCGACTAAACGGATGGCAGAGTTGTACTGTCAGGCTATGGCAGAGGCTCAGGATCAGACTCAGATCAGTATTGTGCGCTTTGGCAATGTACTCGGTTCTTCGGGCTCGGTGGTGCCGCTGTTTAAACAGCAAATTGCCAAAGGTGGTCCGATTACCGTGACTGACCCGGAAGTGACCCGGTTCTTTATGACCATTCCGGAAGCCTCGCAGCTGGTGATTCAGGCCGGTGCTTTGGGTACAGGGGGCGACGTGTTCCTGCTGGATATGGGCGAGCCAGTACGGATTCAGGATCTGGCTCGTCAAATGATTGCCCTTAGCGGACTCAAAGTCAGAGATAATAAAGACCCGAATGGCGATATTGAAATTCAATATACTGGATTACGTCCAGGTGAAAAACTTTATGAAGAGCTGCTGATTGACGAAGCAAATACAGAAATTACCGCGCATACGCGTATTCTACGATCTGTCGAGAAACATTATCCATTGGCAGAAATTTTGGCAGTATTTAACCGTATACATGAACTTAGCGCGACTCAGGCCGATATTGAATGGGCACTGGCACAACTAGAATATTATGTGGACGGTTATGTACGCGGTAAAGAAATTAAAGTGAACTAGGTTTTTATAGATATGATCAAGAAAGCAATTCTTCCTGTAGCGGGTTTGGGTACACGTTTTTTACCTGCGAGTAAATCAATTCCGAAAGAAATGGTGACAGTGGTAGATCGCCCTGCGATTGAATATGTGGTTCGTGAAGCAGTTGCTGCCGGGATTGAACAGATTATTCTGGTCACTCATTCTTCCAAGGCCTCGATTGAAAATTATTTTGACCGTAACTTTGAGCTTGAAACGACCCTTGAGCAAAAAAACAAAACCGACCTGCTGAAAGAAATTACTGAAATTTTGCCTTCGGGCGTGAGTGTGATTAGTGTACGCCAGCCGCAGCCTCTGGGTCTGGGTCACGCAGTACTGTGTGCCAAAGCCGTGATTGGTGATGATGATTTTGCAGTGCTGTTACCGGATGTGCTGGTCAAGGATCAGGATCCTGAAAATGATCTGGCACGCATGATTCAGCGTTATGCTCAATCTCAGGCTTCACAAATCATGGTGGAAGCGGTACCTGAACATCTGGTGGATCAATATGGCATTGTCGATGTGGCAGAGTCACCAGCCGAAGGTCACAGTATTGTGATGCAAGGGATTGTCGAGAAACCGGCAGTTGGGACGGCACCATCGAATCTGTCTGTGGTGGGGCGTTATATCCTGCCGGCAAAAATCATGCAGCTGTTGGAACAGACACCACGCGGGGCGGGCAATGAAATCCAGCTCACCGATGCCATCGCCATGTTGCAGCAGACTGAAGCGGTTGAAGCTTATCGTATGAAAGGTCAAACTTTTGATTGTGGTAACAAGCTTGGCTATTTAAAAGCTGTTTTACATTATGGCGTGGATCATCCCAAGCTTGGTCACGAGTTTAAAGCATTGATTCAGGAACTGGCATTATAATAATCAAGGGATACTATGAAAGTCGCGGTACTGGGAAAAACCTTATTTTCAGGGGTCATTGCAGCCCTTCTAGCTGAATGTGGTCATCGGGTAGTGTGGTGTAACAGCTTCAGTAGCGATGATCCGGCACGGACTTATTTTCAGGATGAAGCACTACAAGCATTGCTGCAGAAACAGGAAAAATCCGGCTTTTTAAACTGCTGTGATTTTCAGCATCTGGATTTCAATCAGGATGCTTTTTTCTTTAGTTTTAATGCAACCGAAGAACATATGGCATTGCAGATGCTGGATACCATCCGGCATGCCTGTTTTGCCCATCCCAAACTGATGATCAATGCCTCGACTTTTGGCTTGCACGGAACGCAACGTTTTCAGCAACTTCTGCCAAATGATGACTGGATTTACCTGCCAGATATCATTCAGGAAGGCAATGCGATTCGAAGTTTTATGCAGGCCAGCCAGCTGATTGTCGGCTGTGACCAACCGGATGCACAGCTTAAAATCAGAGAGCTGTTACGGCCCTTATTTCCGCGTGCACAGCAGTATCTGTTTATGCCGGTACTGGATGCCGAATTTACCAAACTGAGTATTTCCGGCATGCTCGCTACCCGGATCAGTTATATGAATGATCTGGCCAGTGTGGCAGAAAAACTCGGCATCGATATTGAGCAGGTACGGCAAGGTATGGCGGCGGATAACCGCATCGGTTCCGCCTACTTGTTCCCTGGGGTCGGTTTTGGTGGAGAAAATTTCTCGCATGATATCCGGACCCTTACTCACGCTGTGGCAGATTCAGGAGTGAAAAACCAGCTGTTAGAGCAGGTCTGGGAAATTAACGAACAACAAAAAGAATTGCTGTTTCGCAAGCTCTGGAATTATTTCCGTGGCGATTTACAAGGCAAAGTGGTGGCAATTTGGGGTGCAGCCTTTAAAGAAAATACCCCGAGTATCCAGCAATCTCCAGTGCATGCCATGCTGACTGCATTATGGGCGCAGGGCGTGACAGTCAAACTGCATGATCCACAGGCACTGGCCAATATTGAAAAGGTCTATGGTGCACGGGATGATTTAATCCTGTGTGAAGATCAATATCAGGCTGTCGAAGGTGCAGATGCCTTGTGTCTGATGACGGCCTGGAAACAGTATGGCAGTCCGGATTATCCTTATCTGATTAAACTGATGCAGCATCCACTGATTCTAGATGGGCGTAATCTGTATGATCCGGCTTATATCAAGGCACGTGGTTTTAATTATATTGGGGTAGGACGCTAATGTTGAGCCAGTTTAATCCAGATCCAAATCCTGAAATGGTGTGTCAGAAACTTGCCTCGAGCAAGCAGCAACTTGACGCGGTTCATCTGCGAGAACTGTTTGCTGCCGATCCTCAGCGCTTTAACCAGTATTCCATTCAGTTTGAACAACTGCTATTCGATTACAGCAAACACAGAATTAATGACGAGGTGATGCACGGCCTGATTGAATGGGCGGATGCACAGAACCTCAGATCCTGGATCGGATCTTTATTTTCCACTCAGGCAATCAACTATACTGAGCAGCGTGCAGCCATGCATTGGGCCTTACGCTTACCGGCACAGGATCAGCAACATGCCGATCTGGCCGCTGATGTGCATGCGCAACTTGAGCGTATGTATGCCTTGGTAGAACAAATTCATGCCGGACAGCGTCGTGGTGCCACTGGTGAAGTGATTCAGGATGTGGTCAATATTGGGGTAGGTGGTTCAGATCTTGGGCCGTTGATGGTTACGCATGCCTTATCTGATTTTAAATATCAGTCTGCCCAGCCACTCAACGTACATTTTGTTTCGACCATGGATGGCAGTCAGTTGTCCGAGTTGTTGCATCAGTTGCGTCCGGAAACCACTCTGTTTATCATTTCATCCAAATCATTTGGTACGATTGATACCCTCACTAATGCCCAGACCGTGCGTTTGTGGCTGGAAAAAGCATTGGGTCAGCATCCTTATATTCTCAAGCATCATTTTATTGGGGTATCGACCAAACCGGAGAAAATGACCGCTTGGGGGATTGCTCCAGAAAATCAGCTGTTGTTATGGGACTGGGTCGGAGGGCGTTATTCGCTGTGGTCGTGTATCGGATTGCCGATTGCCTTGAGTATTGGAATAGAGGGCTTTAAGCAGCTGCTGGCGGGTGCACATGCAGTAGATCAGCATTTTCAGTATCAGCCTTTTGAACAGAATATTCCGGTCTTGATGGGCCTGTTGGGGGCCTGGAATAACAATTTCCTGGATATTCAGACCCATGCCATCCTGCCTTATGATGGCCGGCTAAAATACTTTGCTTCCTACTTGCAGCAGCTGGAAATGGAATCGAATGGCAAGTCGATCCAGCGCAATGGTGAAAAAGTGCAGCTGGATACCTGTCCAATTATTTGGGGAGAGGTTGGCCCGAATGCGCAACATGCTTTCTATCAACTCCTCCATCAAGGTACGCAGTCAGTGAGTTGTGACTTTATTGCGCCAGTCAAGCGCTATAACAGTCAACAATATACCTATGCAGACAGTGCCGAAGCATTAATTGAACAGCATCATTTGGCCCTGTCTAACTGCTTGGCGCAATCACGTTTACTGGCCTTTGGTAATGAGGCTTTGGACCCAAAAGAATTAGAGAGCTTGCCAGCCTATAAACAGTATGAAGGCAACCAACCGAGCAGTACGCTGTTGATGCAAGAGCTGAATCCTTATAGTCTGGGTATGCTGATTGCTCTATATGAACATAAAGTTTTTGTGCAATCGGTGCTGTGGAATATCAACCCATTTGACCAGTGGGGCGTGGAAAAAGGCAAGGAAATTGCCAACCAGTTGCTGCCTATTTTGAATGGTGAACAGTCTGAGCTAGGTGGTCTGGATGGCTCAACTCAAGGTTTAATTAACATTTTATTAGGGAAGCAGCATGGCTAAAATTCTGGTAACGGGCGGGGCAGGCTATATTGGTTCGCATACTTGTGTTGAGTTATTAAATGCCGGCCATGAGGTGGTGGTTTTAGATAATCTTTGCAATAGCGCTGCTGAGTCTTTAAATCGGGTGCAACAGTTGACCCAAAAAAGCCTGACATTTATACAAGGTGATATCCGTGATGCTCAATTATTAGATCAGGTATTTCAGCAACACTCGATTGATGCAGTGATTCATTTTGCCGGGCTTAAAGCCGTCGGAGAAAGCCAGCAAATACCATTGGCTTATTTTGACAATAATATTGCCGGTTCAATCAGCCTAGTTCAGGCGATGCAGCGCGCGCAGGTTTTTAAACTGGTGTTTAGTTCCTCAGCAACGGTCTATGGCGAAAATAATCCTTCACCTTTAAATGAAGAGATGCCTACCGGAATGCCGACCAATAACTATGGTTATACCAAGCTGATTGTGGAGCAGCTCTTAGAAAAGTTGTCTGTGGCGGATGAACGTTGGTCGATTGCCTTATTACGTTATTTTAATCCGGTCGGCGCGCATAAAAGTGGCCAGATTGGAGAAGATCCACAAGGTATTCCCAATAACCTGATGCCTTTTGTGACTCAAGTGGCAGTCGGTCGTCGTGAAAAGCTATCTATTTTTGGTCATGATTATGACACGGTGGATGGGACTGGTGTGCGCGATTATATACACGTAGTCGACTTAGCCAATGCACACTTATGTGCTCTCAATAATCGTTTAACTGCGCAAGGTTGCCGTGCCTGGAATATTGGTACAGGTAATGGCATTTCAGTGCTACAAGTTAAAGATACGTTTGAGCAAGTAAATGGGGTTGCGATTGCATTTGAATTAGCCCCTCGTCGCGAAGGCGATGTGGCCACCTGTTTTGCAGACAATACCCGTGCAGTCCAAGAGTTGAGCTGGACACCACAATATGGCCTGGAAGATATGCTCGCTGACAGCTGGAACTGGCAGAAACAGAATCCGAATGGCTATCGTTAAAATTTTTATAACGATATAAATAAAAATGGGAGCTTTTGATGAACAGCTCCCATTTTATTGTACTGTATGCGTGAAGATTAACTCTGAATCAGCTGAGTCAATTCATCGACATAATTCTGCATTGGTCGTGGATTATGATCACGACGGCTTTCAATATTCAGACGCAATAGCGGTTCAGTATTCGATGCCCGCACATTAAAACGCCATGCACCAAAATTAAGGCTGACCCCATCGGTCTGATCGATCTCCGGCTGCTGATCGGCATAATGATCGAAAAGTTTTTGGATGGTCGCTTGGGTATCGGCGACTTTAAAGTTGATTTCACCACTGCATGGGAATTTGGCGATCATCTCCTCCACCAGAGAAGATAAAGATTGCTGTGTTTCTGATAATACGGCAATAGCCAGTAACCATGGAATCATGCCGCTATCGCAATAGGCAAAGTCACGGAAATAATGATGGGCACTCATTTCCCCACCATAGGCCGCATTATGCTCACGCATCACATCTTTAATAAAGGCGTGACCTGACTTGGACTGAACCGTGATCCCTTGGTATTGCTCTACAATATCCAGTGTATTCCAGACCAGACGTGGATCATGTACAATTTTTTCGCCAGATTGCTTCAGCAAGAACGCTTGAGCCAGAAGGCCGACAATATAATAGCCTTCAATAAACTGGCCTTTTTCATCGAACAGGAAGCAGCGGTCAAAGTCACCATCCCAGGCAATGCCCATATCTGCGCCATGCTGAATGACCGCATCACGGGTACTGTCACGGTTTTCAATTAAAATCGGGTTGGGAATCCCGTTCGGGAAAGTGCCATCGGCTTCATGATGAATCTTGATAAATTCGACCGGAATATTGAGTTGTTGAAATTTTTGTTCAATCGCATCGACCACATGGCCTGCTGCACCATTCCCGGCATTCATGACCAGTTTCATCGGACGGATTTTTACCGGATCAATATAGCTCATCAGGTGATTTACAAATTCAGGCAGAATATTGTATTTTTCAGTATTGCCTTTATTGCTGACGTCAATAAATTCATCTGATTCTGCTAAAGCCTGAATCTCTTTAAGACCAGTATCGGCACTGATTGGACGGGCATTTTCACGTACCAGTTTCATGCCATTATAGTCCATCGGATTATGGCTGGCCGTGATTTCAATACCACCTTGCACATCCAGATGGAAGGCGCCAAAATAGACTTCTTCCGTGCCGGTCATGCCCAGATCCAGAACATTGACACCCGCATCATTTAAACCGTGAATGGTGGCCTGTTTTAAACCTTCACTGCTGAGCCGGATGTCACAGCCAATGACCACCGTTTTAGGTTGATAAATCTGTCCATAAGCACGGCCAATTTTATAGGCAATCTCTTCATTGAGCTCGGTGCCAAGTTTGCCGCGAATGTCATAGGCTTTAAAACAAGTGAGTTCTGTCATCTGAATTCTCTAAATAATTCCTGAGAAGTGAGGAAGTATCATTATAGGAGGAAAATAGTTCCTATATGCCAAGTTACTGTTTAACTTTTATATCTTCTTTAAAAATAGCTGTTTAAGTGTATAAAGTACTTATTCATCTAATTTTTAAAGTTTAGTACTTCAGCATGCTATTTTATATGTTAGCTCTTAGTGAAATTTATATCGATTTTACCTTTGCCAAGATCCGTTCCGCCCAGTCAGCGTAATAATTTACATCTTCTACCTCTTCCTTTTTTGAAGGATGATTAATTGTAGTTATTGCAGTAATACCTCTCATTTCAGATAGAAACTTTTTAGGCCAACTGAGTGATTGAAACAGTATTGAATTATTTAATATTTCTAAATCTGTCTCAATTAATCGTTGAGTTTTTTCTTCATATGGGAGTAATAAGGTAGAGATATTTTTTTTACCATCTGAAGTATCAATTTCACACAAATAAAATTGATGATTATTTTCTATGTTTAAAATTTTATAGACATAAAAGTAGCGTAATTGATTGTTTGCAAACTTATGCCCTCTGAAACGTTTATATTTTTTAAAAGGTGAGTTCTTTATTTCTTTGATTTTATATCCTTTTTTCTCAATTTGTTCCAGTAGTTTAATCAAGTCTTTATAAGTGACTCGCTCTAGTTGAATTTCTGATTCAGTTGTACATCCAGGCACTGTACCCTCTATATCTCCTTCTCCACCAGCAAATCCTTCTTCTTGATTTTGATCTTTATCCATTTGCTTTCGTCTTTTACGTACTACAGTTTTAGCAGGAGGTGTCTCTAAAGAAATTTTTAATTCTTCAATTGTATAAATTTCTCCAGGTAGGTTTCTTAGCTTGGCCAGTAGTTTATCGATATCTGCCTCAGCATTTTTATTCAATTTCTCTTTAGGTTGACTCGCTGGTTTTGGTTTGTTTGAACCTTGCCCTTGAGCATTTTTGACCTGTTGTATGATTTTTTTTGAAGTGAAATGAAATTGAATAGGGCGGTTGATAGCTGTATCAAGATTTTTGAAAGATGTAATGCGCTCAATTCTGTAAATACCTGTTTCTTTATCATAAATTCCATCTACCGTTAGATCAATATTTTTAAGATCAGGCACTTCCATGTCAAAATTAAAACTTTTAGCGCCTTTTTGATCAATAATTGTTTTCTGATAAATACTAAGGAAGGCTTTATTTAAATCAGGCTGTAATAAAATTAAAGCGAGCTTCTTCAAAAAATGAGGATCAGAGACATCTGCGTTCATAATTTTTTTGTTTTTTGCTATATTAATATGAATAGCCTTTTCATCATTTCTATCCACTAAAACATCGGTTGAATAATTTTCTGCAAAAAGTGCCGCCCGAATTAAATAAGGATGAGAGAAAAATAAATCGCGGGCCAAGATAAGCTTAGGTATTTGAATAGTAATATTTTTCTTTAAAACTGTTGAGTAGTAATTAAATTCAAAACATATCCGGCCTTCATGTATTTTTTGATCCTCACCCTCCGGTAAAATAATAGTTCTAAATGTTGTGAAATTTACATGTTCAAGTGTGTGAGTGAATAATTTTGTAGGAGAGGCATCAATTTGGGTTCTATAGCGGTATAGAAGAACACTCTCAATCGGTAATTTAAGTTGAATAGGACGGTTAATAATAGGGTTAAACAAATGAGTATCAATATCAAACCGAGTTTGACCGCGTCGACTAATTTTTGTCGCAGTATAGTAAATCATCTCTTTTGGTAAAAAGTCGGTTGAACAATCACTCATTTTTTATTTCTTCCCAAATATTATTAAAAAATCGACGTGCTTCTGGCGTTAATCGCTGCTCACTTAATCCTGATACACGTAAAAAAACACTCGGTGGATAGTATTTATTCTCAGTTTGTTGACGAATATATGTTCGTGTCAGACGACGTATTTGATAACAATCCACCGACTCAGCGTAGCGCTCCAAAAATGCTTTGGTCAACGGCAGAAAATGCCAGTTTTTTTCAATTAGGCTGACATGCCCGAGTTGTTTAATTAAAAACTTTTTGGTCCATTGTGGGGAGTCTAAGTCTTCTAATAATTCATCACGTATTTTAATCAATTGTTTCATAAACTGACGATCCCGAATACTCCAATCGACACGTGGTTTGGGTAGAGAGAGTGGTGTCATGATAGCGGTTTGATTGATTTGTAACAGCCAATCTTTATGATTGCGATATAAACGTGCGTACAGTGCACCATCATGTTTACGAGCTAGTTTGACTGACATATCCTGAATCAATTGTATCCATTTCAGTTGATCATCTGACAGGACTTGGTAAGTCTTGTGTTTTACAGTGACAGGAATGGCTTGTTCCTCTATACCTACTGTCGCTAGATCCAAATACTGTTGGTATGTATAAATAGGACTTTGTTCGGGAACAAGTGCCTTTAATACGATGAGATGCTCAAGATAAGAAAATGCTTTACGATGTTTTCTACAGATATTCTTGAGCCAGCAGTTCTCAGAGCTCAGATCACCTAATTGATAATATTGAAGAAAACTTTCGCCCCAATAATCGACAACAAGCTGACGGACTTTTTCGTAATTGATATTTTTGCGATTTAATAGTAAATCTCTATCTTTTAAGAGAAGGAAATAAGTATCTGATAAAGTAGAAAAATCTTGCACACTAATGGATGTTGAATGAGCGAGTAGCTCTTCGATCAGTCCTGCAAGCTCGATATGATGATTTACGTCTTGAGGATTAAACACAAGCTGTGAAGAGTCTTTCAGTGCATTCAAATGAGCAAAATAGAATTTTCGGTCTATCCCATTACAAGACATAGAACTCACAGAAAGAGATTGCTGATGCCTTGTACAATATTCGTATCCAGTAATCTGCCAGCTGCGTTTCCAATAAACTTCACCGTATTGCTGCATCTGTTCTTGCCAGCAATGAGGGCAGAACCGGAAAAAACTCACAGCTTTGATCCGCGATGCATTTTTTCCTAATTTGGTATGCAGGGATTGATACTGCTCACCTCGCAATGCCTGCACAGCATAACGCATTACTGTATCAGGTTGAAATGGTTGGTAAATTGGTAACAGGGTGTGTTGGTTGATTAAAATAAGCGCATCATAGTGATCTGGTAAGTAACTGGCCACCCTGTCTAGATGAGAAGGTAAATCGTAAGTTGGTGTCAAGTTCCTATTATTGAATAATTCTTCAGTGAGATATTTTGGACTCAGAATCCCATTGTGAACAGCATAACGAGCAATCACACTGTAAATCAATTCATTTGGATATGGTGCTGGAAAATTTGAAATCATGATACCTTACCCTCCATTTTTTCTGCTTAATGCAAAATGGGACGGGTAGGATCAAACAAATAGTGAGATGATTTTAATAACTCATAAACATCTACTTCCTGTTCTTGTGCCTGACTGAAAAAAACTCGTAAGTCATTGGCTTCAGTACTTTTCCATTCCTCCGGCTTCATGACTTTACGAGATGTCCGTGGCTTCCTTGCCGGAGTCGTGGTTTGATGCTGTTTAAACTTATCTTCTGCTACAGGGCTGTCTAATACTTCCAGAATATGCTGGAGGAGTACCTGTAAGTTTTCGTTTGGATATTTTTTTAATGCAGAAGTGACATGCGGTTCTATTGTAGCGGCGGGATGACCTAATACTGTCAGCATACCTATTAAAGTAGAATAATGCGGTCCCAGATCTTTATGCTGTTTTTCTGTTTTTAATGCGGCTTTAAAACGGTGTTGTTCAACATACTCCTCAATTTGAACTTGAGGGATAGTGAGGTCAGAATACCGTGCAATACGTGCAGGATTGCCTGAACGCAGTGCATCTAGAATATCGTGGACTGGCTGCAATTGTTCTTCGTAGACTTTTTTAAATAATTCTGAGGTGATTTTTTCCAGACCGATGGTGATTGCATGAATTTGTACCAGACAGAACAACTTAACCACTAGATCCGGAATACCTTGCGTATAATAATACCAAGTGGCTCTTAATTCATCGGTCAGTTCAGCTGGTTGTTGAACCCACTGATACTGCCATAGCTTATTTGTAAAAGTATGCCATTCAGAAATAATCATTTGATCGGGAGTACTAGGATCGGGGGTAGGGGCTTCATTACGCATAGGTTCCCAGATTAAAGAGCCTAATCCTGCACTGCGTCTAGCTGATCTCAAGTCTTCTTGCAAAATTTCATTGGCTTTGGGTGTCCCAATCATCACGATCGGAATGGATGCGACATTCACCAAGGTTACAAAGAAATTAAGAATAATCTCGGCCCCACCAGATTTTTTTGTATTCAAATGCTGGATTTCATCAATGATTAAAAGTCCAATTGAATAGTTATTTGCGATGATTTTCATCTGCTGCAGCATGGCATTTACATTTAAGCGGCTTCTGGTAAAACGATGCTCGAAGTTAGTATCTCCTAATGCTAAATCTACTGCTCTAAAAAAGTTTGAGCATAAGTTTTTTAAAGAGCTGTCATGCGGGCAATCAATTTTAAGATAAACAATTTGCTTTAACCCCAGTTCTTTATGCTCAATCACTTGCGGATAATAACGCAAAATCTTGTTCATCGTGGTCGTTTTCCCACTCCCAGAACATCCTATAATAGACATACTAGTGGCTGTCGATTCTGGAGGAGCGTAGCGGTAAGAGCTTTCGTTTGAAGGTTCTAGTTGTTGAAAAGCCGCGTGCAAATGCCTGTGTCGATCACCATTATTGATGTTTCTACTCACATAACCTTGCCGGATCATGATAGAAATTTTTTGTTCAAGGGATAGATGTTTGGTGAGTGGTTGGAAAAAATCATGAGGCAGTTGAGCAATTAGATGAATTCTTTCTGGTTGAGGCAAAAAACGCTGCTCTGGAATAAATTTTAGTTTCCCTCGTAGGTGTTTAATAACCGACTTCGTGTCAAGAATGGGCGGTAATTGAGTAATGAGAGGATTATCCCCATAGATGTCTTCTATCGATGTGTTGACCGCGAGTTCATTATTATTCATTCTTCATCGTCCTCTTCAAATAATTGTCTCATTAAGTCTGGTTGACTGGTCAAATCCAGATTGCTGCTGTGAGATGGGGGTGTTGGAGGATTGTCTTGGTTGGGATGGATAGTCCGGATAGAATTGACGGACCTATTTTGGAGATGTTCCTCACGTTCCACCTGAATTGCTTCTTGTTTGTTCTGACGAATATCCCGAGTACGTTGTGCTTTAGAAAGTTGGTGAACTCCTGCTTGAGCCTGCCGGCTCTGTGCTGTGTGGATGATTTTGTCAGTAAAATCCTGCAATTCACTGATGGCTACGGACTTTAGTTGTGAATGTTGTTTTTCAACAGTTTTGATTGCTTTTTGAATTTGTTCAGCTTCCCACCAGGTCAGATGCTGATATTGACGTGAGGCATCACTTAAGTGCGCTTCCCAGTATTCCAACTTATTTTCATCAAAGAAAACATAAATGGTATTTACTGAGTATGGGTCAAAACCAATCCGCAACTTTTTCGGGCGGGATTTGGTCGTGTTACGAATAAACCAGCCTTGTTGATGCATTTCCAGACATTGATAGAGTAAGCCTTTGACTTTAAGTCCCTTGTCACTTAAGGAGGCGTCGGTCCTAGGTAACAAGCCAACATATAGTGATTTGTTATCCACTTGTCTTAACATCCCAGTACGGTGCTGTAGACCCCACTGCCAGAGCTTAAGGGGGATAGAAGGCAGGTCAGTCGGCATATCGGCACTACGATCATATTTCGTCAAAATATCAAAATTATTGCGTAAAAAGACGCAGCTTAAGATGATTTTTCTGAACTCTTCCAGAGTTAGACAAGCTTCTAGTCGATAATCATGTCCGCCTTTCTTTTTTTCCTTGAATCCAGAAACAACACCAATATTCTCGTAGGATTTAAAGCGTGACTGAATGAGTCCGAAAGCCCTCTCCACAATACCTTTGGCATCGCTTCGATACGGTGGCGCATTTTCAATACGAACAGAAAAGTTTTTTTCAAGAAGTTCAATTTGATAGCCAATTAGTTCACCGCGGTCTGCAAGTATGGCACCAGGTAAACCATAAATAGGCCAGTCTTCTGGTTGTATTTGCAAGCCATAACTCTGACAGAATGTCACTTTATCTTGGATTGCAACGCTGAGGCATTGTATGGCTGTATTAAAGGAACTGTTTTCCATGCCGACATAAAGCCCAGTAATCATCCGGCTGAATACATCGATAACAATATATACGGTAGGTCGGCCAATAATCTGTGATGGATCCCTTGATGATACAAGGTAGATGTCAGCGATTGTTGAATCTATCTCATAACGTGCACCAGGACCATTTGCTTGCTTGGTCGCTGTTGAAGTCAGAGGTTTGTGATCTTTCAGAGTTTTCTGATTCTTCAGAATTTCCTTGGAATTGTTCTTATTTCTATATCGCTTATTATAAAAATAATAGAATTGGGCATAGGTTGGAATATCTGCGGCTTGCACTTGATGAAAGTGCTTAGAAAATAAATTTTTAAACCGAAGATAAGTTTCGTTAATGGATTGTTTTTTGACAGGAACTAAATACTCTTCGATGGCTTTCTTAAAATATAATTCAACCTGTTCAGTGATATTCTTACCTTCATTCGATTCATAGATGCGTGGTCTGCCAATTTTTTTATCACCTATAGCTCTTTTTTGGCCTTTTCCACCTGAGTTTTCATAGTCCGGTACCAAAGCATTTATCGTTTGACCACGCTGCCAGTAGCGTCTTAGGAGTCGTAGAATTTTATTAATTGATACCTCTTTCTCTAGATGTATAGTTTTAATTTTTGCAGTCCTGATTTTTGTATTGATAAGAACTTGTTCATCATTAATTAAATCTTGAATAATTAAAAAGTTTTCATCTCTTTTTTTGAGTTGAATAGAATCTTCATTCAAGTTTAATCGTTTTAAGTATTCATAAGGATCTTGCGCTGGTATCAGGCTTTGATCATCTGAGAGAGTTTGAAGTTCCTTAGACAAAATGAGTTCAGGAAAAGCATTTTTATTATCAATCGCAATCCATACCGTATACTGCGGTAAGAATTTGAGTATTCGGTATTGTGTTGAATTCAAGATGTAAACTGAATTAATTAGTTGCATGGACTGTATTCTCATTCTGGAGCAAATTACTTGCATGAATATCAGAGAGTTTAAGCTCCAAATACGAAATTTCTAGATTAAATTGAAGTATTCGCAGTGCAAATAATTTTCTAAACAATGCGAGCGTCGCTCCGATACCCATTTTTTGAGTTTGGTCAGAATGCTTACAAAATTGGATTAATGAGCTTTGAGGGTACTGGCTAATTTCTTCCATAAAATAAACTGCTTGATCAATCATGTGATTTGTTATTTCAAGGTCATTTTTTTCTACATACAGCCATTTAATGTTCTCTAGTACCGTAGCAGGAATGTCTTTTTCAGTAATCAGTTTGAACGGCGTATTGTGCTCTTCTTCCCAGTAACGACGTTTAATTTCTAATGACTCAATAACATGAGCTTTATTCAGATCCTTGCTGTAAAGAGTGTCAAGGGCTATAGAAAACTTACCAAAATCAACTAAAAAATCTGAAGATAGGGTAAAAGGTATATAGTCAACCGATACTTTTTTCATTCGGAAACGAGAACAGATGGAGTTAAGATCATAGATATCCAAAGGATAATGTTCGCGAATATCTGTAACGTTCTGATTCCAGTCAAGCAGTAAAAAGGTAGATAGCTCTAGATCAGAAAATAAGTGATGAAGACGTTTACTCACGCGGCCTTGTACTCTGTGAGAGCGACCAATTGAACTGAAGTTTTGAACAGTTTTACAAGGTTTATAATCGCGTCCATGGCCCTGGCCATACCCTTCTGTTACTAATTCCTCATAGTTTTTTATAATTTTTGCCATACAGAAGACCTGTGGATTTTGGTGGATAATTAATCATATCTGAAGGAGGTTAATTTTGTATTTGGCAAAAAAATACAAACTTAAATATATTTACATACAAACAAAATTTTATAATTTTTATTTAATTATTTATTTAATTCAGTAACTTAATAATTAATATGGTATTTTAATACTCAATTGATGAGTTTAAAAAACGTTGATGATAGGCAAAAGTATTCAAATTACATCTTAGTAAACATCGTTGCATATTCTTATGTAAACCAACTGCATATTCAGACTCAAACCCGACCATTCATTCTGGTTCATAGTAAAATGCTTATTTTCTATTCCAAATATTTTAGAACAAAATATGTAAATTTGGATCTTAAAGTACTACCTTAATCTGCTATAATTTGTACATCATTATGATGTACAAATTGGTGGAAAATATGGCTAACTTAGCAACAGAACGAATCAATGTTCGTTCAACCGTAGATGCAAAGAATGTAATTGAGCAAGCTGCGAATTTATTGGGTCTTAGTGTGAGTTCCTTTATGATCCAATCCTCATTTGAACGAGCAAAAGAATTACTTAAATCTAATCACGAGTTAAAAGTAAATAATGCTGATCGTGATATGTTAATGAATTTGCTTGAAAATCCGCGCCCTGCAAATGATGAGATGAAAAATTTAATGAGTTTATTGGATGAAAATTGAGGTTTTACAAGCCCATCATCAGAAAAAATCATTTAATTGTGGGCAAGATGATTTAAATAAGTTCATAAAACAATACGCATCCCAACATCAGAAATCAGGAACAAGTAAAACCTATGTTGCTATTGATGATGCACAGGTGAGGGGGTTTTATTGTCTATCAAGTACCTCTATAGGATTTGATGGGGTTGATGCTGTTCTCATTAAACGATTACCTCGTTATCCCTTACCTTGTGTGGTTGTGGGGCGCTTTGCCGTTGATCAAGCTGCACAGGGGCAAGGAGTTGGAAAAGTACTTTTGGCACATGCTCTTAAACAAGTTTCAAAAGTTGCTCAAATTATTGGTGTTAATTTTGTTGTAATACATGCTAAGGATCAAAAAGCTATGGAGTTTTATCAGCGGTTTGGCTTTATCTCATTAACATCAAATCCATTAACATTAATATATCCAGTGAATGAAATACCTCATTTTAAATAAGGTGGGTTGCTAGTAACAGGAATAGCTAATAGACTTATTCAGAGTTTGCACATAGTTCCTTATCCCTTATTTTGCTTTATGACCAAATACTGCGTCTAATTATGGTAATTTAATTAAGTTTGTTTTATTTTTGATTATAAGTTGTTGATATATATTATTCATTGTTTTTCAATTTTAAAATTAAGTTTGTATTAGAATTTGGTATCCTGAATTTTAGATGAAATTAAGTTTGTATTAAGTATTGGATTCTTCCACTTTAAAATACGAATTCTTGCTCAGAAAGGCGAAGCATACTTTAAATAAAAATGAAATGTTTTCAAGATGAGGTCAAAAAGGGATGCTTTTTGAATCTAGGGTGAGATTTTTATATATCTATATCGTTGAATATATTAGTAATAATTTTATATTTCTGGTGTGATTCTAATTTGAATTTATTTATATTAAAAACCCTGTAGACTTGGTGAAGAATCACCGGGTCTACAGGGTAGGGTTTTGTTCGTTTACTTCATTAATATCCAAACTTAAATAATTAAATCTAAACTTAATTATTTGGTACAAACTTAATTATACGAACACAAATACAACCCCAGCCCTGATTCAATTTTAATTATTCTACCGTAACCGATTTTGCCAGATTACGTGGCTGATCGACATCTGTACCACGCAGCACTGCCACATGATAAGACAGTAACTGCACCGGGATGCTATATACAATCGGTGCCAGCACTGCATTAACTGCCGGAATATGTACCACATGCTGGCGTTCTTTGGCTTTAATGCCGCTGTTTTCATCGGCAAAGACAAACAGTTCGCCACCACGTGCCTGAACTTCTTCCATATTGGATTTCAGTTTATCCAGCATGTCATCTTGCGGTGCCAGAATCACCACCGGCATGTCATTGTCGACCAGTGCCAATGGGCCATGTTTTAGCTCACCTGCAGCATAACCTTCAGCATGAATATAGGAAATTTCTTTCAGCTTGAGTGCACCTTCCAGTGCGATCGGGAAGTGCGTACCACGGCCCAGGAACAGGCAATGCTGCTTTTCAACAAACAGCTCAGACAGACCTAAAATTTCATTATCATGACGTAAAGTGTCCAGAATCACTTTAGGCAAATGCCAGAGTTCCGTGCTGATCTTCGTCATCTGTTCTGTAGAAATGCTATTTTTGACCGAACCAATTTTTAATACCAACAGCATTAAAGCAGCAAGCTGGGTGGTAAAGGCTTTGGTAGACGCCACACCAATTTCAGGGCCTGCCAGTGTCAACAGACTATGCTGGGTCTCACGCACCATCGATGATGTAGCGACATTACAGATGGTCATCGTAGTGATGTCCAGCCCTTTGGCCGCCGCACGTTTCTGTGTATCACGTAATGCAGCCAAGGTATCGGCAGTTTCACCGGATTGGGAAATACACACATAGAGTGTGTGATTCACAATGACTGGCGTACGATAACGGAATTCGCTGGCGATCTCGACCTGACACGGCAGATCAATCAGCTGTTCAAACCAGTATTTGGCGATCATGCCAGCATGATAGCTGGTACCACAGGCAATAATCTGGATTTGCTGGATTTTTGTGAAGTCCTGTTCTGCACTGGCAAGGAAGTCTTTGCGCAGGTCATTGCCATTTAAGGCTTGAGAAATGGTCTGTTTGATCGCTTCAGGCTGCTCATAAATTTCTTTGAGCATGTAGTGCTTATATTCACCTTTAGAGGCATTGCTGACCGCAGCATCCAGTTCCTTGACCGGACGATCGACCAGTTGACCATCGACAAAAACTTCAATCGTGCTGCGGGTCAAACGCGCAATATCACCTTCTTCCAGGTAGATAAAGCGGTTGGTAATCGGGAGCAGTGCCAGCTGGTCAGAACTGATAAAGTTCTCGCCAATCCCCACACCAATGACGAGTGGCGAACCTTCACGTACGGTAATCAGTTCATCCGGATGATCTGTATGCACGATACCTAGGGCATAAGCACCTTTGAGTTGTGGTACCACCTGGCGCACAGCTTCCATTAAGCTGGGGGTAGATTTCAGGGCGTCATTGATCAGATGTGCAACCACTTCTGTATCGGTCTGTGAAGTAAAGACATAACCCAAAGCTTCAAGATCATCTTTAAGTTCTTGATAGTTCTCAATGATTCCGTTATGGACCACTGCCACATTTTCAGAAATATGCGGATGGGCATTTTCTTCAGTCGGTTTGCCATGGGTTGCCCAGCGTGTATGTGCAATGCCAAGTGAACCGCTGATCTGTGATTCATTTACGGCCTGTTCAAGGTTCGCGACCTTGCCGACACGACGTTCACGCAGGACCTGGCTATTGTTGATGAGTGCCAAACCTGCTGAATCATAACCCCGGTATTCCAGGCGTTTTAAGCCTTCAATCAAAATATTGGTAATGCTACGTTCTGCAATGCCACCGACGATACCACACATATTTATTCCCCCTTATTTCTTGATTTTTTGCGGACGTGGATAGTTTTCTTTGGCAAATTGCTTAGAACGTTCTACCGCCAAACTGTTGTCTTCCACATCACGAGTAATCGTCGAGCCTGCACCCACTGTAGCACCATTGCCAATTTTCACAGGTGCAACCAATGAACTGTTCGAACCAATGAAAGCCTGATCACCAATGATGGTTTTAAATTTATTCACACCATCATAATTGCAGGTAATGGTACCTGCACCAATATTAGAACCGGCACCGATTTCAGCATCCCCGAGATAGGTGAAGTGGTTGGCTTTAGAGCCTACGCCAATTGTGGTATTTTTCACTTCTACAAAGTTACCGATATGCACCTCGGCAGCAAGCTTCGCACCCGGACGCAGTCGTGCAAAAGGGCCAATCTGGGTATCTTCACCGACGATAGCATTGTCAAAAATGCTATAAGGTTGCACTTTAGTCCCAGCTGCAATTTTGGTATTTTTGATGATACAGCCAGCACCAATTTCAACATGGTCGCCCAGCTCGCAATCACCTTCGATGATGACATTGATATCAATCTGTACATCTTGACCGACAGTTAAATTACCACGCAAATCAAAACGGCTCGGATCAATCAGATGTACACCTTGTTGCATCAGCTGTTTGGCCTGACATGCCTGAAACTGACGTTCTAATGCTGCCAGTTGCACACGGTCATTTACGCCTTCAACCTCAAAGGCCATTTCCGGTTCTACTGAAGCAACCTGCATACCATCGGCCAGAGCCATCGCCACAATATCGGTCAGATAGTATTCACCCTGAACATTCTCATTGCTTAAATTTGGCAGCCATTGATGCAACTTGGCATTGCTGACCGCATAAATGCCAGTATTAATTTCTTGGATCTGACGTTGCTCGTTCGTTGCATCTTTATGTTCAACAATGGCCTGAATCTGACCATTTTTACGCACGATGCGACCATAACCATTGGCATCTGGCAAGGTGAGTGTGACCAGACCAATGCCAGTTTCTGCAGTGGCATCGAGTAATTTTTGCAAGGTAAGCGGGTTAATACAGGGTACATCACCAGAAAGAATCAACGATACGCCGTCTTGGGGCAGGACAGGTAAAGTCATTTGTACGGCATGACCGGTCCCCAGCTGTTCGCTCTGTTCAACCCATTTAATTTTTTGCGCTGTAAAAGCAGCTTGAACCTGCTCGCCACCGTGCCCGTAAATGGTAATAATATTATCTGCGTTTAATTTTTTTGCTGTGTCAATGACATGACCCAGTAAAGGACGTCCTGCAAGCGGTTGTAATACTTTCGGTAAGCTTGAACGCATGCGCGTGCCTTTACCTGCAGCAAGAATAATAACAGTCGTTGACATGTTCTAATCCTAAATATGGCTTATGCCACGGTGAAGTAAAAATAAATCAAAATACAAAGAGCCGCCCATAGGCCAGCAATGATGTCATCCAGCATGATGCCAAAACCGCCGTCGACCTGACGGTCAATGACCCGAATCGGCCACGGTTTCCAGATATCAAATAATCTGAATAGCGCAAAACCGACCAACAGCCAGAGCCAGTTCATCTGGCCGAGATAGATCAGGGGTAAAAATGTGATGGATTGTCCGGCGAATTCATCCCAGACAATACGGCCATCATCATGAACGCCCATGACCTTGGCAGTATGCCCGCAGATATATATGCCAATCAGGGACATGATGGCAATGGCAAAAAGACTGTTTAGAAAATCAAGATGCAGCCAAATCGGGATAAATAAAAGTGCAAAGGCCGAACCAAAGGTCCCCGGTGCTTTAGGCATCAGTCCTGAGCCGAAGCCAACGCCACTAAATACAATCAGTCGGTCGGTCCATGACATGGCTTTAAAATTGATCGCAGGTTTATGCAAAATGTTGATACCCATTAAATTGAAGCAAATGATCTACGCCATCTTTTTCAAAAGTTAAGCCGTGCTGCTGCTGAATTGTGCCGACTATACTAATCGAAACATCAAGTTGTTTTTGCAATAATTTTTCGTAATTTTGCGGGCTTATTGTAAAACATAATTCATAATCGTCGCCACCGGCCAGTGCATATTGCCATTTTTGTGCTTCACTTAAGGCCTGCAGGGCAGGATTGATCGGTAAGTGTTCCAGTTGTAGCTTGGCACCGACTTGCGAGGCTTTGAGAATATGTCCAAGATCTTGGGCTAAACCATCCGAGACATCAATCATGCTATGCGCCAGACCTTTTAAGGCGGCACCGAGCTGACAGCGTGGCGTCGGATAGTCCAGACGTTTCTGTAGCGGATGACCTAAATGATTTAAGGCAAAAGCAGCATCGCCGACAGTTCCACTGACGCAGATCAGATCACCTGGTTTTGCACCTGAGCGTGGCACCGCTTGGCCGATATCGACCCAGCCTAAGGCTGTCACAGATAAAGTGAGATGCGGACTTTGGGTGGTATCACCCCCGATTAAACTCACGCCAAATTGATCGCAGCAATCATACAAACCCTGACTAAAGGCTTTGAGCCAGTCATGATCAATTTGGGGTAGGCTCAATGCCAGAAGAATACTATGCGGTTTTGCACCCATCGCGGCAATATCGGAAAGATTAACAGCAACCGATTTCCAGCCAATGGCATGCGGATTTGTATCGAGAGGAAAGTGTCGTCCAGCAACCAGTGTATCGGCACAGATGACCAGTTGTTGCTGAGGCGGAGGGGTGAGCAAGGCTGAATCGTCACCGACGCCTAAATCGACAGAATGGGTATTCTTGCGATTGAAATAGGTGTCGATAATCGAAAATTCAGCCATACAACAATTCGACTTTAATTAGTTGGCTTGTTGCTTTTCTGCTGCACGTAAAGTTGTCGCTAAACGATCCAATACACCGTTGATGTATTTGTGGCTGTCGGCACCGCCAAAATGTTTAGCCAACTCGATCGCTTCGTCTAGAACCACACGATATGGAATCTCAAGATGTTCTTTGAGTTCATACGCGCCTAGACGCAAGGTTGCGAGTTCAACACCATCCAGTGCTGAAAGTTCACGATCGAGTACCGGAATTAAGAGCGCATCCAATGCTTCATGATTGGCAACCACTTGAGTCAACAATTCATGATAATAGCTCAGATCCACTTTATGCATGGCATTTTCCACACGCGTACGTGCTTCAATCTCATGCACCGGATTGTGGCTCATTTGCCATTCATAAATTCCTTGTACAGCAAAGCGACGTGCTTTACGTTTTGCTGCATAAGTTGCTTGAAGTGTTTGCGACATAGCGTTAAATAGCCTTTAACAAGTTAACCATTTCAATCGCAGTCAGGGCAGCTTCGCTACCTTTATTGCCTGCTTTTGTTCCAGAGCGTTCAATCGCTTGTTCAATACTGTCCGTAGTGAGTACACCGTTAATGACAGGTAAGCCAGTGTCCAGGCCAACCACGCCTAAACCTTTGGCACATTCGCCTGCAACGAAATCGAAGTGAGGCGTGCTACCACGAATCACGGCGCCAAGCGCGATGATGGCATCGAAACGATCTGAAGCTGCCAGTTTTTTCGCAACTACAGGAAGTTCCCAGGCACCAGGGGCATGAACAACAGTGATATTATCCTCTGATACACCATGACGTTTCAATGTATCAATGGCACCTTCTAACAGATGTTCAACCACAAAGCTGTTAAAACGACCAACTAAAATCGCATAACGGTCTTCGTTCGCGAGATGTAACATACCTTCAATACGGCGAACTGCCATAACAACCTCGATGATTTCTTAAGATGTTTGTTGTGCGGTGATGTATTCCACCACTTCTAAGTTAAAGCCTGATAGTGCATTGAAGCGCAATGGAGAGCTGAGCAGCTTCATTTTTTCAACGCCTAGATCACGCAAAATTTGTGCACCGACACCAATGGTCTGATACTGCTGAGACAGTGCAGCATTCGATTTTACATTTTTTGGTGCTTTAAGGGTATCTAATGCTGGGCCCAAATCTTGTAAATGGCGCTGGCCAATCCAGACCAGTACACCACGATCGCTATTGGAAATTTCTTTCAGGGCACGATCCAGGTTCCAGGCCGGTTCGCCATCCTGTTTCTTCAGTTTAAGCAAGTCGCGGGTCGGGTTAAAACCATGTACACGCACCGTGGTCACGCCCTCTTTAGGCTCACCTTTAACCAGGGCCAGATGGATATCCGGGTTACCCAGTTCACGATAGCGGTACAGGTCAAAGCTGCCGTATTCAGTATCGATACTTTGCTGATCAATACGCTCAACCGTTTGTTCATTGGTCATGCGGTAATGAATCAGGTCGGCAATCGTTCCGATTTTCAGGCCATGCTTTTCAGCAAACACTTCAAGATCAGGACGGCGCGCCATAGTGCCATCTTCATTGATGATTTCACAAATGACTGATGCCGGTTCCAGTCCTGCCAAACGGGAAAGATCACAACCTGCTTCGGTATGACCGGCACGGTGCAATACACCGCCTGGCTGTGCCATCAGCGGGAAGATGTGTCCTGGCTGTACAATATCTGCCGGTTTGGCATGAGCAGCCACCGCAGTTTGAATCGTGTGCGCACGTTCAGCCGGTGAGATCCCGGTAGAAATACCTTTGGCTGCTTCAATTGACAGGGTAAAATTGGTTCCATGCTGGGCACCGTTTGCATCGACCATCAAAGGCAGATTCAACTGCTGGCAACGCTCTTTGCTTAAAGTCAGGCAGACCAGACCACGTGCATGGGTGATCATGAAGTTGATGTCTTCAGGACGTACGTGCGTGGCAGCAATCACTAAGTCGCCTTCATTTTCACGATCTTCATCATCCATCAGGATGACCATTTTTCCTGCACGGATATCTGCTACAAGCTCTTCAACAGTATTGAGCGGCATCAACCTTCACCTTCTTTTTTGATCTTGATCAGACCGAATCATGACATTATTGGGTACATAGTCTAACGCTTTTTAAGCAATTTTGCCTATGCTTATTAGTTTCCCTATAGTGGTTCAATGTTATACACAGTCTTGGGAATCATGAAAAGCCGACTTTAAATGAAAGCCAGGGCTTTATGCAGGTTTTTTGAACAGTTAAAATGCATAAAAAATGAAAAACTTAGGCGAAGTCCTTCTAAGTTAAAGTATTAATTTGTTTTTTATACAGTTTTATTCCTGTTTTTGTGATTTTCAGGCTTTTATTTTGCTGGTCAACGATCAAGAGCAGAAAAATTTACCAGATATTAAAAAACTTGAATAAAACAAAAAAGCGAACCGCAGTTCGCTTTTGAGAAAATTCATACTTAGAAGAAACCAGCCGGTTTGGTTGAATAACTCACCAGCAGGTTTTTGGTCTGTTGATAATGATCCAGCATCATTCTGTGATTCTCACGGCCAATCCCTGATTTTTTATAGCCACCGAAAGCCGCATGTGCAGGATAAATATGATAACAGTTGGTCCAGACCCGACCCGCTTGAATCGCGCGTCCTGCACGGTAAGAGGTGTGTGCTGAACGTGACCACACACCTGCTCCTAAACCATAAATGGTGTCATTGGCGATTTTAATGGCATCATCAAAGTCCTTAAATGTCGCCACCGCCAGCACCGGCCCGAAGATTTCATCCTGAAAGGTTTTCATGTCATTGGTGCCTTTGAAAATGGTCGGTTCAATATAAAAACCTTGTCCCACTTCCTGACGTGCTTCACCGCCGGTCAGAATCTGCGCACCTTCTTCACGGCCAGTGGCAATACAGCCCAGAATCTTGTCCTGCTGTTCCTGTGAGGCTTGCGCACCAATCATGGTGTCGGTGTCGAGCGGATGACCGGTTTTAATGCGTTGCACCCGTTCTACCGCACGCGCCAGAAACTCATCGGCAATACTTTCCTGCACCAAGGCACGAGAAGGACAGGTACAGATTTCACCCTGATTCAGGGCAAACATGGCAAAGCCTTCCAGTGCCTTGTCCAGATAATCGTCTTCCTGATCCATAATGTCGGCAAAGAACAGATTCGGTGACTTTCCGCCAAGTTCCAGTGTTACCGGAATAATATTCTCGGTGGCGTATTGCATGATTTGCTGACCGACTGCGGTTGAACCGGTAAAGGCAATCTTGGCAATGCGCGGATTGGTCGCGAGTGGACGACCGACTTCGATACCATAACCATTGACAATATTCAGTACACCCGGCGGCAAAATGTCCTGAATCAGTTCAGCTAAAACTAAAATGCTGACCGGGGTCTGTTCCGCAGGTTTCAGCACGATACAGTTGCCTGCTGCCAAGGCAGGTGCGAGTTTCCAGGCCGCCATCAGGATCGGGAAGTTCCACGGAATGATTTGACCAACCACACCCAACGGTTCATGGAAATGGTAGGCAATGGTATCTTCATCAATCTCGGAAATGCCGCCTTCCTGAGCGCGGATACAGCCGGCAAAATAACGGAAATGATCAATACATAGCGGAATATCGGCCGCTAAGGTTTCACGGATCGGCTTGCCGTTGTCCCAGGTTTCTGCCACCGCCAGCAGTTCCAGATTTTGTTCCAGACGATCTGCAATTTTTAGCAGGATATTGGAACGGGTGGTGGGCGAGGACTTATTCCACTGTGCTTTGGCCTTGTGCGCTGCATCCAGGGCCAATTCGATGTCTTCTACAGAAGAGCGCGGCACTTTGGTAAAGACTTTGCCATCTACCGGAGAGATATTGTCAAAGTATTCGCCTTTGACTGGAGCGACCCATTCGCCGCCAATGAAGTTGTCGTATTGGGCTTTAAATTGAATTTTTGCACCGTCAGTATTGGGGTCTGCATAACGCATAATCTATTCCTTTATATGATTGTTATTGGTACATGCTGACCCTATTTTCTCAATTGAAAATGCTACAGTTTCAGCAGTCAGCTCTACTATAAAGAGGGAAAAAGACAGGTGGTGCTTTGATTACACGCTTGCTACAAAAGACAACATTTGGAATATGAAGTATAGGAATTAAATTTTATATTTAATCGAAGCTTATCGTGAGAAATAAGCATTTAACTGGCGCTTAAAAAATCGAAGGATTCATGTATTTCTGATGGTTGCGGATTACATTCAAGAGGGCCATTTTATTCAATCAAAACACTTAACAGAAAACAGGAGCCTAAAATCATCTTTCCTGTTTGCCGGCATTATAGTCCTTTGCTGTTGAGCCATTGAAACAGCTGCTGATAAACCTGTTCACGTACAGATTTGTCTGAAAGCACCAGATCGTGTAAACCATTCTGAATGCTTTGAACCGTGACATCAGCTTTAATTTTTTTGGCATATTTCTGAATGTCTTTAACTCCCAAAATCACATCACTAGTTTGCGCTGCCTTGCCCCATTTTTTTGGATATAAAGTCTGATGCGAATGCATGACCAGAACCGGAATATCGAGTTCGATGCCGCGATGAATTTCTTTTTGTGCTTCATAGATGGCACGAATAAAACTGATCCGTACCCTTGGGTAGCGGGTCTTTTTCCAGTCCAGACTGAAGTCCCATTCCCCTTTTAAATCCTTGTGCAGACTGGTGGCATACCATTTATTTAACTCACTCGGAAATTTAAGGTCGGGAAAAATTTTCGCCAGTTTGCTTAACTGCGGGATGCCGAGCGCACGTTTTATCGGATTCATATTAAAGTTATAAAATGGACTGTTGACCCAGAGTGCTTTGATTAACCGATGATTAGGGTGATGTGCCGCGAACAATGTGGTGATGAGGCCGCCGGTAGAATGACCACAGAGCAGGGCAGCATCATGGCCCTCGCTTGCGATAATATCCAGTGCCTGGCTAATTTCTGCATCATATTCAGACAGCTCATGCACATTATAATAGTTCTGATGCGGCAGAATCGAACGGCCATATTTTCTTAAATCCAGCGCATAAAAATCAAAACCTTGCTGATTAAAGCGTTCCGCCATTTCAGTCTGGAAGAAATAATCAATAAATCCGTGAATATACAAAACTGCTTTAGGAGTAGGCTGCGCTGCTTTTTTACGTATCAGGGTTGCTACAACTTTGCCCTCATAGTCATCTGGAAAGCTCAAGGTGGCTTGCTCATAGCCGATGCCTAAAATATCAGCTTGATAAAGGGGCTGGAATTCACTCATTTTTATACTCATTTATATTATTGAATTTATACTTTATCCTTGATGAGCTTTAACTTTTTGTCAAATCAATCTTCTGCCTTAGCAGTATGAAAAAGATCAACACTATTTAAATAGGCCATAACCCATTTTAAATCAGTGAAATTTTAAAATAGAACAAGCATTTTTGATGGATAAAAGAAATTTATTACAAAATTAACCAAAATCTCTCCTATCACGCTACGTTATCAGATTATAAAATCCTGCTAAAAGCATTATCAATTTACTAAATACCCCAAAAGGCTAAAATCAGGATAGGCTATATAAAATAACGATAGTGATGTCATTGTTTTCGGCGAAGTGCCGAGGATTGATTAGAAGAGTTAAATAATGCCCAGAGAAAATTTGAACAGTAAACGCCCTTTATATATTCCGTATGCCGGAAATACCTTATTAGAACTCCCGTTACTCAATAAAGGTTCTGCATTTACTGAAGAAGAGCGCAGAAGCTTTAATTTGCATGGTTTAATTCCTCATGTGACCGAGACCATCGAGGAGCAGAGTCAGCGCTCTTATCAGCAATATTGTGCTTTTAATAGTGATATCAACAAGCATATTTATTTGCGTAATATTCAGGATACCAATGAAACCCTGTTTTATCACCTGATTGAAAATCACCTTAGCGAGATGATGCCGATTATTTATACCCCGACTGTGGGGGAGGCATGTCAGCGCTTTTCTGATATTTATCGCCGTCATCGCGGAATCTTTATTTCCTATCCGGATCGCGATCAGATCGAACAGATTATTCACAATATTAATAAAAAGAACGTGAAAGTGATTGTGATTACCGATGGCGAACGCATTTTGGGTTTAGGCGACCAGGGGATTGGCGGAATGGGGATTCCGATTGGTAAATTGGCACTCTATACTGCCTGTGGGGGAATCAGCCCGGCGTATACCTTGCCGATCACTCTCGATGTCGGCACCAATAATCAGCAATTGCTGAATGATCCAATTTATATGGGCTGGCGTGAACCGCGGATCAGCGGCGATGAATACTATGCTTTTGTCGAAATGGTAATTCAGGCCATTCAGCAGCGCTGGCCGGATGCATTGATTCAGTTTGAAGACTTTGCGCAGAAAAATGCCATGCCTTTGCTGGAAAAATACCGTGATCGCATTTGCTGTTTTAATGATGATATTCAGGGAACCGCTGCGGTTTCGGTCGGAAGTTTAATTGCCGCTTCACGTGCAGCAGGTAAGCAGTTGAAAGATCAGGTGGTGGCATTTCTGGGGGCTGGTTCAGCTGGTTGCGGGATTGCGGAACAGATCATTAAACAAATGATTGCGGAAGGCTTGAGCGATAGCGAAGCACGTGCACGAATCTTTATGGTCGACCGCTTTGGTCTGATCACTGAAAATCAGCCGAATTTACTAAATTTTCAGCGTAAATTGGCACAGCCTGCTGAACATGTAGAAAGCTGGGCAGATGCTGAAGCCATGATTTCATTAACAGATGTCGTGAAGCATGCTAAGCCAACAGTACTGATTGGGGTTTCGGGGCAACCGGGATTATTCACACAGGAAGTGGTTGAAGCTATGGCTGAGAATAGCGTGCAGCCAATTATTTTCCCTTTATCCAATCCGACTTCACAGGTAGAAGCAGTACCGGCAGATATTTTGCAATGGACTAAGGGTAGAGCGCTGATTGCCACAGGTAGCCCCTTTGCACCGGTGAATTATCAGGAAAAAATCCATCATATTTCACAGTGCAATAATTCTTATATTTTCCCCGGAATTGGGTTGGGGGTGATTGCTTCGGGTGCGAAGCGTGTTACAGATAATATGCTGATGGCTTCTAGTAATGCTCTGGCGGATTGTTCGCCTAAGTTGCAAGACCCACAAGCGGATTTATTGCCGAGTCTCGATTATTTGCAGTCTATTTCAAAGCAGATTGCGTTGAAAGTCGCCCTTGCTGCCATTGAGGATGGGGTGGCGCCTAAAGTAAGTATTGAGGACTTGCAGTTAGCGATTGAGCATAATTTCTGGACACCGCAATATCGTGATTATCAGCGGGTCACTTTCTAATTTTAAATGAAGACAAACTTTGACTAAGCACTCGTTTCGGGCTGGTCAGCGTTTATTGGTTAAAATAGGCAATGCCTAAAAAAAGCCCCGATCTTTCGATCAGGGCTTTTTTGAATCTGGAGCGGGAAAGGAGACTCGAGCTCTCTGATTCCAATCTCGATAAAGTCGCTGAGATTTATTTTATTAAATAATATTAATTTTAAATATATGATTTAATGTAAAATATTTTACTGACTGGTATAATTTGATGATGAGAGAGGGGCCTGGGTCTACGGTTTCTGTTTTGCCTTTTGGCGTAAGACGTACAAATATAAGCTTTCTACTTTTTCACGTGCCCATGGTGTGGTACGCAAGAATCGCAATGATGATTTAACACTTGGGTCTATGCAAAAACATCTAATTTCAATTTTACGACTTAAACCTTCAAAGCCACCGTAGTAATCCAATAATTCATCCAAAATGTCAGCAAGTTTTTTGCCGTGTAAAGGGTCATTGGGGGTGTTCATAATAGATCAATCGTATTTTGGGTGACCATTATTATAACCTGAGCTAATTGGAAAACTAGAGCGTTTGAATGTAGGTAATGATGGACTGAATAACCATCAAAATTCTGGAGCACGCCCAGCAATCGGGTGAGGCATCATATATATGACTTGGTAATCCCATGTGCTGTGTAGGAAAGTTTTTTCTTAATGGGTCACCTTCTTAATGGGTCACCTTCTTAATGGGAGTAGGTACGAGGAGCGTTCTAAACCTTTACGGATCGCTTCAGCACTGTATTCAAAGGCAATTAATGGTCGACCTGTGATTGCTGTTGAGGAGACCAGTGTACCCCAAAGCCAATATTCACCCCATCAATTATAGTAAGCATTAAGTTTTTTGAGCGTGGATTTATTTCCAGATAAAGTCGTTCTTTACGAAGCCTCTCACATAAAACGCAACAACTTCTTCAGGTTTTTCTGAATCTTAAATCCATAATATTGGGTCTTATGTTTAGATATGGCTATTAAGCCACAAAATAATGGAGTTATAAAATGTGTCGGTTGATCGGTGCAAAGGTGCTTTATTGGATGATTAGATCCTATTAGATTAAAGAAGTCTAATTAGACATTTACAATCTAATGGAATCTAATACAATCTATAGCAATAAAGAATCATTGCTGAGTAATTAAAATGAGTAGCATCTCCAATGACCCTTGGCATTTTCCACGTACAGAACTAGCTAAACAAATTTTAGGCATGTTTGAGACTGGACTAGCTAGTTCTCTGACTTTTTTTGCCCCACGCCGGATGGGAAAAACTGAATTTTTACGAAAAGATATTACGCCCTTAGCAGAACAGCTTGGATGGCGCGTTTTTTATTTCAGTTTTTTAGATGCAGGCCTGCATAGTGAAGGACAGTTTGTAAAAGCTCTTGATGAGTTTTCACAGCAAAATGGCTTGATTGGTAAAGCCAATCATTGGATTAAAAATATTGGCTCTTTAAGTACAGAGGTGGCAGGTGTAAAAGCCGAAGTGACTCTTGCACAAGGGCAAGTGAATTCCAGTATTTTATCTAGTATTACAAAACTGGCTCAGCAGGGTAAACCTATTTTATTGTTACTTGATGAGATTCAGGCTTTAGCTAGTTCAAAATATAAAACAACTATTGCCAGTTTACGTACTGCTTTAGATATGCATAAAGAAACGATAAAAGTAATTTTTACTGGTTCAAGTCGAGAGGGCTTGAGACAAATGTTTTCTGTGAGTAGTGCTCCATTTTTTCATTATGGGCAGAATTTACCTTTTCCAAATCTAACAAAAGCATTTACAGATCATCTGGCAGATGTATTTAATCAAACAACAGGACGTAGTTTGGATAAAGAAATTTTATGGTGTGCTTTTTTAGATATGAAGCAAAGTCCTCAACTGGTGAGGTCATTGGTTGAGCGTTTAGCATTAAACCCAATGCTGGCTATAGATTTTGCAAAGGAACAGCTTATAGCCGATACAATGGGGCACCGTGACTTTTCAGGATTATGGGGAGAGTTTAAGTTATTAGAACAGCTGCTCTTAAAAGCCATAGCTGAATCACAAGTTGAACTTTACAGTATTCAATTTAGACAGCATCTTGCTGACTCCATCGGTGTAGACAGCATTGCAGTATCAAGTATTCAATCTGCCCTACGTTCTTTATCAAAAAAACAAATTATTTTTAAACCAGAAAATGGTACTTATGAAATCGAGGATGCTCTTTTTAAAGAATGGATTATGGATGAAGCATAAATTTTTTAATAATGGTCAGTACCCGGTAAAATACCTCGTTAAGAGGATTCATGATTCCTCATCTCCGAGAAGACCCTTCCATGGGTTGGTCATTAAGTCATCCTGATCTTCGATCGTGATTTTAATTTCATCATTCAATAATTGTCTGATTAAATGAACTTTATCATCTGGAATGAGCATCAGTTGAGCATTTAATCCTGCCGCGATAATTTCTAAGGTCTCTAATCGTGGATTGCCCTGACTTTCCAGTTTTTGGTACTGCTGTCTTGAAATGCCGGTACGGGATTGCATATTAACTTGCTTTAAGCCCAATAGGGTTCGTCTTTTTTTGATTTGCTGAAGTAAAGATTCATTCATTGTAGACACATTTATTTCTTTTAGGTTCTATAAGAAACATATTAGTTTCTTTTTTAAAGCAATTTATCATTTCGATCTGTAAAACAGCCCTAGCTACGTAGTGATCTGAAATCACTCTGAAAATACGCGGTTCAATTTAACTTATCTCCTTACGGAATTGGCAGAAAGATTGTCGATGCCGGATCTGAACTGTCGACAACTCTCTGGCAAAAATTCCTGGCAGCCCTGCATTTAACTGCCTAGCACAATCCGATAATAAATAATAACAAACCCGCCGCGCAGTTGGCATACAGTAAGTAAAGAAGTGGTGGACTGTGATCATAAAAATAACATCTCAAGCCGGAGGTAAACTAGATGGCCAAGTATAGTGATATCAATAGTTTTAATACCTTAGAAACATTGACCGTCGGTTCAGAACACTATCAGATTTTCAACCTGTCCAAATTGCAAGTGCAGTTGGGCGACCTGTCCCGGCTGCCAAAATCTTTAAAAGTCTTGCTGGAAAATTTACTGCGTTTTGAAGATCAGCTCACGGTGAAAACCGAGCATATTCATGCGCTGGCAGGGTGGTTAAACAACCAAACCTCAGAACAGGAAATCCAGTATCGTCCGGCACGGGTGCTGATGCAGGATTTTACCGGTGTTCCCGCAGTGGTTGATCTTGCCGCGATGCGTGCAGCGGTGGCCAAAGCCGGCGGTGATCCGGAAAAAATTAATCCGTTGTCACCGGTGGATTTGGTCATCGATCACTCGGTGATGGTCGATTACTTTGCCAGTCCGCAAGCTTTTGAGCAGAATGTCGCCATTGAGATGCAACGCAATGGCGAGCGCTACCAGTTTCTACGTTGGGGGCAGGCTGCGCTCAATCAGTTTCGCGTGGTGCCGCCAGGAACCGGGATTTGCCATCAGGTTAATCTGGAACATCTGGCACAAGTAGTTTGGAGCAATGAGGTCGATGGGCAGCGCTTTGCCTTTCCTGATACCTTAGTCGGTACCGATTCACATACCACCATGATCAATGGCTTAGGCGTGTTAGGTTGGGGAGTAGGCGGCATCGAAGCGGAAGCGGCCATGCTGGGCCAACCGATCTCCATGCTGATTCCGGAAGTGATCGGCTTTAAGCTCATAGGTAAACTCAAAGAAGGTATTACAGCAACTGATCTGGTGCTGACCATTACCCAGATGCTGCGCCAAAAAGGCGTAGTTGGAAAATTTGTCGAATTTTATGGCGATGGTCTGGCCGATTTACCCTTGGCTGACCGTGCCACTATTGCCAATATGGCACCCGAATATGGTGCTACCTGTGGCTTTTTCCCGGTTGATGAGGTGACGCTTTCCTATTTACGTTTAACTGGACGTCAGCCGGAAAGAATTGCCTTGGTAGAGGCCTATAGCAAGTTGCAAGGATTGTGGCGCAATCCGGGGGATGAACCCGTCTTTACAGACACTCTGGCTTTAGATATGTCGACGGTAGAAGCCAGTCTGGCGGGTCCGAAACGTCCGCAGGATCGTGTGCTATTGTCGCAAGTGCCAAAAACCTTTGCTGCCTTCATGGATCTGACCTTGAAACCGGTCAAAGAAGAAAAAGAGCGTCTGGAAAATGAAGGAGGTGGAGGTACGGCTGTTGAAGCGAAACAGGCCAACCTGCCACATGAGAATCCTTTTTGTATGATTGAGGGTAAAAAATATCCGTTGCAGCATGGTGATGTAGTGATTTCAGCGATTACCTCCTGTACCAATACCTCGAATCCCAGTGTCATGTTGGCAGCAGGCCTATTGGCCAAAAAAGCAATCGAAAAAGGTTTGCAGCGAAAACCTTGGGTGAAAAGTTCACTGGCTCCAGGTTCCAAAGTGGTCAGCGATTATCTTGATGCAGCAGGGTTGACGCCTTATTTGAATCAACTAGGTTATAACCTGGTGGGTTATGGTTGCACTACCTGTATTGGTAATTCGGGACCTTTACCTGAAGTGATTGAAGAAGCTGTGCAATGTTTTGATTTGAATGTAGCCTCAGTGCTTTCCGGAAACCGTAACTTTGAAGGACGGGTGCATCCTTTGGTGAAAACCAACTGGCTCGCCTCGCCACCCTTAGTAGTTGCCTATGGTCTGGTCGGGAATATTCGAACTGATCTCACTGCTGAGCCGATAGGTGAAGGCTTTGATGGCCAAGCAGTTTATTTAAAAGATATCTGGCCAACACAAACGGAAATTGATGCAGCACTGCAGTATGTGAATACCGAGATGTTCCAGAAAGAATATGCGGAAGTGTTTGAAGGCGATGCCAAGTGGAAAGCGATCCAGATTCCACAAAGTCAAACCTATGCTTGGGATGAACAATCAACCTATATCCGGCATCCTCCCTTTTTTTCAAAAATTGATCAGCCGGTGCGACCAATTCAGCCGATCAAACAGGCACGGATTTTAGCTATATTAGGCGATTCAGTCACGACGGACCATATTTCCCCGGCGGGTAATATCAAAAAAGATAGTCCGGCCGGCCGATATTTGCAGCAACAGGGGGTTGAGGTAAAAGACTTTAACTCTTATGGTTCCCGCCGTGGCAACCATGAAGTGATGATGCGAGGTACCTTTGCCAATATCCGAATCAAAAACGAAATGCTGGGTGGCGAGGAGGGTGGCAATACCCTGCATATTCCAAGTGCAGAAAAACTCTCGATTTATGATGCGGCAATGCGCTATCAGGCAGAACAAACCCCACTCGTAATGATTGCTGGGAAAGAATATGGTACCGGTTCTTCACGTGACTGGGCGGCCAAAGGCACCAACCTGTTGGGGGTGAAAGCGGTGATTGCTGAAAGTTTTGAGCGGATTCACCGTTCCAATCTGGTTGGCATGGGGGTGTTACCTTTACAGTTTGTAGAGGGTCAGAACCGGCAGATCTTGAACCTGACCGGCCATGAAACACTGTCAATTTTAGGCTTGTCGGATGATATTCATCCGCATCAAATGCTGAAAGTAGATGTGCAACATACCGATGGTACGTGTAGCCATTTTCAAGTGTTGTGTCGTATTGATACCTTGAATGAGGTGGAGTACTTTAAGGCCGGTGGTATCTTGCACTATGTCTTGCGCAATTTGCTCGCTTCCTAAATTGAATGATGAAAGCCCGATACCTACCATAATGCCGGTCAGTTAAGAATTGAAAAACTAAAATTATGCTCAATTAAGACATAAATTTAGATCAATTTAAATTCAAATATAAGGAAATTTAGATTTTTTTTCATCCAAATTTCCTTAACTGACTGGTATTAATCTTTTGATGGGTCTTTTCATAATCTAATGGAGAGCGCTGACCATTGGAACTATGCCTACATTATTAGGTGTAGATATCAAATGTGAACATAGATCTAATCTAATTTATTCATCATATTCCGCAAATATTTCTTCAATTTCATCCCATTGGGGCAAGTTAAACTTTTTTTATTCACTTCGAATTGTAAACCCATGCCATCAAGCACACGTTCAAATATGTCAAATGAACCTGTAAAATGACCATTCTCTATCTCTGAAATTGTTGTTTTATTCACTTTAGTCTTTTCTGAAAGACTTTTCTGTGTATAGCCTAATAATTTGCTTATCTTAAAGTTTAGCCCGAAGACCTTCCACCAATTGTAAAACAGAGGCCAATCCCTGAGGGTTCTGAATCTGTTCTATTGGAATGCCATTCATCAATTTATTGGGTGATTTCATAAAATGCTGCATCCAGGCTGTATCCCCACCTGTCAGAGCATCTAGTGATGTGGTAATACGGATTAAAGTGAGGGCGATTTCTCCCTGTTTTGAAGTGGGATCTAATTCAAGAGAGGTTAAATTTTTCACCGAATCTATACTGAGTATTAAGGCTAGTTGATCGTGTGCAAGACCAAGTCGTTCAGCAGCAGCTAAAACTGCCTTAGCTAATATCATTTTCTGTTTTGCAGTTTTTTCTGATGTTGTACGCATGACCGATCCCTGTTTCAGACGCTGCTAATTCATAGAGTTTATACTATTTAATTATCATTGATCAGACACTCAATTTTTACTAAATATATTAAATTTGGCTTTACATAAAGAAGCAACGGTTAAATTATTTAACAGCATGTAGTTATTTTTAGACCTTCAGCTTTAAGTTCAAGAGATCGTGGTCTACCGATACAGGCTAAATGTAAACAGAATTTAAATGCGGCCAGTGCTTTGGCATCTTTTGTTGAGTAAAGCTGGAGACGAACATAATCTTCTTGAGTCTTAGGATGCTCTGTTGTGCTCGATTTAGCCAGCTTTAGTAATAAAGGTTGTTTCTTTTTATCTAGCAATTGTACCAAGTCTTGTCCAAGCAAATGCCAAAATTGATGGGGAAACAGGTCTTTTACCTTGGAATAAAATGATTCCAATTGATCGATTTTATTCCATCGATAATGAATGCCAGTATGCGAAACCGTAACACGACTTAAAAATGTCTCAAGCACCGCTTTTATTTGATCTGGCTTTTTTTCAAAGATATTTTGAATATTTTCAAAGAAATAGTTCCTTGCTGTGCACTCTTCAATGGTATCAATCATGGCGGGTTTTAAAGGTTTATCAAGATGATTCGTGTTGTTGAGATCAAATAACCTTGGGTTGTTTTTTGAGACTTGAGTTGGCCCAGTTGTTTGGCATTTTTATACCAGTACTCAACCAGTTCTATAGGTAAGCTCATTTCCTGTGAGACCTGATCTGGATCATGATGAATTTCCAGTAAATTTAGGCACTTAAAAAACCATGCAAATGAGATTTTGGATTCCTTTGTTCCTGCGAAATATTTAGAAAAATCATGAGGCTGTGAGTTAAATGAAACCTCATCCAGAATGTCTTCTATGTTACTTTTTAACCAGTCAGTTTGGTCGTTGAGTATCTATGTCTGGATGATATTGCAGTATTTTATGCCCAGCGATCAGGTAGCTCAGATGAATATAGCTTTTAAAGGTTTCTGTAGGGTCAATGTGACCCAGTAAATGGGCAATCATAAACCAATGATTTTGACCATGCGTATTACGGAGTAACTCTGTCCGAATGGGCTGATATTCTTCTTCGGTATAATCCGTCACATTCTTGACCAGTGGAGCGTAATTACAGTTCAGAACAACGGATAAGGTCGTGGGCACGCCATGGTCACATCTTGGTCACAAAATATAAATTACATTAAGAATATTTTTTATTAAATTGAATAACAAAGGAAGGGGGATTTTTAAAAATATAATAAAATCAACAATAAAAAAGCCCCCATCTTTCGATGAGGGCTTTTTGAATCTGGAGCGGGAAAGGAGACTCGAACTCCCGACCCCAACCTTGGCAAGGTTATGCTCTACCAACTGAGCTATTCCCGCGGAGTCTATAAAGTTTTTTAAATGAAAAAACTAAATAAAAAAATTTTGAGCGGGAAAGGAGACTCGAACTCCCGACCCCAACCTTGGCAAGGTTATGCTCTACCAACTGAGCTATTCCCGCATGCCGTGTATAATACAGCATGAAAAAATGTGGTCAACACCTTTGTTAAAAATCTTGTATCAATTGCATAAAATAAAAGCAAAATACTTTGGACCAGACAATAAATCGCCAATATTCATGTGGGAATTCATGAAACTTCGCCACAATCAACAGATTGCGCTGTGACAGATTACTAAAATACTCAGCAGAACAAGGTATACTGACTTTATATTTTCAAAGATTGGAGTCAAGGCCATGAGCTTAGAACAACAACTGAAAGATCGTTTAGCACAATTATCTCCGACCCATTTAGACGTGGTGAATGAATCTTCGGGTCATGGCGGTTATTTCCCTGGAAAAGAGTCTCATTTTAAAACTGTGATTGTCAGTCAGGCCTTTGCCGGTTTACGTCCAGTCCAGCGTCATCAGAAAGTCTATGCTGCTGCTGGTGATTTACTGGCCAAAGACAAGATTCATGCGCTGGCAATCCATGCATTTTTGCCTGAAGAATGGGCAGGGCAGGACACGACCAGTCCAGCTTGTGCACATGCACCAAAAAACTAAGAGGAAATGATGGAAACTCAACTTTTAGTCAAAATTATTCATATGTCAGCAGCAGGATTGGCGATTGTCGCCATTCTTGCCCGTGCCTTGACTTTGTTTATTGGTACACAAGGCAACCTACCGAATCCAAAGGCAAGAATTGCGCTGGTGGCTTTACAGCATCTGGCCATTACGGTGATCGCGTTTACAGGTATTGTGTCATTGGTGATCAAGGATTTTGATGTGCAGCCCTGGTTTTATGCCAAGGTTATTTTATTTTTTGTGCTGGTATCCTCTTTAGCTAAAGCCTATAAAAAAGATGATTCAATCTTGCTGGCACAACGCCGGGCTGGCTTATTTATTGCGGTAGTTGCATTGGTTTCTATTTTGATCTTGGTGATGATCAAGCCGAATTTTGGCTAAAAGCAAGCAGGCTGTGACTTCAAGTGCAGTCTGCCTATGTGAATAATTAAAAAATACAAGTGTGATAAAAGTAGTTAAAAATAACAGGAGGGGACATGCATACACGTGTGGTATTTAATCAAAAAGGTGGGGTGGGTAAGTCCAGTATTACCGTTAATCTGGCCGCGATCAGCGCACATCAGGGTTTAAAAACTTTACTCATTGATCTGGATCCACAAGCCAATTCCAGTCAATACGTATTAGGTGACGATGCGACCTATTCAAGTGACAAGCCGGCATTAGAACCGAATATTGAAAACTATTTTGAAAATGTGCTGGGCAATCAGCAAAGTAAAGGCTTGCTCGGCAATGCAATTGGCTCGATTTTGAAAAGCCGTAGCAAAGGTCTGGAAAGTTATGTGCATCAGTCTCCCTTTAAGTATCTGGATGTGATTCCAGCCAGCCCGACACTGGGCGCCTTGGCACATGCACTGGAGTCCAAGCATAAAATCTACAAACTGCGAGATGCTTTACAACAATTGTCCGGGCAATATGATCGGGTGTTTATTGATACCCCGCCGGCATTTAATTTCTTTACACTGTCGGCTTTGATTGCTGCAGACCGCGTGCTGATTCCATTTGACTGTGATGTGTTTTCTAAACGCGCCTTACAGACCCTGATTGAAAATGTCATTGAAACCCAAGATGACCATAATGAAAGACTGGAAATTGAAGGTATTGTGGTGAATCAGTTTCAGGCACAGGCCAGATTACCGCGTGAAGTGGTGCAGCAACTGAAAGATGAAGGATTGCCCGTACTCAATAGTATGTTACCGCCCTCCATCTTAATGAAAGAATCTCATCATAAAAATCAGCCCCTGATTCATTTGGCTACTGATCATAAATTGACTCAGGCCTATCAATCGTTGTTCAATGAGATAGAGCAGAACTAAGATCGAGTTAACTATGAAACTTGTGAAATTAAGCCTGAGTATTGCAGCATTTGCATTGCTGAGTGCTTGTGCAACAACGGTAAAACCCACCTATGTGTCCCCGACCCAGTATCAGACCTTGGGTTGTCAGCAGCTGCAAGGCGAATATAACCGTATTCAGCAATATATCGACAATGGCGTGGAAGCGCCAAAACGCACGGGTGTAGGTGTGGGCGTCGGTCTGGGTGGTGGCTGGGGCAGTCGCGGTGGTTGGGGAATTGGTCCGAGTGTTTCCGTCAATATGGGACAGTCATCCAATACCAAGCGAACCGAGCTGGCACGGCTTTTAGGTGAACAGGAAGCGATTGTTCAGGCCGCCCGTTACAAAAATTGTCCGATTGTGGTTCGTCAGAATATTGCTAAATAACGAATTCCTGATCTCTTCATAAATGCTGATCTTGGGTCAGCATTTTTATGATTTTTTCAAAATAGCCGAGCTGATATTCCGCTTAATATCACTTGAAAGGGCGCGTATCGTCTCAGCATCCTAGATTTATAGAGCTGTTCTGGCATGAGAATATTGATTAAGCTATAAGCTAGGCCCGGAATAGTTCATCACGATGATTGAAAATTGGTTATTTGTATTGGGGCTAATCGCCGTTCTGATGATTCCAGGGCCGGCGAATGCCTTGGTCGCCAGCTCTGCGTATCAGCAGGGTCAGGCCAAAACCAGCCTTTATATTCCTGCCATTCTGATGGGCTATTTTTATGCGATTAATGTCTGGGCTTTGTTAATTCATCTGGCTTTACCGATCTGGCCAAATTTCAAAAGCTTGTTGTATGTCCTGAGTACCATCTGTGTGGGCTGGATGACGCTGCATTTATATAAGGCCCAGCAGTTAGAACGCTATAGCAAAAATCATCCGCAGATTCGTCCCTGGCAAATGTTTACTGTCACCTTAAGCAATCCTAAAGCAGCATTGTTGGCCTCCGGGATTTTACCCATGGAAACCTGGCAAAGTCCGACCAACTTTGTTCTGGTGTTTGCTGCCTTTTGCTTGAGTACCGTTCCAGTAGGGATTTTCTGGATGGTCTTTGGTCAGGCAATTTTGAGCAGTCACTCTGAAAAAATAAAAGCCGGCCTTATTTATAAAGGCTCGGCTCTGTTTGTACTGCTTTGTCTGATCCCATTACTGATCAAGCTTTGGGATTAAATGCACAGGCTATAAAAAATCTTAAGCTGTTTTACTTTTTTTGAGTCTTTGTTGAATAAAGCCGATCACACCTGGCAAGACACTTAAAATAATAATACCGAAAATCAAATAGGTGAAGTTATCTTTGACGATCGGCATATTACCGAACATATAGCCCAGAATGACAAATGAGCTGATCCAGATGAATCCACCCACTACATTATAGCTCAGGAAATATTTGTAATTCATGCTGCCAGCACCAGCGACAAAAGGTGCAAAGGTACGAGCAAAAGGCACAAAACGCGCAAAAATAATGGTTTTACCACCATGTCTGGCAAAGAATTGCTGAGTTGCCAATAAATGTTTTTTATTGATAAAGCGCGATTCAATCTCGAAAACCCGCGGCCCGATATATTTGCCAATATGGTAATTCAGGGTATCGCCCAATACTGCCGCAACAAATAAAAGCGGAATCAGTACCCAGGGATCCATCACACCTGTAGACGCTGCCAAAGCACCTGCTGCAAATAGCAAGCTGTCGCCGGGCAGGAACGGCATCACCACCAAACCTGTTTCCACAAAGATAATCAGGAAAAGAATGGCATAAATCCAGATCCCGTAATTGGTGATAAATTCAAGCAAGTGATCATCAACATGCAAGATAAAATCAATCAGTTCCATGAGCCCAGTACAAGCAAAAGTGTGCTCAAATCCTAACAGCGATCACCTATAAAGTCAGTAATAAAAGTCGACTATTTTGCGGCTTATTTTTCTGCTGTCGGGCGAATCCCTTCACTTTTAAAATAGATATATCAGCGTATAAACATATTTTTATTGGGGCTTTTTGAGCAGATGACACAAGTTCATCATGGTGTTACACAACGTCTGCGGCATCTATTTCGGCTTTCTGTTTAGATCATGGAATCATCATAAAAATAGCAGGTCAAAACACATGAAAAAATATATTCTGGCGACACTGGTTCTGGCAGCTGCCAGTCCGGCACTTTGGGCTAAATCAGATCAGGCTATTCTGGAGGAAGCAAAACAGAATGTGGTCAGTATTGCTCAGGCACATAAAATGAAAGATGAAACTGGCGTGACCTTAAGGGGGCAGATCGTCAAACAGCGTGCAGCACAAAGTGACGAATTTGAATTAAGAGATAAAACCGGCAGCATCATGATTGATGTGGATGACGACCACTGGAAAAGATTAAAACTCAAAGCAGGCGATCGGGTAGAAGTCTGGGGCGAGGTCGATACGCACCGCAACAAACCCACCGATATTGAAGTGATTCAGATTGAACGCGTGAAATAAACCATTCATTTGGCTGGAACAGGAAAGCAGCGAAACTCTGCTCTCCTGTGAACCAGTCAAAAATGAGGGCATTATTTTCTGAAATTTCTTAACTGTTTAATATTTAAACCAATTGGAATAGTGTGCTTAAACACAAGAAAAATGCTAGAATACGGCGCTTATCTTTCGTTTGCCTTTCATAGTTGTTCGTCATGACTACCAATACTCAAATTACTGAAGATCGTATCCTGATTCTGGATTTCGGTTCTCAATATAGTCAGCTCATTGCACGCCGTGTCCGTGAAGCTGGTGTATATTCTGAAATGTATGCCTATGATATGTCTGAAGAAGACATTCGTGCATTTAATCCAAACGGTATCATCTTGTCTGGTGGACCTGAGAGCGTTCACCTTGAAGGCAGCCCGCGTGCGCCACAAGTGGTATTCGAGCTCGGTGTACCGGTATTGGGTATTTGTTATGGCCTGCAAACCATGTGCGAACAGCTTGGCGGTAAAGTCGAGCCAGGTACTGTGCATGAGTTCGGTTATGCAGAAGTTGATATCGTGGTACGTGACAAGCTGATCGGTAATTTACAGGACCGTGAAAACCAGTTGCATGTCTGGATGAGTCATGGTGACAAGGTTGCCCGTATTCCAGAAGGCTTCCAGATCACTGCACAAACTCCAAGCTGTCCAATTGCGATGGTGTCTGACGAAACTCGTGGTTTCTATGGTATTCAGTTCCATCCTGAAGTGACACATACCTCTAAAGGGGCAGAATTACTGTCGAACTTCGTTCATCAAATTTGTGGTTGCCGCGGTCTATGGACGCCAGAACACATTATTGATCTACGTGTAGAACAGCTTCGCCAACAGATCGGTGATGAAAAAGTATTACTTGGTCTTTCAGGTGGTGTGGATTCATCTGTAGTGGCAGCGCTGTTGCATAAAGCGATTGGTGATCAGCTGACATGTGTGTTTGTCGACAATGGTCTGCTTCGTTTGAACGAAGGTGATCAAGTGATGCAAATGTTTGCTGACAATATGGGGATTCGTGTTATCCGTGCTGCTGCAGAAGAGCGTTTCTTGACTGCACTTGCAGGCGAAGTTGATCCTGAAGCAAAACGTAAAATTATTGGCCGTGAGTTTATTGCAGTCTTTGCTGAAGAAGCACGTAAATTAGATGGGGTAAAATTCCTGGCTCAAGGTACGATTTATCCAGACGTGATTGAATCTGCTGCAAGCAAACAGGGCAAGGCACATGTGATTAAATCGCACCACAACGTGGGTGGTTTACCAGCAGACTTGGCTTTTGAACTGGTTGAACCATTACGTGACTTGTTTAAAGATGAAGTACGTAAATTGGGTACCACTTTGGGCTTGCCACACAGCATGATTTACCGTCATCCATTCCCAGGCCCAGGTCTAGGTGTGCGTATCTTGGGTGAAGTGAAAAAAGAATATGCAGACATTTTACGTCTTGCTGATGACATTTTCATGCAGGAACTTCGTGCCAGCGGTTGGTATGACAAGACTGCTCAAGCATTTGCGGTATTCCAGCCGGTGAAATCTGTCGGTGTTGTCGGTGATGGTCGCCGTTATGCATGGGTGATTGCACTGCGTGCAGTAGAAACTGTGGACTTTATGACTGCTCGTTTCGCGCATCTTCCTTATGATCTAGTCGATAAAATCTCGACTCGTATCATGAATGAAATTAAAGATGTTTCTCGTGTTGTGTATGACGTATCGTCTAAGCCACCTGCAACTATTGAATGGGAGTAAAATCGGGATTTCTAAAAGCGATAGCTTTTAGCCGATTTTACGCCAAGAGCTATGCTCGCGGCAGTGAGGGATTTCATGAAGCACGGCTTCTTGCCTGAATTACTGCCAAGGCTATGGCTGCGCCAGTCAGTGTTTCAAGTAGCACGGCTTCTTGCCTGAATGATGCCAAGCGCTATGCACGTAGTAAATATCTGGTTGATCGGAGATATCCCGATAAAAAAAGAGCGCTTCGGTGCTCTTTTTTATGAGGATTTTTTCTTCGTGATAGAATATGCAACTTTTCCATGTAAAGTTTATAAAAATTTAAGCTTTCACTAATATTCCTGATTTCATTATTTAAAGGGCGGACCAGAACTGCTTGGTTTGATTGGCCTTTGAATGACCTTGCTGGGTCACGGGCTTAAAGGCATTCCAGGGATTGGCTGGAGCAGGTTTGGGCTTTTCCAGCATTTTGGAATGATAAACTTCAATCCGATTTCGGCCTGATTTTTTCGCCTGATATAAAGCGATATCGGCTTGCTTGATCAGCTCCTCCAGCTTTTGCGTAGGCGACTCCAGTTCTGCTATACCAATCGAAATGGTAAAACGAATGGGCTGGTTCGGTTTGGCATAAACAAATTGTTTCTGAATTGCACAACGAATTCGCTCTGCAATCACCAGACTGTCTGGCAGCTGGGTATCTTCCAAGAGAGCAATAAACTCTTCACCACCAAAACGTGCAAGTACATCGCTATGGCGCATTTCTTTACGGGTTACCTCAGCAATCAGCTGTAGCACACGATCACCGATGTCGTGGCCATAGTTGTCATTGATATTTTTAAAATGATCGACGTCAAACATCAGCAGGCAGGTGCTGGCATGTTTGGGCCATTTATGAATCGAACGTTCAGCCATATCGACAAAATGGCGACGATTATACAACTGGGTCAAATCATCGGTATGTGCCAGATTCTTTAAGGTTTGATAGTTCCACTCATCGAGTAGTGATCGCAGGAAAGAACGTCGTACATTCAGAATATTATTCCAGTTAATATAGATGCTAAAAAACCAGAGTGGACTAAAAACCACAGTAAAGATAAAGGCTTGAGAAGCAGTCATTAACTGGGTCACCCCAATCGTGATAAACAGCGCAATCAGGATAGAACAGTACACTGCTACTTTAAACTGGATCTGCACACATAGATTGGCAATCAAGATAAAGATTGCAGAGGCATAGATATAGGTAGCCACATGGGGACTGCTTGAAAGTAACAACAGGCTAATCCAGCCCGCTGCAGCCAGGGTGGTGCCAATTGGCAAAATCCTGTCCAGAATCTGAATATTCTTATTTTTTTTGAACAGGTAATAGCAGCAAACCATGGCGCCGAGTACCAGCACCACACGCATCAGGCCGGAAATAAAAAACATGTCCGGAATAATCAGAATGTCGGCAAAGAAATACAGCAGAAAAGCAATTTGAGCCAGATAGTTAATTTGACGCAAGTTATGATGAGTATTGGTATAGACATAGTCATGGAAATATTGCTGAAATTGGCCAGGAATACGCGCCTGAGTATCGGTCAGCGCTTGTTCAATCAGCTGACGGTTCTGCAGGTCACACTCAGACAGTTTTAGTGATTTATCGGTCATCGAATTTTGAAAAGATATATTCGCTGCTGAATATATATTCTCATTTTTAGAAGACATGTCCATGGTCCGGTATTATTGTTCTAGGTGCCTATTATGCCGTGACTGGGTGAAAAATAACCTCCCTATAATTGGGTATCTGACATAAATTTAAAGTTAAAACGTAACAAAATTTATGTTTATTAAATGCAGAAAAGTTATTGAAATCACTAAAAAATAATTTTTATCCGCTAAAATTTTCTAAATTATGTTATTCGTTTCACGTGAAACATAAGGTAATTAGACCAGTCTGGTTGAGGTCAGTTCGAGTTCATATCTGGCAGCCTATACTTAAGCATTTAGCTGTTTATTTTCAGGTTTTGGCAGGGTGACATTTTAGATTGTATACGCAATGCAGGAGTATAGCGGTTCACTGCAGGAGCGTTTTATACGTATCTAAATATTTCCAGAGATAGATTTTGTATGGAGACCCTGTACATTGTCCTGAAGAGAGACATCTTGCAGCAGTCCAAGGGAAGCATGTCTTAAATAAGCCAAGATCTGGAATAAAAATGCCGAGGTGAGCTCAGCCATGTCGAACAATAGTGATATTGAACTGTCCAATTCGGATGATTGTGAAAAGTATATTAACCAGTTTATTCAGGAATTTCCTTTACGCCGTGCCGAAATCGGGCAGGGTACGGTGATTAAACGTGCCTTGCCTAGCCGGCATAAACGTATGATTGGTGCCTGGTGTTTTCTGGATCACGCCGGTCCGGCCAGCTTTCCTCAAGGTGATGGGCTGGATGTTGGGCCACATCCGCATATTGGTCTGCAGACCTTTACCTGGATGCTCAAAGGCACCATGATGCACAATGACAGTCTGGGAAATCAGCAGCTGATTCGGCCTAAACAGGTCAATCTGATGACCTCGGGCTATGGTATTTCACATACTGAGGTTTCACCGGAAAGTGAAACCCATATGCATGCGGCGCAGTTATGGATTGCCTTGCCGGATGACAAGATCAATATGGCGCCGGGTTTTGAGCATTATTCCGAATTGCCAGTGGTACATGATCAAGGCATTGAGTTTACCGTGCTGGTGGGCGAATATTTAAAAACAGCATCGCCGGTTAGAGTGCATAGTGAACTGCTGGGCGTAGATCTGTATGCCGCTGAAAGTACAACTGCGCGCTTGCCCCTGAATCCGAAATTTGAATATGGTTTTATGGTGCTTGAAGGTACAGCCAGTATCAATGGACATGAGCTGACCGAAGATAATATGCTGATTCTGGAGCCGGGCTTGGCGCAGGTCAATGCTGAAATTCATGCCGGAAGCCGGGTGTTATTAATTGGTGGAGAGCCATTTGAAAGTCCGATTTTACTGTGGTGGAATCTGGTCGGGCGGACTACCGAGGAACTTAAAATCGCACGGGAACAGTGGATCGAAGGGCATGAGCGTTTCGGTTCCATTCCTGCTTATGACGGGCCACGTTTAGAAGCTCCAGCATTTCCCGACCGGATGCGTGCCTCCAGATAAATGATCAAAATGACAGGGGGGGATGGAACCCTGTCGGATTTGAACTAAAAATCGTGAATTTGCAATCGAGGGAACATATCATTACAGTCATCAAAACATGAGCTACATTCCGCTGCTTTTTGCTATGCTCAGTGAGCAACAACAATAAAATCATGAGTCTAATATGCGTGTCTTACATCATCTCGAACAATCACGATCATTTCGTATTCTCTGGGCCATGGAAGAATTAGGGCTGGATTACGAGGTTAAATATTATCAGCGCCAGCCTAATCTTTCTGCGCCTGCTGCCTTAAAACAGATTCATCCCTTAGGTAAGGCACCAATTCTGGTCGATCAGGAGCAGGTACTGGCTGAATCTGCAGCGATTCTGGAATATTTACAGGAAAGCTATGATGAACAGCAGCAGTTTCGACCTCAGGATGCGGCCAATAAGGCCCAGTACCGTTACTGGATGCATTATGCTGAAGGTTCGTTAATGCCGTTATTTGTGATGCAGCTGGTGATGACCACCGTGCCTAAACGTACCACCTTGCTGATTCGACCTGTGGCCAAGAAAATCTGTGAGGGAGTGAAAAAGCAGTTTGTACAGAGCCGCTTAAAAGATCATATCCAGTTTCTGGAAAGCTATTTGAGCGAGCATGATTATTTTGCCGGGCATTTCAGTTTTGCCGATATTCAGATGAGTTTTCCTTTGGAGGCCATGCAAAGTCGTACCGGTCAAAGTTATCCTGCGATTCAGGCCTACCTGAAACGGGTATCACAACGTGCTGCCTATGCGCGGGCACTGGCGAAAGAGAAACAGATCGCATCCTGAATAAAAAAGCTGCCGATGGCAGCTTTTTTAATAGGAATATTAGTCTGGAAAACTGAGGCGTTCTTTGGGGAAAATTACCTTAAAAGTAGAGCCCTGGTTTTCCTTGGATTCGATTTCCAGATGTGCCTGATGCTGCATTAATACATGTTTCACAATCGCCAGTCCCAGACCGGTACCACCAGTACGCCGGCTACGGTCTGAATCAATGCGGTAAAACCGTTCAGTCAGACGTGGCAGGTGTTTGGGGTCGATCCCGATGCCGTTATCCTGCACTACAAAATAAGCCGATTCGCCGTCATCATGCCAGCCCATGGTGATGGTGCCACCTTTGGGGGTGTATTTGATCGCATTGGTGATCAGGTTGCTAAAGGCACTGGCCAGTTCCATGTCGGAGCCAATCAGATCACAGTGACTGTCAATATCCAGATTCAGGGTGTGGCCATAATCAATATTATAGGCCTGTGCATCATCAAACAGCTGGTTCATCAGACTCGGCATTTCAATGATCTGGTTTTTGGCAATATTCTTGTCATTTTCCAGACGTGACAGCAGCAGCAGGTCATTGACCAGGGCATTCATGCGTCGGGTCTGCGATTGCATCTGGTCAAAGGCGCGTTTCCAGCGTGGATTGATGTCTTCCTGATCGGTAAAGGTTTCAATATAGCCGCTGAGTACGGTCAAAGGCGTCCGTAATTCATGTGAAATATTGTCGACAAAATCTTTACGCATCTGTTCCAGATTATGCATCCGGGTCACATCATAAGCCACCAGTACCCGACTTTCTCCGCCAAAACGGGTCATTTTGACCTGAACATAATGGTCTTCAAACAGTGAAGAACGCATTTTCAGGCCATCCGGGGATTCATCAATATGATGATAATATTCAATAAAACTTGGTTGACGCAATAAGGTTAAAATATTGCGGCGACGGTCATCACTGGAAATGCCGAGTAGCCGTTCGGCCGCCGGATTCCACCATTCAATCTGCTGGTTTTCATCAATCAGTACCACGGCTTCTTGCAAGGCCACCAGTGAAGACTGGGCGCGATCGATCAGCTCGACCATTTCAGCCTGAACAATGCGTTCCTGACGCTGGGCGCGGTAGACATTGAATAACAGTGCGCCCCAAATTCCGCCAATATTCGGTGGAACATCATAAGGGCGATTGGAAATCCATTCATTGACCAGATATAAAGAGCGCATCTGGGTGCTAAAGAACGCCACAAAGGCAATGACGATACAAATCCAGAAATACCCAATCCCAAAACCGATAAGGCTGGCGATGATCAGGAAAAAAGCCAGTAAGCGTAAATCCTGTTTGGCAAAATCCCATAAACTGCTGTAACGGATTCTTTTGTGCTCACGTGCCAGTTCGGGGACAGGGTAGGGTTCATACATAAAACAAGATTTACCTTAAAAGACGTTAACCTAAAGCCACATCTGCACGGGTTGAAAAACGGTAACCGGTTCCACGTACGGTTTGTACATAGCGGTTTGCGCCATAAGGTTCCAGCACTTTGCGCAAACGGCGTATATGGACGTCAATAGTGCGGTCTTCAATATAGACGTTGCCGCCCCAAACCTGATCCAGCAATTGCGCACGGGTATAGGCACGTTCCGGATGGGTCATAAAGAACGCCAATAGACGGTATTCAGTTGGCCCCATTTCCAGAATTTTATCGCCAAAATTAACCCGCTGACTGACCGGATCCAGAATCAGGCCATTGGCATCAATGGTTTTTTCACCGCTGAGTGCATTGGCACGGCGCAGGACAGCTTTAATGCGTGACACCAGTTCCCGGGTCGAGAACGGCTTGGTCATGTAATCATCGGCACCGGCATCCAGACCTTGTACTTTGTGGTCTTCTTCACCGCGTGCGGTCAGCATGATCACCGGAATTTCTGACAGGCTTTCATCACGTTTCAGACGACGACATAGATCTACACCGCTGATCCCGCCCGGCATCATCCAGTCCAGCAAAATCAGTGCCGGACGCTGATCCACAATCATCTGATGAGCCTGCTTGGCATCTTCGGCCTGTAAGCATTGAAAACCGGCCATATCCAGAGAGGTATGGATCATTTCCCGAATCGGGAGTTCGTCATCGACGATTAATATGTAGTCATCTTTCACAACGCAATACCCTATTTCATGTAAACGGTGAACCGTTTTATATTTATGACAGGCTTATTACAAAGACTAATTATGACAGTATCATTGCAGAAAGGGAAAAACTGCTGAAATTCGCAAAGATTTGTGACAATTTTAGTAAAGAAACTTGTTAAAAAATCATAAATTAATTTTACTTTTATCGATGCTTCAGCAGAAACCTGCAATCTGTTTTAGAATGCAGAAAATCTGATTAAACCTTCGATTTAACAGCTATTTTTTGTCGGAAAATGACTCTAATAGTGCCAAAAATACCACACTGCACGATGATAAAACTTCCTCCAATGACTGCTTGAATCCGCTCATGACCCAGCGAATAGCAATTTGGGTGACATAGCCATTTAACCCGGTTGACACCAGTGAAATTTCCTGCTCACTACGATTTAACTGCGGCATCATTAACATGACAAAGGCATGAATCATGCGGTCGAAGCGCGACATGGTTTCATGAATGGTGGCCTGATTATGCAACTCCTGTACCAGCATGGCATCAATATAAATGATCCGTGCCATACGCGGATTGTCACGCAAGGTGCTAAGCAGGGCAGTCAGACCCGCTTCAATCATTTTTTTCGGATCAGTGGATGCCTGCATCATGGCCTGCATGACATTCTGTTGCAGTTCATCAATCAGTTTTAAAAAGATGGTCTGAAACAGGTGCTCACTTTTTTTAAAAGATTCATAAAAATAACGTTCGGTCAGTTTGGCTTCATTGCAGATATCTTTTACGGTTACTGAAAAAAAGCCATGGCTGCCATAAGCTTCAATGCCGGCTTCAATCAGCTTTTCACGACGTACCTGCTGTCGCTCAGCCATCGACAGGCCTTTAAACTGACGTTCCTTGCTTTTGGGTGGTCGTGATGGTGCTGCTGCATTGATTGAATCGGTCATAAGGCCTGGCTACTCATCTGCATGAAGATTTTGAATATCTTAGCAATAAATCACGCTTTGACCTATGTCGAAATTCAGCAGAGGAATTTGGCCGCTAAGGACATCGGATAATTATTGACAATCTATATTGTCAAAATTATATTGAGGATCTGTGCTAACTCCTGAAACAACAGAGCAAGATCCTGCTGTCATGGAAGAGCAGTTATTTACATAAGGAAATTCAATGAAAAATTTTAAGAATAAAGTCGCTGCCATTACCGGTGCCGGTTCAGGGATCGGTCAGCAACTGGCAGTTTTGCTGGCACAGCAAGGCTGTCATCTGGCACTAAGTGATATTAATGAACAGGGACTGGCACAAACGGTTGAATTGTTGCAGGGCAGTGATGTTCGGGTGACGAGTCAAAAAGTCAACGTGGCCAAGCTACAAGAGGTACGCAACTGGGCAGCACAGGTGGAGCAGGATCATGGCAGTGTCAATATGATCTTTAACAATGCCGGCGTGGCACTTGGCTGCACCGTAGAAGGTGCGAGCTATGAAGATCTGGAATGGATCGTCGACATTAATTTCTGGGGCGTGGTGTATGGCACCAAAGAATTTTTGCCTTTAATCAAGAAAACCGGCGATGGTCATGTGATTAATATTTCCAGTCTGTTTGGTTTAACCGCGCAGCCGACCCAGTCGGCATATAACGCGACCAAGTTTGCAGTGCGTGGTTTTACCGAATCCTTGCGTCAGGAACTTGATCTGCAAAATTGCGGTGTGAGTGCACTTTGTGTACATCCGGGGGGAATCCGTACCAATATTGCCAATGCTGCGAAAATGAATGACAGTATGCTGACCTTGGGCATGAATCCGGAAAAAGCCGCCCGTAATTTTAATAAACTGCTGCGTTGCCCGCCAGTAGAAGCCGCTCGTCAGATTCTGGAGGCGGTACAGAAAGACAAACGCCGTTTATTAATTGGTAACGATGCCAAAGCTGTTGATTTGATTCAACGGATCTTGCCAAGCGGCTATCAGCATGTCACTGCACTGGCAAGCCAATTCGGCAAAAAGAAGAAAAAATCTGCTTAAATCATTGGATATTAAACCCGCAAAAGCGGGTTTTTAATCTTTTATTGTAGATCAGGAGTGAGTTGCTGTAAGGCTGTAGGCATGTAAAATAATGAAGCTAAACCAATATTTTAATGGTTTTTTTCTTCCAGACCAACTGATAATACAGTCCCTGCAAAATACACATGCTGACAAAGGCCAATGCATAGGCATACCAGATCCCTTCCAGCCCCCACCACCGGCTAAACAGATAAGCGGCAGGAACTTCAATACAGAGAATTGCAAAAATATTGATCAGCATCGGTGCAGTTACCGTACCACTTGAACGCATAATTGACGCAAAAATGGCGCTGGCACCAAAGAATAAAATAGACCAAAGCACAATGAATAAAAGTTGCTGACCCAGCACCACGACCTGAGGATCAGTAATAAACAGTGCCATTAAATATTTTGAGAACAGATAGGCCAAAACTACCAAACTGCCAGTAAACAGAATATTCATACTGAGTGCAGTCCGTGTGACTTTATTCAGTAAATCGGATTTTCCTGCACCAATCGCTTGTGCACCAAACACAGAAGCTGCAATCGCAATCGACAGAGCAGGAAACTGGATATAATTTAACACCTGGTTGACCGCACCATAGGCAGCCGTTGCTTCTGCGCCATAGCGGTTGACCAAGCCGACAATCACCAGACCGGCGACAGAAGTCGTGATCATCTGTATTCCAGTCGGAACGCCCAGACTTAAAATAATTTTGCTTAATTTAGGCTGATGGCGGATATGTTTTAATAATGCCCAGTCGAGCCTGAGCGGATGTTGTTTATAATTTAAATACAGGACTAGAAACAACAATACGGCCAGATTACCCAAAATGGTGGCAATTGCCGGCGAGATAATACCCATTTGGGGAAAGCCAAAATATCCGGCAATTAATATCGGGGTGACTACCAAGCCCACGCCAATGGTGAGTGCGGAAGCAAACAGCGGTGTGGTGCTGTCGCCTACACCGCGCAAGATAGAGGTATAAATAATATAAATAAAAATTAGGGGACTACCTGCCAGCATCCATTGCACATAGGGCAAGGATAAATGCATCACCTCCGGATCTGTACCGAGCACCAAGAGGATATTTTCGGCAAAAATCACACCAAACAGCGCGATCAAGCTTCCGCCAATCAAGGTCATAAATAAAGTTGAACCGACCACACAGCGCACTTTTTCGATATTTTTTGCGCCCCAAGCCTGTCCAATAAGTACAGTAGAACCGGCAGATAAGCCAATGACAAAAGCCATCAAACAAAACAGGATCGGGAAAAATACCGCAACCGCAGCAATGGCATTGACTCCCAGCATTTGCCCGACAAAAACCGTATTAATCGTGCCTGAAAGGCTTTGCAGGATGTTGGTTGCAATTAATGGCAACAGAAATACCAGAAAGGCCTTCCATAAATTCTGTTGTTGGATCAGTGATTGCTGTGCCATGCCCTATCCTGTTATTGATTTTTCATCTATTTAATTATGTCGCTATTATTGAATAAAGCAGAAATAAAGGCCTTAGCTTTTAAGTAACTAAGGCATTTATTTTATAAGAATTTTAGTTAAAATTTGAATTAAACCTTTGAAAGAATTTGACCTGCCTGAATCAGGGTCTGTTCTTTTTTTGCAAAACAGAACCTGAGCAGGCGTAAATCGGCAGGCGCTTGCTGGTAGAACACAGAGACTGGAATTGCCACGATCCCGTGTTGCTCTGCCAGAAAATGACACATCTCTACATCATTTAAATCAGGCCGGATAGCCGAATAATCGAGATTCTGGAAATAAGTTCCTTGAGAGGGCGTCCATTTAAAACGTGATGTTTCTATTGATGAATTAAATAGATCACGTTTGTTTTGATAGAACCGGGAAAGTTCGCGTATATGTTCAGGATGCTGTTGCATGTATTCCGCCAAAGCCACCTGAATCGGAGTCACGCCACAGAAGCTGGCAAACTGATAAATCTGTCTGAACATTTTCATGAGTGGCGGTGCCGCAATACAAAAACCGGTTTTCCAGCCGGTGACATGAAAGGTTTTACCAAAAGAACCAATCACGAAGCTACGCTCGCGCAGTTCAGGAAATGACCAGGCTGAATGGTGCTGAACGCCGTCAAAAACCAGATGTTCATAGACTTCATCGGATAACACCACAATATTGCGCTCACGGATCAGCTCAATCAGATGCTGCCAGTCTGCTCTTGACCAGACACTACCGCTGGGATTATGTGGGGTATTGACCACTATCATGCGGGTATGGTCATTGATGGCATCTTTCACCTGATTCCAGTCCACAGAAAACTCTGGATGCTGTAATGCAATATGTACGGGCGTTGCACCAGCCAGCTGTACTGCAGGTGCATAACTGTCATAGCTCGGATCGAAAATAATCACTTCATCACCCGCACGAACTGTGGCCTGAATCGCACAAAAAATCGCAATTGTGGCGCCGGAAGTAATCGTGATCTCTTCTAGCGGGGCAATGCTCAATTGATCGCGCTGTTGATACAGATCGGCCACCAGACCACGCAATATCGGCAAGCCATCTCCAGGTGCATACTGGTTAAATCCGTCACGACTGGCTCGGCTCAAAGCCTCAATCAATGCCGGTGGCGCAGGAAAGTCTGGAAATCCCTGTGAAAGGTTCAATGCGCCGAGTCTTCGTGCCAGGGCCGACATGGTGCTAAAAATCGTGATGCCTAGATCAGGCAGTTTAGAGGGGAATTTCAGCATGTCCTTGGCCTTGAAAATAAGATTGAATCCAGTGTAGCAGCAAGTTCTACTCTGGATAATCAGAAAATTCTGAAATATTTGGCATTATTTTTACCTCTATTTTTCAGAGATTTATTGAATAGGTGCAATTGAATTACTGAAAATCAAATGCCTAATTATGTGAAATGCACACCGAGCTGGACGAAATGGACAACTTTTCCTAGAATTTGCTCCACAATAATAATGCTTAAAACTATAACTATAAAATGCCAAAACATATTCATCTGCTGCTGGAGCAACTTGGGCTGAACCGGCAGCATCGTGCGCTGCATCTGCAGTTTTCACATCTGCTCTTAAATCATCAGGTCCTGATTCAGCGGATTGATGGCCAGCATCAGATTAATCAGGGTCTGCAGGCAGAACTGATCTGCCTTTCTACGCAGGCCAATCTTGCTTTAAAGCAATTTATAGGCTGTCAGGTGGCAGTAGATCAGGTAACAGATCGTGGCGAACTTTTTCGAACCAGTGGCATTATTACCGCAGCCAGTCAGGGACACAGCGACGGTGCCTTGAGTCTGTATAAACTGACCATGCAGGATGCTACTGCACTCTGGCACAAACGCCGTAATAGTCGGGTGTTTATGAATAAGAGCGTGCGCGAAATCAGTGAAATATTATTTAGTGAATGGCAAAGTAGAAGTGCATTATTTGCAGCCAGTCTTAGTCTGGACCTGACCGGATTAAATCGGGATTACGATGTACGCCCTTTTGTGATGCAGTCCAATGAGTCGGATTATGATTTTTTAACGCGTTTATGGCGTAGTGAAGGAATAAGCTGGCTGATTGATGAAAAGCACTCCATTGTTCCGGTGTCCGCTACTGAGATTCAGCCGCAGAACCTGCGTTTAATCGATCATTCTCAAGCCTTTTCAGCTTTAAAACGCCGTTCAATCCGCTTCCATCGCAGTCATGCCACCGAGCAGTTTGATACGCTGACCAGTCTGATTGCCGTACGTCAGCTTAATTCCAACAGTACCCATACCCAGCGCTGGCAAGCGCAGCACCTTGCGCAGGATCAAAGCCAGTCCTTATTAAATACTCATCAGCAAAGTAGCGTGCAGGATACGGCCAGTCTGAATCTTGAAGATGCCTGGAACATTAGTCCGGCCTGGACAGGTGATTTGAATGCCGAGGATCAGGTGACGGCATCTGGTACGGCACAACTGGAACGACTGAATCAGCAGCTCAATCATTATCATGCGCTGCAATCCAAATATTTTAAAGCCAGCAGCAGTGTACGTGATGCTCAGGTCGGGTATTGGTTTGAATTAAAACAGCATGCTGAAATTGATCAGCATCCCGTGCATGAGCGTGAATTTTTGATTTTGGGTAAACGCTTCTATAACCAGAATAATTTACCTAAAGATATTTTATTGCAGCTAGACAGCTTGCTCGGTCAAAGTGATTGGCAAATTTCGGAGGAAGAACGGCAGGCCAATGAGTTGTATATCGTCCGCCGTGACATCCCAGTCGTACCTGAATATCAGCCTTTTATGCATCGCCCCGTTGCATATCCGCAGCGAGCTCGAGTGGTCGGGCCTGAAGGTGAAACAATCCATGTCGATGCTTGGGGAAGAGTGAAAATTCATTTTCTATTTACCCGAAGCGATGACCATCAACATGATGCCGGTGCAGGCAGCAATGACAATGATAGCGATTCGGCCTGGATTGATGTATTAACCCCTTGGGCTGGTGAAGGTTATGGAGTCAGATTGCATCCACGAGTTGGTGAAATGGTGGTGATTGATTTTTTTGAAGGCGATATCGATCGGCCCTTTGTTATGGGACGGATTCACGAAGCAGAACGACATCCAGTGATGTTTGATGCGAAGGGACAATTACCAGCCACCAGAAAACTCAGTGGGATCCGTTCCCAAGAAGTAGAGGGTGAGGGTTTCAACCAGCTGCGTTTTGATGATACGACGGATCAGATTAGTGCGCAGTTACACAGTAGTCATGGGGCTAGCCAGTTGAATTTAGGACATCTCAGTCATCCTAAAGAAACCGAATCGAGTGAAAGTCGTGGGGAAGGGTTTGAACTAAGGACAGATCAGTGGGGGGCAGTACGAACAGGGCAAGGTTTACTGATTTCGACCTATTCGCAAGATGCTGCAGCAGGTAATCACTTGGATGCTAAGCCTGCCAAGAACCAGATGGAATCAAATCTGAATAACACCAAAGTTCTGAGTGACATGGCAGAAGCTCAGCAGACTGATCCGCTTGAGCTTTTTAATAGCTTAAAACAATTTCTGAATCAACTTGAAACTGAAGATGCGAACAAAGCCACTGCATTTAAACAGGCTGTTATGGTATTAACGGCACCACATTCGATTGCGCTGAGTACAAATGAAAATATTCATTTATCTGCAGACCAGCAGATAAATTACAGTGCAGGGGAAAATATCCATCTATCGACTCAACAGTCTCTGATTGCACATGCGCAGCACAAGATCAGCCTATTTGCTGCTCAGAACGGAGCACGCTTATATGCAGGCAAAGGTAAAATTGAAATACAGGCCCAAGATGATGCCATCGAAGCAATTGCACGGAAGGTGATTAATCTGATTTCAACTGAAGACAAAATTGAGATCACCAGTCCGAAAGAGATCCTGCTAACCGCAGGAGGGTCTCAAATAAAGATTAATAGCAGTGGAGTGTGTGTCACAACTGGTGGGAAATTTGAGTGTAAGGCGGGGCAGCATAGTTTTATGGGAGGGGCTAAAACTTTTTATGATTTACCTGAGTTGCCTAAAATTGGTCCATATGCTGTAGATTTTTTATTTACTAGTTTGGGCGGTACAGGAATTGAAGGTGCAGAGGTAACTATGTTCACACCTGAAAATAAGGAAATTTTATGGGAAGGTAAAACTGATTTAAAGGGTAAGTCTGAATTATCTATTTTTCAAAAATCATTAGCTTATGAAGCATTAGTAGGATTTAAACAATGGTCTAGTAGCTTTGAAGATTTGGAATTTAAAGTGCCTGATATAGAAGATGAGTTTGATGTGGGAGAGCATGGAATTCAGTTGGAAGATATTGAATAATTATAAAGGTAGTCTCTGTGAATTATTATATCGTAAAAAAAGGAGATACATTATGGGGTATCTCGAGAAAATTTAATATTACTGTGAAAAAAATAGCAGAAATTAATGAATTAGATACTTCTATGATCCATAAAATAAGAATAGGTCAAAAAATTTATATTAATGAAAAGAATAAGATTAATGCTGAAGTGGTTTTAAAAATCATATTATTAGATTTATCTTTTAAGTCAATTCCAAAAGGTACTGTAAAGCTAGAATATGATGATAAGTCAAAAGAAATAATTTTTAAAGATGGTGTAATCTATAATATAGAAATATTAGACCATTTAAAAGGACTAAAAATTTATTATAAAAATATTAAAGGTGCCTTTGATCTAATAGCTCATCATAAAAAATTACCTATAGGAAAAAAAGTTTTAAGATTAACTTCAAGACAAATGAAGGTTTCAGGTGTACATTATCCTAAGTCTGGTATAGCCCAACAGACATTAGATGAAATTAAACAATCATTAAAAAATTTAGCAGACCCAGTTATAATGGGAGGAAGTAAAAAAATAGATGAGCTACATACTAATAAATCATCTTTGCCGGAGCCAAGAAGTGATCAAAAAAGGACTGATTCAGGTAATAGTACTCATATAATTGCAAGCCAATTTACAGAAGAAAACTTTATTCTAAGTAGCGTCAATAATAAATATAGAAAATTCGTTATAGAGGCTTCGAAGCGGCATAATTTTACACCTCATAGCCTCGCAGCTTTAATTCATGCTGAGGCTGCAAAAAAAAGTAATGGTGAATGGGATCCGGAAAGTTTTAATGCAAGTACAAATGCTGCTGGACTAACACAATTTTTAAAAAGTACTTGGCTTGAAATTTGTAAAAATCAACATACTCTAATAGGACAATATGCTTCAAAAAATAAGAAGCTCACTGAGAAGCAACTTCTCAATTTGAGATTCATTCCTGAATTCTCTATTGATGCAGCAGCAGCTTATGCAGTCGTTAACTTTAAATGGTCAAAATTGCCTTATCAAAAATTAACAGAACCAAGTTCAATAGCGAAATTTGCTTATCTATTACATCATGAAGGAGCGGGTGGTACTAGGTCATTCATACAAAATAGTTTTTCTCAACAAAGAGCGAAGAATTTGTTATTTGCACAATTTGGAAGTAAAGGTAAACAAAGAGCCTCAGATTATTTGAAAAGATATAATGATGATGCAAAAGCTGCCTATGGAGCATGGTTAAGAGCTTATATTGATGCACATATTAATATTTATGATTATGTACTGGATAAATCAAAAACTTCCGGGGTAAATTTATCTTTAGAAGAAACAATAAAAATTTTATTAGAACAAACTTCTTCACCAACACCAACACCAACACCAACACCAACACCAACACCAACACCAATCTTAAGTAAAGAAGTACAAGAAAATAAACCTGTAGGAGGAAGTGAAATATGGGTAGATCCTTTAGCAGTAAATAAGTTAAGAACTGCTGGTCTTGCAAATATCAAAAGTGCCACTTTTGGGAAGGTTAGAAATGGAGGTACAAGAAATCATCAGGGTATAGATCTAGCTGCTGACTCAGGTACAAATATTTTTGCAGTATGTAGTGGCATTATTGCTGTTGCAAAGGATAGTGGAGGGCCATATGGTAAAATTGTTGTATTAGAAGTAAACATTGATGACCTGCCTATACAACAAAAAAATTATGCATTAAAAAACATTATAAACAGTAATTTTATTTATTTTTTTTATGCACATCTATCTACAATAAATGTTGAAAAGGGAGATGCTGTGGATGTTACAACAGTTTTAGGTAAAACAGGTTCTAGTGGAAATGCGAGTGGAATGACTACTATTTCAAAGGGTGGACATTTACATTTTGAGACAAGAAGCTCGCCATTATTGGGTAAAGGCCTACAAGGAAGATTTGATCCTATCCCCTTTTTTTTAAATAAATTAATTTAGGCTTTTTAAAAAATATGAAAATAATTAAATTCCTAGTAATAATTAGTACTTTTTTTTCATTATCGTGTCATTCGAATAATATAGATTGGAATGATTATCAGCAAAGTGCTATACAAACCAATGAGCCAATTTTGTTTTTAGATCAATTTGGTAGTTTTTCTCAATTAAATGAAAACTTAAAGTTAGGTTTGGTTGATTACGGTAATAAAAATAAAAAATATTCTGGTGGAAATTATATTCTTAAAAGTTATGGTGTTGAGGTCTTTAATAATCAAATAGAATATACTTTGTTCCAAAGTACAGTGCCTTTAAAATCTAGTGTCGATTTAAAGATACTATATCAAGATGAAAAAATAGTAGCTTTTCGAACAAGAGAATTTAGTGAAATAGATTATGTGAAAAGAGCTTATAAAAAATTTAGTTCTAATATATTTATATATAATAAATTATCAAATTTAGTAGTCGAGGTTCCAGTAGTAGATTCTTCATCTAAGAGTTTAGAAAGTAATTATTTAAATATATTGGCTGGTGATAATTTTTCTTATTTTGTCAAAGAAAGAGAATATCTATATGAGGCGGATATCAGCGAAGGTAACGGTAAAATTAATAATTATAAATTAGTATTGAATTTAGAATTAAAATGTTTATTCTATACATTAGGTTGTGAAAATATAAATTCTAAGAAATTACTGAAAAAATAAGTTACTAGATTGCTACATCATTAATGTAGCAATCTTTTTTAACTTCACCCTTCCAAAACTTCTTCCAACAACTCTTCACTCGGTGCAAAGTAATATGCTCCATCTAGTGGAGTGACGAAGTGTAGCAAGCGGTCATGGATCCCATCGCCAGACGTACCAAACATACGCTCTAACATGGCATCAATAATAGTTAAATCTTTGGTATAGGCAATGAAGAATAGACCTTGGTCACCACGGCCATCACCATAAGGCAAGGAATGACGGAGAATCTCCATTTCTTCGCCTTCTTCATCTTCCACTACAGTACGTGCAACGTGAGCATTTGCCGGTTTAACCTCATCCTCCAGTTCAATCGATTCCAGTTTGGTACGACCCATCACTTGCTCTTGAGTATCGACTTTCAGCTTTTTCCACTTTTTCAGATCATGCGCATAACGCTGGGCAAAAATAAATGAACCATCCTGGAAAATGCCCGTATCTTCACCAAGTAATGCCACCTCAGCACGATCATCTGGGAATTGCGGATTTTCAGTGCCATCAATAAAGCCTGTCACATCACGGCCATCAAAATAGCGGAAGCAGACACGTTCATCCAGAACTTCAACCTGATCCTGAATTCCTTCAAAAAAAGCCTGACTCAGCGCAAAACAGATATCCGCCCGTGCACTGGCAATATGAATCAGAATATCTGCCGGAACAACCGGCATTGCAAATGAACCCTGAATCGGTTCAAGCTGTTTGAAACCTGCAGGGCTTTGTGAATAAAGTCTTGACCAAAGCTCAGGACCAAAAGCGACCGCTGTTTTAATTTGTGCTTGAGGATGTTGCGTAATCAGACGATCACGAGAAGTAAAAAGATGTTCTAATTTTTCTTTGAGTGCTTCAATATTTAAGTCTTTAAGACGCAATACAATAAAGCGAGCATGATCTGAGGGGAGGGGCAAGATTACCGATTGGGCTGTCATTCATGGCTCCTGTAATGATAAATCCTGTTTTTTAATGCACATATTGTGCCTGAAGCTCTGCAGAGTGAACAGTGCAGCGCCTTATATTTAAGCAATTTTTTAGCCTGAATCTATTGGATAAGTCCTATAATATTGTGCAAGTTTTCCAGAGTTCAATGTTCATGTCCTACCAAATGTGGTTTGCCTATATGCTGGCCTGTTGGGTGATTAGTGTTTCACCCGGTGCAGGGGCAATTTCTTCGATGTCGAGTGGGCTGAATTATGGTTTTCGGCATGGCTACTGGAATGCATTGGGTCTGCAACTGGCATTACTGGTGCAGATTGCAGTGGTGGCAGCCGGAGTGGGGGTGCTGTTTGCGACCACGCCATGGGCATTTTTGGTGGTGAAATGGTTTGGTGTGGGCTATTTATTATATTTGGCTATTTTACAGTGGAAAGCGCCACTACAATCCATTGAAATTAAACATGAATTGGCACGTAAGTCTGCGGGGAAACTGGTTTTATATGGTTTCTTGGTGAATATGAGTAACCCCAAAGCCATTGTGTTTTTACTGGCTGTATTGCCACAATTTCTGGATTTATCCAAATCACAATGGATTCAGTATGTGATTATGGCGCTGACCATGATCACGATTGATCTGATTGTGATGGCGGGCTACACGGGGCTTGCTGCAAAAGTTTTACGATTGCTCAAGTCACCAAAACAACAGAAAATTCTAAATCGTACATTTGCCGTATTATTCGGTTGTGCTGCTAGTTTGTTGAGTTTGGTACATCAATAACAGTATGGAATACATTTTTAAGTCTATTAATTGATTTTTAAGCGTATTTCATCTAGTTTGATCGCATGAAAACAACAATAGGCAAAGCAGCATGTCAACGCCATTATGGATTTTGATCTATGTCTTACACTGCATTTTAACCAAGTGGATTATTTCGTGGGGCGGGGCAGCATATATTAGAGGCTGGAAAACATGGTTTGTGTTTAACATATCTCAATCTGAAGAATGGACGAAAGATCAGGTAATTATGATGGCGTGGTTCTTTTGGATTGCATTCACGATTTTATTTTTGATTGGGCTGTTTAATCCTGAATTTCGCTTTTATAAATTAAAGAATAGTCTGTGATAATTGCGCCAAGAATTCATCTTCAGTCATCACAACAATGCCATGTTGTTTAAAGAGTGCAGCGGTAACACCATCGCCCTGAATTTTATGTCCTGAAAATGATCCGTTATAAATCAAATCACTACCACAAGAGGGACTGTGGGCTTTAAGAATTGCATGTGTGGCGTGAAAGTCTTGCGCAACTTTTAAAGCGAGATATGCACCTTGTATAAAAGCTTGAGAAACATCATTGCCTAGAATATCTATAACTAAAGATTTTTGCGCAAGTACATCTAAGCCTGAACCATTTTGAATTTCGGCAGGTGGACGTGGAATCGGTAGTCCACCTGAGATTTCAGGACACAGACTGATATATTGATTTGGAACTAAAGATTCGAGCACTTCTTTGACAAGGCAATCCTTGCCATCGTAACGAACTTTTTGACCGAGCAAACAGGCACTCACAAAGTAGCGTTTAGTCCCCATGTCCTAGCTCAGCTTTTTAAATTTTTGAAAGATAAACATCATTGCAAATAACACTGCCATGGTCAGCACAATGGTCAGCCCAGTTGAAGTATTAAGGCCTGCGCTCGACCAGAGGCCTACTGTCACACCAATCTGTGCAATCACGAATGCCCAGATCACCATTTGGCGTGGAGAGTTTGCCAGAAGGCGAGCAGTCAGAGCAGGAATAACCAACAATGCACCCATCAATAGGGAACCGACCGCGCGTAAAGCCAGTACAGTAAATAGCGCAAGCAATAACATAAAGATCAGGCGTTGCCATTTGGCATTTACCCCTTCACTGACCGCCATATCCGGATCAATCGCGATCTGAATCTGGGCTTGCCAGCTTTTATATAAAACACCTAAGGCCAGAATGATCACAATGGCGAACGTGGGCAAGTCCGTCCAGGAAATGGTCAGTAGATCACCGAATAAATAGCTGAGCAGTTCAGGTCTTAAACTTGGTAAATGTTGAATAAACAATAAACCCGAGCAAAGTAAGGTCGCTGAACACAGTGCAAGCAGGGCATCATTGGGGAGGCGGGGATCATGTAGCACCCACAGAATGGCAACCAGCAATAATGCCAAGAAGGTCACGCCCATCCACAGCGGTAGACTTAAGGCGCCTGCAATCGCAACACCCAGTAAAGTACCATGTGCCATAGTATCAGCAAAAAATGACATACGACGCCACAGCATCAAGCAGCCTAGTGGTGCCGTCAGAAACACCAGTAGCGTGCCCATAATCCATGCAGGTAAAAGGAGTTGTAACCAATCCATCATGGTTTAAGCTTCCGGCTCGGGGTGAATATGAGGGCGCGTATCATGCTGACACGGCGTAGCAGAATCGCCATGCGCACAATGATCATGATGATGCTGATAAAACACCCGATTGGTGCCAAAGATTGCCTGATATTCCGGATGCTGCTGTACGCTTTCTGGCAGGCCACTGCAACAGATATGCTTGTTCAAGCACACCACCCGAGTCGTACCTTGCATCACCCATTGCAGGTCATGTGACACCATTAATACGGCACAGCCATATTTTTCCGGCAAGTTACGCACATATTCATACAGTTCAGCTTCGGATTGAATGTCCAGACCTTGCATCGGTTCATCCAGCACCAGAATATCCGGCTGGCGTAATAAGGCCCGTGCCAAGAGCACCCGCTGACGCTCACCGCCTGAGAGTTGCTGAACTTTGGAATCTTGCAGTTTACTAATGCCAGTATCGCGAATAATTTCAGTTTTGATTTTGGATGGACATTTTTCCAGCGCCAGTAAATCTTTGACCCGCAGCGGCAAGCTATGCGATGGATTGAATTTTTGCGGCACATAAGAGAATTTCAGTTTACGTGCAGTTTTGATCTCACCGGATTGCGGTTTCAAGATGCCGAGCATGACTTTAATTAAAGTCGACTTGCCTGCACCATTCGGGCCAATCAGCGTGACAATCTCTTTTTCTTGCAATGAAAAATTAATGGCTTTTAAAATATCACGCTCATCAATCTTGACCCAGATCTGGGAGAGCTGAATCAGGGGGGAGGCACTTAAGCTTTGTTGCGACACTGCTGACAGATTCCTGAAATTTCAATAATGCTGTGATGTGCGCTAAAGTCATCCGAGCTTGCAAGTGCATCAAGTTGGTCAAGCAGACCTTGCGCTGATGCTTCTGTCACCGCTTTACATTCGGTACAGATTAAAAAAGCCGCCTGATGCCCTTCACGTGGATGGCAACAAGGAATATAGGCATTGATCGAGGTCAGGCGGTGAATCAGCCCTTTACCCAATAAAAAATCCAGAGTTCGGTATACCGTAGGTGGCGCCGCAGGACGATCACTGGCATTTTTCATTTGTGCCAGTAAATCATAAGCCCCCATCGGGCCAGTCGCATTTAAAATGAGTTCCAGCACTTCTTTACGCAAAGGGGTAAGGCGTGCGCCTGTTGCTGCACAAAGACTTTCCGCTTCAGCAAGACGTTGTGCGACATTGGGATGGTCGTGCACGCCGTGCAATGCGTTGTGGTGTTCGTGCGAACAAGAACCCATAGTTCACCTCAAGTGCGAAACTGAAAATTAATAGATTTCAAATCTTAACATGAAGCGTTCAGAGTTTCGATTGGGCATAGGTATTTTTGTATTTTTGTTATATTATAACACTCACTAATTTTCTCGTTTTTAAGTGATTTCTACTCATGTTCCGTCTCCTTGCAATGGGTCTTTTGGCTTTGTTCAGCACACTCAGTTGGTCACAAAGTCTGGTGGTCTCGACTCAGCCGATCTATCTGATTGCCAAGAAAATTACCCAGGGCGTGGAACAGCCGACTTTATTACTAGCCAATCAGAGCGGACATGATGTCAGTCTGACCCCGGCACATCGTAAAATCATTCAGGATGCCGGTCTGGTGATCTGGCTGGGTCAGGCGCATGAAGCACCGCTGGCCAAAGTGCTGAATGACAGTCATAAAGGTATCGCTATTTTGGAATCCGGTATTTTGACCACATTGCCGATGCGTAACCCGCGTGGTGAGGCCTTAAAAAATACCATTGATACGCATGTCTGGCTCGATCCAAATAATGCCGTAAGGATTGGCTTCTTTATTGCGGCGCTGCGTTCGCAACAATTGCCGGAGAACCGTGAACTGTACTGGAAAAATGCACGCGACTTTGCGCAAAGCATGTTTGCGACGGCCCAGCGTTATAGTTCCAGCACTAAAGCCAAAGCTTACTGGTCGTATCATGATGCCTATCAATATCTGGAACGTCCCTTGAATCTGAAATTCATGGGCGCACTGACCGATGATCCACATGTCTCGCCAACTGTGGCACAAATCAAGTTCTTACAGGATCATCGCCCACAGCCTAAAATGTGCCTTCTGGCCGAAGGTCATGCCAGTGAAAATCAGTACCGAAAACTGAAACCGGTGGTGTTTCAGCATGTCGATGAAAGCATGAGCGGGGCAGGGGACTTTGTGCAAGCCTGGCAGCAATTAGCAGCAGAAACCCAGAAGTGCGTATTAAATGCACGCTAATGATTTAAAAAATAGACAGATTTTGATTAGTTTAACAGCATTGCCCAGATTTAAAAAAACACGACTAAGGTCGGGAAAAGATTGCATGTTCAGGGGTGTAACTCTATAATGCCTGCGATTAAAAATAATCACCTGTTAAACTTGTCAAGCATGATTGCTGTGAGTGAATAAATAATGAGCCGAACTAGTCGCTTGATTGACCGACGATTAGCGAAAGCTTTGGTCCTCCTGCAAGCCTGTATGATCCCTGTTTCAGCCTTGATCGGCTGGGTCGTGAAAGACTCAACCGCAGCCCTGAGTGCAGCATTAGGTGCGCTCGTTTGTTGGCTTGCGACTTGTTATTTTTCGTGGCAATCGTTTCGAGCAGCAGGAGCCCGCGCGTCTAAACAAGTTCTTTCGAACATGTATAAAGGCTTAATGGGAAAGTTTGCAATTGTGATTGTTGGTTTCATTTTAATTTTAAGCAATGTCGAACCGTTGTCAGCGGTGGCGTTGTTTTGTGGTTTTATACTTGTTCAAGCCATGTCGTGGGTCGCTCCGTTTTGGGCGTCACGTCTACAAAAATGAGTATAGACACAACAAGAAATTGAAAAGTTTTTCAGGAGCAGGCGAGATATCAAGCAGCACGCGATATTCGTTTGTTCTATTAGTTTTTTGACATTGACCAGGTGTGATTTATGGCTGCTGAAGAACATGCCCTTACTTCGACCGAGTATATCAAGCATCACTTGACCAACATGACCTATGGCAAAATGCCAGATGGTACATGGAAATTGGCCGAGAGCGGTGCTGAAGCTCAACAGATGGGGTTCACTGCTATTCACTTGGATTCAATGGGTTGGTCTATCGGACTGGGTCTGATTTTCTGTTTGTTATTCTGGTTGGTTGCGAAAGCGGCTAATGCTGGTGTTCCTACCAAGTTCCAGTCTGCAATTGAAATGATTATCGAGTTTGTAGATTCAAGTGTACGTGATACCTTCCACGGGAAGTCTCGATTAATTGCACCCTTAGCTTTAACCATTTTCGTGTGGATTTTCCTCATGAACTTGATGGATTTGATCCCTGTTGACTTTATTCCTTATGTAGCTCAACACGCGATTGCTTCTATGCTGGGTGTAGACCCTCATCAGGTTTACTTTAAAATTGTTCCGACTACAGATCCAAACGTTACCCTCGGTATGTCTATTTCTGTATTCTTCTTGATCATTTTCTATAGTATTCGTGAGAAAGGTGTTGGCGGCTTCGTTGGTGAGTTAGCACTTAACCCATTTAACCCAAGTAACCCAGTTGCTAAAGTGCTTTTGATTCCATTCAACTTATTGTTGGAATTGACCACTTTCTTGGCGCGACCAGTTTCATTGGCTCTACGACTGTTCGGTAACATGTATGCGGGTGAGTTAATCTTCATTCTTATCGCGTTATTACCGTTCTGGATCCAGTGGGCGTTGTCTGTGCCTTGGGCGATTTTCCACATTTTGATTATTACGCTACAAGCATTCATTTTCATGATGTTGACTATCGTGTACATGAGTATGGCAAGCGAAAAGCATTAATGGTATTGCCTAACTGTCAACGGATGGTTGGGCACACAATTTTTTAACTTAATTTGGTATAAAACCTAACCTCTGAGGAATTATCATGGAACTCACTTTAGGTCTAGTTGCAATTGCATCTGCTATCTTGATCGCTTTCGGTGCTTTAGGTACTGCGATTGGTTTTGGTCTTCTAGGCGGCCGTTTCCTTGAAGCTGTTGCTCGTCAACCAGAATTGGCTCCGCAACTTCAAACTCGTATGTTCTTAATCGCAGGTCTTCTTGATGCTGTGCCTATGATCGGTGTTGGTATTGGCTTGTTCTTCATCTTCGCTAATCCATTTGTAGGTTAATCAGCTTAATTCCGAAATTCACTATTTGAGGAATTTGCAATGAATATCAACCTCACATTGTTTGGCCAAGCGATTGCGTTTGCGATTTTTGTCGCGTTCTGCATGAAGTTTGTATGGCCACCACTAATCAATGCGATTAGTGAACGTCAGCGTCGTATCGCTGATGGCTTAAATGCTGCTGAAAAAGCGAAAGCTGACCTTGCAGATGCGCAAGCACAAGTGAAAGCTGAACTGGACACGGCAAAAGCACAAGCGGCTCAATTGATCGAACAAGCGAACCGTCGTGCAGCACAGTTGGTAGAAGAAGCGCGTACTCAAGCATCTGCTGAAGGTGAGCGTATTCGTCAACAAGCGAAAGAAGCTGTTGATACCGAAATCAATTCTGCTCGCGAAGAATTGCGTCAACAAGTGGCTGCTCTTGCAGTGACTGGTGCTGAGAAAATTCTTAGCCAGCAAGTTGATGCAGAAGCTCACAATGCCATGCTGACTCAGCTGGCTGCTAAACTTTAAGAGAGGCAGATTATGGCTGAACTCTTGACGTTAGCACGCCCTTATGCAAAAGCAGCATTTGCTTACGCTTCTGAGCAGGGTGCAACTGACTCTTGGTCAACTGCACTTGAATTGCTCAGTGCTGCGGTGCAAGACGAAGCATTTTCAGCTTATCTAAATCGCCCGGAGCTTACACCTGCTGAGCAGGTGTCTCTTTTTGCCAAAGTTTTAGGTGAAGACCAAACTGCAGCAGTGTCTAACTTCCTGACATTGCTTGCTGAAAACAACCGTTTGACGCTTCTTCCTGAAATTGCTGCAGAATATGAACAGCTCAAATCACAGAATAACAATACTGTGGATGTTGTGATTGAATCAGCATTCCCATTAACTTCTGTTCAGGAACAATTACTGACGCATGCATTAGAGAAGAAATTCGAAGCTGCAGTAAGTGTTTCTGTAGAAGTGAAACCAGAGCTTATTGCTGGTGTAGTTATTCGTGCAGGCGACCAAGTGATAGATGATTCTGCGCTTAACAAGCTTGAGAAAATGCGTACTCGTCTTCTTGCTTAAGAAATAAGAAGACTGAACTTTAAAAAGATTGAGGTATAGCGCAATGCAACAACTGAATCCATCCGAGATCAGTGCGCTCATTAAACAGCGTATCGGCGATCTGGACACCAGCGCAACCGCTAAGAACGAAGGGACCATTGTTATGGTTTCCGACGGTATTGTGCGTATTCACGGCCTTGCTGATGCAATGTACGGTGAAATGATCGAATTCGACGGCGGCCTTTATGGTATGGCACTGAACCTAGAACAGGATTCAGTGGGCGTCGTTGTTTTAGGTAACTACTTAAGCCTTCAAGAAGGTCAAAAAGCGCGTTGCACAGGTCGTGTATTAGAAGTTCCGGTTGGTCCAGAACTTTTAGGCCGTGTAGTAGATGCTTTGGGTAACCCGATTGATGGTAAAGGCCCGATCGATGCTAAATTAACTGATGCTGTTGAAAAAGTAGCACCAGGCGTAATTTGGCGTCAGTCAGTGGATCAACCTGTACAAACTGGTTATAAATCAGTAGATACAATGATCCCTGTAGGCCGTGGTCAGCGTGAGTTGATCATTGGTGACCGTCAAACTGGTAAAACAGCAATGGCGATCGACGCGATCATCGCTCAGAAAAACTCTGGCATTAAATGTGTATACGTAGCAATTGGTCAAAAACAATCGACTATCGCTAACGTAGTACGCAAGCTGGAAGAAACTGGCGCTATGGCGTACACCACTGTTGTCGCAGCAGGTGCATCTGATCCAGCAGCAATGCTGTATTTGGCTCCGTACTCTGGCTGTACAATGGGTGAATACTACCGTGACCGTGGTGAAGATGCGTTAATCATTTATGATGACTTGTCTAAGCAAGCTGTTGCGTATCGTCAAATTTCATTGCTTTTACGCCGTCCACCAGGTCGTGAAGCTTATCCAGGTGACGTGTTCTATCTACACTCGCGTCTACTTGAACGTGCTTCTCGTGTATCTGCTGACTACGTTGAGAAATTCACTAACGGTGAAGTTAAAGGCCAAACTGGTTCATTAACTGCATTGCCGATTATTGAAACTCAAGCGGGTGACGTATCTGCATTCGTACCAACCAACGTAATTTCGATTACTGATGGTCAGATCTTCCTTGAAACATCATTATTCAACGCAGGTATTCGTCCTGCTGTGAACGCGGGTATCTCTGTATCTCGTGTTGGTGGTTCAGCGCAAACCAAGATCATCAAGAAATTGTCTGGTGGTATCCGTACTGCTTTGGCGCAATACCGTGAATTGGCAGCATTTGCTCAGTTCGCTTCTGATCTTGACGAAGCAACTCGTAAGCAACTTGAACATGGTCAACGTGTAACTGAGTTAATGAAGCAAAAACAATATGCTCCATACTCAATTGCTGACCAGGCTGTTTCAATTTATGCATCTAACGAAGGCTACATGGCTGACGTAGACGTTAAGAAAATCGTAGACTTTGATGCTGCGTTAATTTCTTACTTCCGTTCAGAACATGCTGCGTTAATGCAACAAATCGATGCCTCTGGTGATTACAACAAAGACATCGAAGCTGCAATCAAAGCAGGTATTGAAAGCTTTAAAGCGACTCAAACTTACTAAGTTCAACCTTAGTTGAATTTAGTGTTGGTTTGGTTCACGGAATCAACCTTCGGAAGCTCGCAAGGGCTTTCGAATACTAGGTTAAGCGTATGGCAAATTTAAAAGAAATTCGCGCCAAAGTAGCTAGTATCAAGAGCACGCAAAAGATTACTCGAGCGATGCAAATGGTAGCAGCTTCTAAGATGCGTCGTGCGCAAGAGCGCATGGCTCAAGGCCGTCCGTATGCCGAAAATATGCACCGTGTAATTGCTCATTTGGTCCAAGCGAACCCTGAATACAAACACCGTTATATGGTTGAACGCCCGGTTAAGCGCGTTGGCTATATCATTGTGTCTTCAGATCGCGGCCTTGCTGGTGGTTTGAACATTAACCTGTTCAAGAAAGTGGTAAAACACGTTCAACAGCAACAAGAGCAGTCAATTGAAGTTCAATTTGCTTTAATTGGTCAAAAAGCGGTTTCGTTTTTTAAAAACTACGGCGGTAAAGTGCTTGGGGCGACGACGCAAGTCGGTGATACTCCGAGTCTTGAGCAGTTATCTGGTTCTGTACAGGTGATGTTGGATGCTTATGATAAAGGCGAGTTAGATCGTATTTATCTAGTGTCAAACGGCTTTGTCAATGCCATGACTCAAAATCAAAAGATCGAACAACTTGTTCCTTTGGCTGCTGCTGAAGAAGACAAGACTCTTAACCGTCAATACGGTTGGGATTATATCTACGAGCCTGAAGCTGAAGAGCTTTTAAATGGCTTGTTGGTTCGCTATATCGAGTCTGTGGTGTATCAAGGTGTGATTGAAAACATCGCATGTGAGCAGTCTGCACGTATGGTCGCTATGAAAGCAGCGACAGACAACGCAGGTGAGATCATTAAGAGCCTGCAACTTATTTATAACAAGCTGCGTCAAGCCGCGATTACTCAGGAAATTTCTGAGATCGTTGGTGGTGCCGCTGCCGTTTAACATTATTTTGAATTGAGGAGACAGCAATGAATAGCGGTCGTATCATTCAGATCATCGGCGCGGTTATCGACGTCGAGTTTGAACGCAACAGCGTTCCTAAGATCTATGACGCTCTCCAAGTAGATGGTACTGAAACTACTTTAGAAGTTCAGCAACAGCTTGGTGATGGCGTAGTTCGTACTATTGCAATGGGTTCTACTGAAGGCCTTAAGCGTGGTTTGAACGTAGTTAACACTGGCGCGCCGATTTCTGTACCAGTAGGTACAGCGACTCTAGGCCGTATCATGGACGTTCTTGGTCGCCCGATCGACGAAGCTGGTCCTGTTGCGACTGAAGCGCGTTTACCAATTCACCGCTCTGCACCTTCTTATGCAGAACAAGCAGCTTCTACTGACCTTTTAGAAACTGGTATTAAAGTCATTGACTTACTTTGCCCGTTCGCTAAAGGTGGTAAAGTTGGTCTGTTCGGTGGTGCCGGTGTTGGTAAAACTGTAAACATGATGGAATTGATCAACAACATCGCGAAAGCTCACTCAGGTTTATCTGTGTTTGCTGGTGTTGGTGAGCGTACTCGTGAAGGTAATGACTTCTATCACGAAATGAAAGATTCTAACGTTCTAGACAAAGTAGCAATGGTCTACGGTCAGATGAACGAGCCACCGGGTAACCGTTTACGCGTAGCGTTGACTGGTCTTACTATGGCTGAATATTTCCGTGACGAGAAAGACGAAAACGGTAAAGGCCGTGACGTACTATTGTTCGTAGATAACATTTATCGTTATACACTAGCGGGTACTGAAGTATCAGCACTTCTAGGTCGTATGCCATCTGCAGTAGGTTACCAGCCTACACTTGCAGAAGAGATGGGTGTTCTTCAAGAACGTATTACATCGACTAAGTCTGGTTCTATTACGTCAATCCAAGCGGTATACGTACCTGCCGATGACTTGACAGATCCATCGCCTGCTACAACGTTTGCTCACTTAGACGCAACTGTTGTATTGAGCCGTGACATCGCATCTTCTGGTATTTACCCAGCGATCGATCCACTAGACTCAACTTCACGCCAATTAGATCCGTTAGTTGTTGGTCAAGAGCATTATGAAATTGCACGTTCTGTACAGAACGTATTGCAACGTTATAAAGAGCTTAAAGACATCATCGCGATTCTTGGTATGGACGAGCTTGCTGAAGAAGATAAACTGGTTGTTTACCGTGCGCGTAAAATCCAGCGTTTCTTCTCTCAACCGTTCCACGTAGCTGAAGTATTTACTGGTGCTCCTGGTAAATTAGTATCTCTTAAAGAAACGATTCGTGGCTTTAAAGGTCTTCTAGCTGGTGAATACGATCACATCCCAGAACAAGCGTTCTACATGGTTGGTGGTATTGACGAAGTGATTGCTAAAGCTGAGAAACTTTAATTAGTTCCCTAATTTAGGAGATTCTCATGGCGACTATGCAATGTGACGTTGTAAGTGTTCAAGAGTCTTTGTACTCAGGCACTGTAACTATGCTAATTGCTAAAGGTGCTGGCGGTGAGTTAGGTATTATGCCTGGTCACGCTCCGCTGGTAACTTTGCTCCAACCTGGCGCGATCCGCGTTATTTTGGAAAACGGTACAGAAGAGTTGATCTATGTATCTGGTGGTGTTCTAGAAGTTCAACCGCATGTTGTTACGGTTCTTGCAGATACTGCAGTCCGTGCAGAAAACTTAGATGAAGCTGCAATTATTGAAGCGCGTAAACACGCTGAACAATTGCTAGCAAATCAAAAGGGCGATTTGGACGCTGCTGCTGCTTTGGCTGCTCTTGCAGAAACTGCTGCTCAGCTGGAAACGATCCGCAAAATCAAAAACCGCGCTCAGTAAGAGACGGTTTGAGATTGAAAAAACCACCCGAAAGGGTGGTTTTTTTATGCGTAAAAATTAATATCCTTTATTAGGAAATAATTTATATTTTTGTTATATTTCGGTTTCTTAAAAATAAATAAGGGGATTCCGGGGTGTCAAATAAAGTAATTTTACCGTTTTTATTGTCAATAGGCTTTGTTGGTTGTGCATCGGTTCCGAAAGCAAATCTACAAGCAGTAGAACAACAAAAAACTGTACAAGCACCACAAGTAGGTCAAGCAGGAATCTATGTGTACCGCTCGAAGAATGTTGTAGGTGCAGCACTTAAAAAAGATATTTGGATTAATGGTGAATGCTTAGGTGAAACTGCTCGTGGTGTATATTTTTATAAAGAGGTAGAAGGAGGTAAAACGCACACTGTTTCCACTGAGTCAGAGTTTTCGCCTAATCATCTGAATCTATCTACAGAGAGCGGGAAAAATTATTATATTCAGCAGTATATTAAACCAGGTGTATTCGTTGGTGGTGCAAACGTAAAAGCGGTTGATGAAGCTGAAGGTAAGCAAGCGATTGAAAAATATAGTTTAGCAATAGGTGGAAACTGCTCTAAGCCTTCGATTCAACTTTCAAAATCATAAGTTTTAAAAAATGAATTTGCGATTATATAAACAATAAATCGCAAATTCCCCATTTCTTAATATTTATACTTAAAAATCTTATTAAAATCTGCATCTAAGCTTGCCACTTTAAGTATCTTATATATCGCTTAAATACATACCTTAGGAAGGTTATCCTTTTATTTATAGTATCAGATCATACCTTATTGTTGTACCGCTCGATATAACTTTTACCCTTTCTCAGTAATATTTTGAACCAATCTGTAAGCAAACATACACCATAAAAAAATCAATGATAAGTTAAATAATTCGAACAGATACTTGCTTGTTATAACTTCATTTGACTGGGTTCAGAACAGGCGAAACTTATAATTGAAAAAGGGAAAATCATGGCTTATCAATCTATCAATCCATTTACCAATCAAAAATTGAAAGACTACCCCTCCCATAGCGATCAAGATATTCAAAATGCCCTCGATACCGCAGAAAAAATCCTGAAATCGGAATGGGCTCAAAAGGCCGATACCCGTATTGAGGTACTGCGCAAGCTGGCTAGCAGTATGCGTGAGCGAAAGTCGGAACTGGCCAAGCTCATGACGCTGGATATGGGTAAACTGATCAAGCAGAGTGAAGGTGAAATCGAAACCTGCGCCAAAATTGCTGAATACTATGCTGATCATGCCAAAGAATTTTTAGCGCCTGTGTCCTACGAAACGGAACTGGGAGAATCTTGGGTTGAGCATCATCCATTGGGCATTGTTATGGCAGTTGAACCGTGGAATTTTCCGTTTTATCAATTAATGCGGGTTTTTGCACCGAACTGTGCCATCGGTAATCCGGTTCTGGCAAAACATGCCGGAATTGTACCGCAATGTGCCGAAGCTTTTGAACAACTGATCTTGGATGCAGGCGCACCCAAAGGTGTCTGGACCAACCTGTTTATTAGCAGTGATCAGGTTGCTGAGGTGATTGCAGATAAACGTGTACGTGGTGTGGCACTCACAGGTTCAGAAGGTGCGGGCAGTGCTGTCGCTGAGCAGGCCGGAAAACATCTTAAAAAATCAACACTGGAACTGGGCGGTAATGATGTCTTTATTGTGCTGGATGATGCTGATCTGGAACGCGCAATTAAATTAGGCTGTCAGGCGCGCGTCAATAATGCCGGCCAAGTCTGTACGGCAGCAAAACGCTTTATCCTGCATGAAAAAATCGCTGAACAATTCAAGGCTGGCATGATCAAGGTATTTGAAGGGTTAAAAATTGGCGATCCGCTTGATCCTGAAACCACATTGGGTCCACTGTCTTCCGCTGACGCTTTGGAAAAGCTGACTGAACAGGTCGATAAGGCGGTAGAACATGGTGCGAAAGTGGTCACTGGTGGTAAGCCGTATGAGCATGCAGGCAATTTCTATCAGCCGACGATTTTGGAAAATATCAGCCGAGATAATCCGGCCTGGTATGAAGAATTCTTTGGTCCGGTTGCCCAGATTTATGTGGCCAAGGATGAGGATGAGATTGTTTCGATTGCCAATGATTCCAATTATGGTCTGGGTGGCGTGATCCATGCTCAGGATATTGAGCGGGCGAAAAAGCTAGCGTCACGGGTAGAAACTGGCATGATCTGGATCAACTGGTTTACCGATACCACGCCGGAATTACCATTTGGCGGGATGAAGAACTCCGGTTATGGCCATGAACTCTCGATTGATGGTTTCAAAGAATTTGTGCAAAAGAAACTGGTCGTGGTCAAAAGCCCGAAGAAATAAAATATTGACTCGACAAAGAAGCCACTATTCAGTGGCTTCTTTGTTCTGGATATTCTTCGCGTTGACCACCGTCATAACTGGCAAAACGAGGTTGTTCTCGTGGAAATGATGGTTCAGCGTTTGGCCAAGGCCAAGCACCAAACTGGGTGTCACGATAACGGCGAAAAGCAGCATCCAGTTCCTGCGGAGTATTTAACACAAAGGGCCCGCGCATCGCCACGGGTGCACCAATCGGTTCACCTTCTAGCCATAAAATATGTGATTCCAGTAAACCACCTTTGAGATGAATATCCTGATCTGGTTTGAGTTCTATCAGATGCTTGACCTGTATTTTCTGTCCTTCCAGCTCCAGGCTTTTGCCTTGGTAGAAATAACAAAAACGCGTCGCGCTCGCAGTACTTGCCGGAATAATCAGCTCTGCCTCAGGCGCAAGTGTGATCAGGTAAATATTGACCCTGTTTTCAGCAGGTGCTGCCCAAGAATGGGGTGGACGATCCAGTGCTTCGGTATCTTTAAACTGCCCTGAAATGACCCGAATATCCGCTTTAGGTCCGGCTGCATTGGCTGAAAATACATGCGGAATCTGTTCACGCCACAACATTTTATAATCGGCCGGCTGCTTTTTCTGTTCCGGTGAGGAATTCAGCCAGATTTGAAACAGCTCCAGAGGATTATCCTGATCTTGATGAACTAAGGGAAACATTTCGCAGTGCTGTACCCCATTGCCGGTGGTCAGCCATTGCACATCACCTGCGGCATAACGTCCCGAGTTTCCGAGCGAGTCAAAATGGTCGACATAACCGCGCTCGACAATGGTAATGGTTTCAAAACCGGTATGCGGATGCTCCGGAAAGCCGGGAATTTGCTCGCCATAATACATGTCATATTCATGCTGATACGGCGGTGTAACTGGCCCTAATTGGGCATTGCCTTGTGGATAATGATCCTGATGGTGAACAGTAAAAATAAAGGGATCTTTCAGGTCAAGTCGGGATTCGACCGGAACAACAGAATACAGCACTGAATTCGACATGATTGAACTCCTGATTATTTTATTAGATATAAGCTTTTAATTTAAATTAGTTTTTATAATAAATCACAGTGTAAAGCAGATAAGGCGATTGAGGAAGATGCTTTCCGATCTATCGCCTTAGATGAAGGTTTAGGTATTTTCCTGTTCAGTCGTACTGTCTGATTTTTGCTCTGGATTCTGGATCAGCAGCCCCGCCAGTTTGATCATTTCAGCTTGCACATTGACCATCTGCGATTCAATTTTTTTCAGGTCGATCTGGCTTAAATCCATGTCACCATTCAACAGCGGTGAGGCCAAGACTTGCTGATTGGCACTCATGATATTGCTGCGGATCTGGTCAATTTCCTGACTTTTTAAGTTCAGGTTGCCGAGTACCTGATTAAAGCTGTTGAGTTGCTGTTGTAACTGGGTTGCGGTGGACTGCAGTTGCTGAGTATCCTTGGCTTCTACTGCACTTTGTAGCTCAGTCTGAGTCTGCTTCAACTGTTCCACATAACTGCCTGCTTTCAGCTGTAAGTCAGCCACATCACGAACCATATAAAACATATTGCCCGATCTAAGCTCAGTTGGTGCGGTAGCGCCAGTTTGCGGCTGGCTGGCAGTGTCAAGATCGGAACTACGAGTTTCCGCTTGCTCAGTGGGTGCTTCAACTGCCTGTTCACATCCCATCAGTAAAATCCCTGAGCTAAATAATGCAAAAGGAAGAACGGCATTGGCAAGAATCTTGGACATGGAATCAGGGTCTCGGTGCAGGTGGAAATATTTCATGATTTAATATAGGGACAAACTATGGAGATAAAAAAGATTGTTGCAAAGTTATAACAAATTTACTGAAGCGCAGACCGTCTTCGATTAAAAATGCTTAAAAAATAAAGATAAAACTCACGTTTTCAACTCAATAAATTGTTTGGGCTGTAATGATGTTAAGAAACGGAGAGTTCTGGATATGCATGCTTACATTCTCCCTATTCACTTGATCCAGTACGGGTTTCTCATACGCGTAGAATGCATTTGATATAGAAAATACGCTTGCTTTTACTCAATGGTTTATTGCTTCAAGTGTATTGTTAATCTAACCGAGGATCGTTGCAGATTAGGCCTGTTAGATTGATGAACAGGCGACGAACTATAGCCAAAAATAAAAGTTGAGGGCGACTTATAGATAGGATTTATATGAATCATTATGTATTTAACTCGCTGTGTTTAAATTACAAAGTAAGTATCTATTGGGTAAATACATACTTACTTTGCGATTAGCAATTATTTGGCCAGTTCGGCATTTACCGCATCCACAATTCGCGGATCATCTGCAGTAATGTCAGGCGCAAAACGTGCAACCACTTCGCCATTTTTATTGATCAGAAATTTCTCAAAGTTCCATAACACTTCAGGCGGTTGGTTTGGAGTCAGGCCATAATCGACCAGATCTTTCCACCACGGGCCTTCACCGATCCGCTCTGGTACAGCTTGAGTCAGCGTGGTATAGAGCGGATGCTTGTCTTCGCCCGCCACAGAAATTTTAGCAAAGAGCGGGAAGTCGACCTGATAATTGACAGAGCAGAATTCCTGAATCTCTGCTTCGCTACCCGGTTCCTGCTCCAGAAAGTTATTGGCAGGGAAGCCCAGAATTTCCAGACCTTGCATTTTTTTGTCTTTATACAGCTTTTGCAAACCTTCATATTGCGGAGTCAGACCACATTTCGATGCCACGTTCACCACAAGCAATACCTTGCCCTGATACTGGTTTAAGGTGGTTTCCGGGCCTTGAATGGTTTTGACTGGAATGTCATATACAGAGCGAGTCATTAGATTTCCTGTTTATTCAGACTGAATCGATCTTTGTTTTAACGGGTATTTAGATTCAATACAAGTAACAGCTGCTGAGGCAGGAGGCTTAAATCGGTAAATTGCCTGAATATCATGTGAAAAATCTATTATGCTAGGGTGCGCAAATAGCAATCGCTAAATAACAAGACAAGCGACACATGGATGAGGGTATGACACAGCAGCACAAAGCAGTCTGGTGGGCAATGGTATTGCCATTGGCTGCAGTTTTTATTTGGTCCTTAAACATGACGGTGACACGTTATGTGGCGGATTATATTTCTCCCATCAGTATCAGTTTTTACCGCTGGGTACTGGCACTGCTAATTTTAAGCCCATTTCTGTTGCCCAAGGTCAAAGCAGCCTGGCCAGAGATTCGCCCACATCTTGGACACTTTGCAGTTTTGAGTGCCTTGGGGATGGTGCTGTATCAAGGATTGGCCTATAGCTCTGCACACTTTACCACTGCGACCAATATGGGGCTGATCAATGCCTTTATTCCTATTTTTACCATTATTGTGGGTATTTTTGTTTTAAAGATTCGCCCGACACAGGCTGCAGTGCTAGGGAGTCTTCTGTCCTTTATTGGTTTGATGTATGTCATGGCACAAGGGCAGGGCTTGCAGTTTTTAGCTGTCGGTGAAAGCTATATTGGCGATCTGTTGATGTTGATCGCAGTATTTTTTTATGCGTGTTATGGCGTGTTTCTGAAGAAATGGCAGATTTAGATTCCACTCTTAGTGAGCCTGTATATCCAGATTTTTATGGCCTGTCTCTATCATATTCCGTTGGTACTTTACTTCGGTCTGGACAGTATCAATAGCCATAATGCAGCCAGTATTGTTTATGCCGGAATTTTTCCTTCTATTTTAGCCCCGTTTTTTTGGATGATGGCGGTACAGCAACTCGGTCCAAATCGTAGCAGTATTTTTATGAATCTGATGCCGGTTTTTACCGCGATAGTCGCCTATCTCTGGTTAGGTGAAGCCTGGACCATGTATCACAGTATTGGAGGTGGTATCATTTTACTGGGAATTATATGGGCACAATATCCGGGAAGAGCAAAGTGATAAGCTAAGGAACAGTTTATCAAGATATTAATTGTTTGAATATTAAGCAAGCAATCAAGGTTTTTTAATTGAAATAGCCTGTTAAATCCCAATTTTTAAATGTGAAAATAAATATAAAAATCTTAATTTATTTTAAAACTGGAATAGAAAGAGCAAGATAGTTTGAATTTTGGTTAAAAGTTGCCTAGTATTAATAGAAAATATGTATTAATTGAGTTTTTTATTGTACTTGTCGTTGCACTAATTTTCTCTCATAATGCATCCATCGAGAATGATTAAACATATTTTTCCTTGTTTTATCAAACTCCCAGAGATTTCTGAACCCTCTGGATGTGATTTATGCACATCCTTTTTTATGCTCAACCATCCCTATATGGTTGAGCTTTTTTTTGTCTTAAAACTTTAGTCGAGCTTGAATATCTGCGTGGACTCTGAAAAAGCTCAGTCGCGAATAATCGCCCCACTGACGGCGTCAATAATCCGGCTCGGTTGCTGGCTTAACCCTAAGTCACCATTCAGATAATTCAGATTCTGATCAAAGTAGCGAATCGCATCTTGCAGTGAACGCGCCGGTTCTAATCCTGCAGGATTGGCGCTGGTAGACACAATAAAACCGCCAAAGGCCTGACATAGTGCCATACAGAGTGGATGGTTGGTAACGCGAACCGCCACTTTGGGATGATCGCCCTTAATCCAGGCCGGAATCTCCTGATGCGCGGGAAGCAGCCAGGTGATGGCGCGTTCAGCGGGTCTGTCATTGCTCCAGGATTCAATCACTTGTTCACGCATTTCTGTAGTTAAATCTTGCAGCAGATGTTCCACCTGTGAAATATGCGCTGCCAATAGAATCACCCCTTTTTCAATCGGGCGCTGTTTCAATTTTAAAATCTGATGAAATGCCTGTTCATTATAAGGGTCGCAACCCAAGCCCCAAACAGCCTCTGTAGGATATGCCAAGACTTGTCCGTCTTTAAGACATGCTGCTGCTTCAGCAACAGAGGTAGTAATCATGTGAATACCTTATACAAAACAACAAAGCCCTATTGTGAACTTTATTTCAGTGGACGACAACGCTGATACATGCCCGCTTGTTGAGTACTCAAGCCGAGCAGCTCAAGTTCCATCAATTGACTGGTCAAGGAAGATACTTCCTGTTGTAAATGAAAACTGAGCTGATCCAGACTCTGTCCGACCCAATCGAGTTGATTATAAAGATGAATTAAATGGGGCGGGATAGTGCGCTCTTGCTCAGGATAAGTATCTTTTTTGAAGTGATTTGCATTCGCTTGCCACTGTGTTGCTAGGGCTAAATCCTCAATCACTTGCTGTGGATGGTCAATTAAAATCGCACCTTCACGAATCAGTTGATGACAACCTTGATGATGTTCACTGTAAATATGCCCCGGAATTGCAAATATGTTCTTGCCTTGTTCCGCTGCCCATTGTGCCGTAAGCAATGAACCACTTTTTAAAGCAGCTTCTGCCACAATCACCCCAAGACTTAAGCCGCTGACAATTCGGTTGCGCCGTGGAAAATGCTGCTGCAAGGGTGGGGTAAAAGGCAAAAACTCAGTAATAACTGTACCACCGTGGTTAATCATTTGCTGACGTAGTGCTTGATGTACAGCAGGATAGGTCTGTTCGATCCCTGTACCCATCACTGCAATCGTTCGTCGATGTTGTAGCGCAGCCCGATGTGCTGCTTCATCAATCCCTTGTGCCAAGCCACTATTAATATAAAAACCTTGCTCACTCAGATAAAAGGCAAAGTCATAGGCGACTTGCTGTCCGTGCGGACTTGGCTTGCGACTGCCAACAATTGCAATTTGTGGCTGGAGTAACTGATCTGCATGTCCCTGCCCGAACAGAATTGGCGGCTTATGCTCATAATGACTCAGTTGTTGTGGATATTCAGCATCTGTATGCAAAAGCACAAAATCACTGTGCAACTGAATCTGTTCTAGACTGTGCTGAAAATGGGTTTGAGATTCGCTGCTTTGAAAGTCTTTCAGGCGTTGAATATGATTTTTATGAAGGCCGAGCTTTTGCCAGGTCTCGATTTGAGAACAATGGACTGCATCCGCAAGATCTGCATAATGCCGACTGATTTTATAAAAGCTGGTGAGGGAATGTTGCACCAAATACCACAGCGTGATGGCATTGATTTGTGATGTCGACAATCTGTTCAACATAGTGAGACCTATTTTTGCGTCTTCTTATTATTGGTATGAATGAAAATAATTGAGATGATGCTGATCTATCAACATCATCCCACTTTGCAACCTTAGTCTTCTAACAAAGGAGGCTGAATGCCGGCACCCACTTTAATTGGAAGCTCGCTATCCAGCACATAGGCATAGCTCAATTGATCGAAGGCTTTAAAGACCATGACCTGACCAATACGCTCACCTGGCAATTGCACCCGTTCTTTAGTCTTCGGATCAGTCACCACTTCACCTTTCTGGTTTACGCTAAAGACATGACCTGTCTGAACGCCATGTGCCGTACCACGGTCAAGGGTGACGACACTATGACGTGCTGCAGTACCAATCGACCCCAATACACGCACAATCTGACCACCAGGCACAATACTTTCTGCATTGGTTGGGTAGAACAGCGTCGGTAACATCGGGTCGTATTCAGCGAGTACGCGGTCACCGCGACGCACCTCCGCGTTATAACTGTCAGTCAGCTCCAGTGTGGTTACCTCACCTTCACTACGTACCGCAATACCAGATGCCACCTGTTGCAGCTCGAGTGCAGCAGTATATTTCTTGCCATTGGCATCGGTAAATACATAAGGCTCAGCTTCACGATAAACGGCATAGCGTTGACCAACGACCAGACCGTTACCACGTACATAGACTTTCTGGCCTTTGCCCGCCAGTACGCGCTGATCTGCAGTTCCAAGAATGTATGGGGTGCCTTGAACTGAATCAGGCGCCATCAGGGTATAGCGCTCTAGCCACTGTTTGATATGTTCTAGTGGAATCACTGGAATGGTATTGTTTAAAGATTCAACCCGAATCTGAGGTTGCAGAGAGGTGCTGCCCAGATAGCGGCTGATAATACCGTCACAACCATCACCTTCATCTTTGCCAATAATCGGACGGCCCTGGTAATCACACATCAACAGGCGATCGCCCGGGAAAATCCAATGTGGATTTTTCACATGCTTGTTGCTGGCCCAGATTTCAGGCCAACGCACCGGGTTTTTCAAAAAGCGTTTTGAGATGTCCCAGAGGGTATCGCCTTTTTTGACCACATAAATATTGGGTGCACTGGCTTTTAATGCCGGCGGATTGACATTACGTGCAGGTGCGGCCTCGGCAGAATGAATAGTCCCCATACCGACACCGACACAAACGGCGAGTGCCAGCATCTGATTTTTAAACCCCAAGGCACTAAAAAATGGCATGCCCTTCAAAACCTTTTTCATTATCATAATTCCTAAAATTATGTGCGTAGTTGCGTTATAATAACGATCTTACACACATTTTTTGATGAAGCATTCCCTTCATTTGGTTTTTTGATCAATGGCATAATTGAGGACGCAGTATGGCCTTATTACCTATTTTAAGTTTCCCGGATCCCCGTCTTCGTACCATTGCACAACCTGTCGAAGATGTGACTGATGAAATTCGTCAGCTCGCTGCAGATATGTTTGAAACCATGTATGAAGCACCAGGTATCGGACTTGCCGCGACTCAGGTGGATCGTCATATTCAGCTGATTGTTATGGATCTGTCTGAAAATAAAGATCAACCGATGGTGTTTATTAACCCCAAAATTACACCATTGACTGAAGAAACGCAGCCCTACGAAGAAGGCTGTCTATCAGTTCCTCAAATATACGATAAAGTTGACCGTCCGTCACGTGTAAAAATCGAGGCAATTAATCTGGAAGGTCAAGCATTTGAACTCGAAGCTGACGGACTTCTCGCTGTGTGTATTCAACATGAAATGGATCACTTAAGTGGCAAATTATTTGTTGATTATTTATCGCCATTAAAACGTCAACGTGCACGTGAAAAAGTAGAAAAACTGGTACGCCAGCGTAATAAAGACAAGGTGGCAGTTAAACGCTAGGATATTTTTTTAATTTATTTTAATGATCCAACAAAGCCCAATTCTGATTGGGCTTTGTTATAATCGACATGAGCATATTTTAGGAGTGGCCTGTGTTTTTACGCGCGGGGCTGCTATTTGCATTTGCAGCTGTGTTTCTACAGATTGCTGTATTTTTACAGCCTTTGTTACCGAAGCAATATCAGATTGCTCCGGTCTGCGAAACCATCACGCGTGCGCTTTTTATAGCGACAGATACCCACACCCATCATAGTGCTGCCGAACATGCCATGCAGTCTGTTCAGGCGACGCATACCTCACATGAGCATCATGATGCCAATCATCAGTGTCAGTACTGTACCGTCTACGCAAATCTGCTGTTGCCACCTGATCTGGACATCAAACAGGTTCTTGACCGGATTCATGTCCGTTTAATTGCTTATCAAAAAACCTTTAAGCATGTCTGGTTTGTCCTTCAGCAGCTCTTTTTAATTCCTCAGGGACGAGCGCCGCCACTGCCTGCATAAACCTGCATTTTTCGCTTGGGTTGTTATTGACTCAAGCCATGCTTTTTTATGTATTCAGTGAGATAAAAAAATGGCTCAGCCTAAATTTTTTTTACAGCCACTTGCGGCTGCGATTTGTGTTATCTGTTATTCACCAGCCACAATGGCAAATGAAACGATGCCCGTGCAAACTTTGGCACCGATTGTGGTGACTTCTACAGCAGGTAATGATGCCAATGGACTGATTGTCCGTGCTGATCCGAAACAGCCGATTCAACCGATTCCGGCATCAGATGGTGCAGACTATTTACAAAGTATTGTCGGTTTTAGTGCAGTGAATAGCGGTGCCGGCACCAATGGTGATGTGACTTTCCGGGGTATGTTTGGTTCAAGAATTAAAATCCTGACCGATGGCACTGAAAACCTGGGGGCCTGTCCAAGTCGGATGGACTCACCCACCTCATATATTTCCCCAGAAAGTTACGACCAGATTACGGTGATCAAAGGCCCGCAAACGGTTCAATATGCCAATACTGGATCTGCCGCAACCGTGATTTTTGAACGCAGTCCGGAACAGTTTAAAGATGATAAAAACTATCGTGGTCAAACAAGTGTCTTGATGGGTTCATTTGGCCGACTGGATCAGAATATTGAAGTGGCAGCAGGTGATGAGCAGAAATATATCCGTCTGAATAGCAACCGTTCTGTATCTGATAGCTATCAGGATGGAAGTGGTAATACTGTGCCATCAGACTGGGAGCGCTGGAATGCCGATCTGGCTTTGGGTCTCACGCCCGATGAAGATACCTGGGTTGAATTGACCGCAGGTAAAGCAGATGGTGAAGCGGTGTATGCGGGCCGGGCAATGGATGGCTCAAAATTTGGCAGAGAAAGCCTCGGTCTAAGATTTGAGAAGAAAAATGTCACTGATGTAATCAAGAAAGTTGAAGCTCAAGTGAACTATAACTTTAATGATCATGTGATGGATAACTTTAGTTTACGTGAGTTCCAGCCCACTCCGATGATGAATATGCCGATGGCAACCAACGTGGCACGTAAGACTTTAAATGCCCGGGTTGCGATGACACAGGAGTGGGATGATATCGAGCTGATTACGGGGGTCGATACGCAGAATAATGAACATAGTATCCGTAAAGGCATGCATAACAGTTATAAAGACAAAGCTCGCTCTATTGATATGGAGTTTCAGTCCTATGGCGGTTTTGGAGAGTTGAGTTATCAGCTGGGCGGAAATAATAAACTGGTATCCGGAGTGCGACTGGATCATGTTGAAGTTCTGGATCGACGTGCTGAATCTCTTCAGGCGGATTTGAATGTAGAGCGTAGTAAAACGTTGCCAAGTGCATTCTTACGTTTTGAAAATACCCATCCTGAACATGATGATGGCAAAACTTATATCGGTTTAGGTTATGTCGAACGTATGCCGGATTACTGGGAATTATTCAGTCCTAAAACAGGGAATGGTAATACCAATACCTTTAAAAGCATTGATACTGAGAAAACCCTACAGTTGGATTTAGGTTACCAACATGAACATGGAAACCTAAGTTCATGGGTATCTGCCTATACAGGCTTGATTCAAGATTTTATTTTGACCAAATACAATGCAAACGATCAAGCTGAAACACGAAATGTCGATGCTGTCATTGCAGGTGCAGAAGCGGGCATTGGTTATCAGTTTAGTGATGCGATTCAGGCTGATGTCAGTGCCATGTACGCATGGGGTGAAAACACCACTGATAATACGCCGTTGCCACAGATTTCACCTTTAGAGGCTCGGGTGAATTTACGTTATATCCAGGATAATTATACTTTGGGTGCTTACTGGCGTTTGGTCGATGGTCAAAACCGAATTAGTGAGCGTGAAGGGAATATCGTTGGTTATGATGTTAAGAAAAGTGCAGGCTTTGGCGCACTGTCTTTAAATGGCACATATCACATTACGAATGGGGTAGATCTTTCTGTGGGGGTCGATAATGTCCTAGATCGTACCTATGCCGAGCATTTGAACAAGATGGGCAGTTCTGGTTTTGGATTTGCTGCCAATGAGCAATTTAACAATATTGGCCGTAACTACTGGGCAAGAGTCAGTATGAAGTTTTAATTGTTGTCTAATCTTTTGAAAAAGCCATTGCTCTTAAGCAATGGCTTTTTTAATTTTAAGGTCGGAGTTTATTTTGCATATTTAAATAGAGTGCCAATTTCTAGGAAGAAGGCCGTATAAAACAAGTTTTTTCTATATAAGCGTCAGGGCGGTGAAGAATAAAACAAGAATTGACTACGCCTTAAGCAATAGGGAGTGCGTAATAAATGATTTTTTTAAATAATTTTAATTAAAACAATTGGTTGTAATTACTTGGGTGAGAGTTCTTAGCTAGATTACATGAAAATCAAAAATAATTAAAATAAATTTTATATAAAAAACAATTATTTATATTTTTATTGGTTTATAAAACAAACACACGATAAAAAATCTTTGCAAGAAGTGTTGCAAGCGCTCTGAAATGCTGTAGAATGCACATCCATCGGCAGTGATGAAGATTAAAACTTCTGATAAAACAGTAACTTAGCACGAAGTGTTAAGATTAGGTTTTGTTGGATAAGTTTAAATTAATTTGAATTACGGATTGACACTTTAGAAATTCAGTGTAATATAGCCGACCTAGCTTGCTGGTGACGAATCAGCAAGAAGATCATTAAGAGCTTATGAAGAACAACTTGTGTGGATTTTTAC
>NZ_VPCO01000013.1:0-96783 GCF_013418175.1 Acinetobacter sp. YH12200
TCTTGACTATTTTGTATTGCTCGACGCACTGCCTGTGTCGTTGTGGCGCTGCTGTGTAGAACTTGTCCCATAGTGCTTCCTTCCATTTATCTGAGAATATTGCACCATTAAAATCTGGGACTAAACAATTTAGGGCGTGTCATCAATTAGCTTGAGGAAAACCGCCTTGTCCCCATTATACTTTTATGACTAAACGCTATGCATTAAAAGATGAGCAGTGGGAACAGATTAAAGATCTGTTACCTGGACGAATGGGTACTGTTGGAGTAACGGCCAAAGATAACCGACTATTTGTTGAAGCGGTATTGTATCGGTATCGTTCAGGTATCCCGTGGCGAGACTTACCCCAACGCTTTGGTGATTTTAGAGTCGTGCATACTCGTTTTAGTCGTTGGGCTAAAACAGGTGTGTGGCAGAGAGTCTTTGAAGTACTGTCACATGACAGTGATAATGAATATGCCATGTTAGACTCCACCATTGTACGTGCTCATCAACACAGCGCTGGGGGGAAAAAATCAGGCGATTGGACGCAGTAAAGGGGGCTTAAGCACCAAAATTCATGCCCGTACTGATGCTTTAGGCAACCCAACAGGATTTTATCTCACTGATGGGCAGGTCCATGACTTAAACGGTTCAGATGTGTTGCTGGACTTATCGTTGAGCCAGACCTGGCTTATGGATAAAGCCTACAACTCCAGGGATCGAGTCATTGATCCAATTTTAGAGGCGAAGAGTCAAGTTGTGATGCCAGCGAAAAGTAATTCTATTGATCAGCGTGATTATGATCGAAATCTCTACAAGGCAAGACATCTGATCGAGAACTTTTTTGCCAAGCTCAAGCAGTATCGTGCTATTGCCACACGCTATGATAAATTGGCTCAAAACTTCTTATCAGCGATCTACCTGGCTTCAACAATCATTTGGCTTAATTGATGACACGCCCTAGAAACTTCTCTAAAGATGGTAAATATTTTGTAATCATGGTTTTTATTCCCTTCACAGCCAGCAAAATAGTGACAAGCTTAAAATTATAGTGATGTAAGCAATATGATTTAGAATACCATAATTTTTATATGGGATTGTATCAGAGTAAAAAATTGAAAATAAAAATGAGAAAAATACAGAATCATTTTTTAGCAGACACAAAAAAAAGCCCTAAAAAGGGCTTTTTTCATTGCAACAAATTAGTTAGCTAATGCTTTAACTTGTGCGTTCAAGCGGCTCTTGTGACGAGCTGCTTTGTTTTTATGGATGATGCCTTTGTCAGCCATGCGGTCGATTACTGGAACAAGCGTTTTGTACGCTTCAGTAGCAACAGCATAGTCATTAGTGCCGATAGCAGCTAATGTACGTTTAAGATAGGTACGAACCATAGAACGCAAGCTTGCGTTGTGTTTGCGTGCTTTAACGTTTTGACGAGCACGTTTTTTAGCTTGAGCAGAGTTTGCCACTCGTGCACTCCTTGAAATAGATTGGTCTGGGCGGGCTGAAACTCAACTGAAAACCATCATCAGAGGAATTATCACCAGCCCGTAAACAAGTGCCATATTTTGATTAAACTGAGCACCGAAGTCAAGTCTTGACATGCTTTGACAACATTTTAGATGCAGAAAAATTCTAAAGAAAACGTTAGATTAGTATTCTACCTAGGAGATCGTATAAAAAATGACTAAATCGCTGATTCATCCCATCGTCATAGGTGCCACCGGTTTGGTGGGAAAACAACTCTTAAAACGTCTGCAAGACGAGCCAACTTGCCAGCAGATTACTGCAGTGGTCAGAAAATATCAAAATGATCTGAATAGTTTGGATAAAGTCCAGCAATTGGTACTTGAAGATTTTCTGATGCTGAATGATCAGGATGTCAGCGAGCACAGTCACGGTTTTAGCTGTTTGGGCAGTACCATGAAACAAGCCGGATCCAAGCAGGCCTTTTATAATATTGATTATACTATTAATGCCCATTTTGCCGAATTGCTGCAACAGACTTCAGCGCATTACTTGCTGTTGAGTGCGATGGGCGCCAACTCCCAGTCTCATTTTTATTATAATCAGGTTAAAGGCCAGCTAGAAGAATATGTACAGACCTTGAGTCTGGATAAAATCAGCCTGATTCGGCCTTCATTATTAATTGGCGAACGTCCCGAGCAGCGTTTTTTGGAGGATGCCGCACAGCAGGTTTATCATAAAATATCGCGTTTTATTCCGGATGGTTTTGCTTATAAGCCAGTGACAGCCGAGCAGGTAGCTCATACTATGGTCGAGGCCGCGCTGACTCAGACGGTAAAATTTGAAATTTATGATAATTTACGCATACAAAAAATGAAATGAGGGGAAACACCGTGTCTACAGCAGCATTTGTCACCTGTGACTTATTAGATGATCATCCGGAATTAGAGCTTCAAGTGGTGACACCTTGTCTGGACGGTAAATTTTTTAAGAGTTATGGGGCCCGGAAAACTTTTGGCGGTCAGATTGTGACGGTGAAATGTTTTGAAGATAACTCCCGGGTGAAAGAGTTACTGGCCACAGATGGAACAGGCAAGGTACTGGTGGTCGATGGCGGTGCATCGATGCGCTGTGCCTTGATGGGTGACCTGATTGCGGAATCTGCGGTCAAAAATCACTGGAATGGTGTGATTATTTATGGTTGTGTGCGTGATGTCGATGCGATTGCTGAATTAGACCTTGGTGTACATGCATTGGCGGCTATTCCACAGAAGAGCAATCGCAAGGGCGTGGGTGAGGTGGATATCACCCTCTGTTTTGGTGGAGTCACGTTTAATGCTGGCGATTATGTCTATGCAGACAATAATGGCATTGTGGTCTCTAAAACAGCCTTAGTGGCTTAATTGGCCAAGTGCTACATTAAAGAATAACAACAAAACTGATCTATACCGCGAAAGACAGGATGCTTAGATTCTGTCTTTCAGTTGAATAAAACAAAAACAGGAAAATATTATGTTGGGTCATCAAATTAAAGTTGCACAAGCTTTGGCTTCTGCAGTCGCTCAAGGTGGACGTGGTATGGTCGGTACACCATTTCCGAATCAGCCTGAAAAAGCCTTAAAGCTCTATGAATATGAGGGTTCGCCATTTTGTCGCCGGGTGCGTGAAGTCATGACTTTGCTGAATCTGGATTATGAAGTCTATCCATGTCCACGGGGTGGTACTCATTTTCGTCCCGAAGTTCAGCAATTAGGCGGAAAACTCCAGTTTCCATTTCTGGTAGATGAAAATACGGGCGATCGACTTTATGAATCGCAAGATATTATTCATCATCTGTTCAAGCACTATGGCAAAACAGGCAAGACACCCAAAAAATATGCTCACTATCCCAAAATTCCGGTGGCTGCAATTGCTGGCACAGTCATCAACGGTTTACGCGGAGGAATGGTGAATCCCAAGATCAAGGATCGGCCAACACCTGAACAGTTACTAGAATTATGGGGTTTTGAGGCCAGTCCTTATACCCGGATCATACGCGCCGTTTTGAGTGAGCTGGAAGTTCCCTTTATTTTTCACAATGTCGCCAAAGAACGCTGGCAGGATTATGGGCCAGCCAAGTTGCGCTTAAGACCGGGGAAATATGAACCACTACCAGGCGGGAAGCGTGAACATTTATTTGAAATGATGGGAAATAATATTCAGGTTCCTTATCTGGTCGATCCAAATACAGGCGTGAATATGTTTGAATCAGCTGAGATTGTAAAATATTTAAAACAGCAATACGGCGCCGCTTAAAATATTCAGCCTATTAAAACTCTAAAATTGTGCTTAAGAAATGCCATTCACTGCGTAGATGGCATTTTTTTATGCTGGTTTTAAGCAGACGGTATTTAGAATATCCCTATGAGGCTAGAAAGAAATAGCATAAAAATGAAATAAATCATGATTTTTAGAGTTTTTTTGGTTATATTTTACTCTTCAAGGTGACATAACAATAAATATAAGGGGCGTGCTTATGACAGCACTAGAGGCAGTCTTGCCAGTACCTGTATTAATCGTTGAAGATGAGTATGTCATTCAACGACGTTTAAAAATTATATTAACCAATTTGGGCTATAGCGAAGATGTTCTGCTCTTTGCCAATAATCTTAAAGAAGCATATTTCATTTTAAAACAACAGCCGATTTCACTGGCATTGGTCGATTTGGGGCTGCCGGATGGAAGTGGGATTTCGATTATTGAAAAAATTCGCGAAAATGACGTACAAACTCTGATTTTGGTGGTTTCGGCCTGGAGTACGCAGAACAGTTTATTTACCGCAATTCAGGCGGGTGCCACCGGTTATGTATTAAAAGAACGCGATGATGTGGAGGTCACTTTGGCGATCCGCAGTATTTTACGGGGTGGCGCGCCAATTGATCCTTTTATTGCGCGGGAAATTCTCAAGCAGATTTCTATACCTGCTTCATCACCACCAGTCGAACGCAACCACTCGGATGCCGAGCAGGAAGTGCTGACCCATCGGGAAAAAGAAATTCTGTCACTGGTCGCACAAGGCCTGAGTAATCGAGAGATTGCCGAGCAACTTTGTGTGTCACGTTATACCGTGGAAAGTCATATCAAGCATATTTACCGGAAACTGTCCGTCAGTCGGCGTACCAAGGCAGTCAGTACCGCACGGCATTTAGGAATTCTGTGATGCATCCAGCTCGTTCTGGAAGCAGGCAGCGACAGAGATTGCAATGGATCGGTATTTTGCTCTTTTGCTGCTGGCTGTGTTTGCTAAGTGCTATGAGTCAGGCGCAAGACCATTTTCAGGTCAATGATCTCTGTGACGTGAAGATTGACTACATTCAAAAGGTTCAGGTGCAGAATCCTAGCCAGATGCCTGCATCCGGCTGGCAAAGTGTCAGTTTGCCGGATAACTGGCAGCGTAACTGGAAAGATTATCATGGTGGGGCCTGGTATAAAATTGTTTGGAACTGGTCATGCCAAGACAATATTCGTCTTGCAGAACCGATTGCCTTTTCCATTGATTATATTAATTCGGCTGGCGCCGTGTTCCTGAATGGTGATTTACTCTGGTCAGATCAGCACCTGCAAGAACCATTGTCAAAAAGTTGGAATATGCCGCGTTACTGGATTTTGCCCATCAGTGGCTTAAACAAGGACAGCAATGAAATTCTGGTTTATGTACAGGGTTATAGTTTTCAGAACGCCGGACTGGGTAAAATTGAATTTAATAATGTGCTGGTCAATAGCCAGAAGCATTTAGGCGAAATCTGGGATCGCCGCACGCTGTTTCAGATGAATATGATTTTCTCAGCAATGATTGGGATCATCTGCTTCATTGTCTGGCAATTTCGACGTTCAGAAACCACCTTTGGCTGGCTGGCACTCAGTTCATTCCTATGGATTCTGTTTATTTCCAATGTACTGACCACAGAAAGCTTTCCGTTTCGCTCCAGCATCGCGGCCAGCAAAGCCAATATGCTTTGTTTTATTGCCTATATCCACTGTTTTAGTCTGTATTTGATCCGCTTTTTAAAACAGAGATTTAAGTATGTGGAGCGGGGATTTATCCTGATCACGCTTTTATTTGCTCTGCTGATTGTGATGAGTTCCTTGGATTATCTGGGGCAGGTACTGGGCACAGCATTTATTTTCTATGTGGGATTATTTATAAGCTGTATTATTTATGTGAGCTATCACGCACTTAAAACCCGCAATGGGGAATATCTTTTCCTGATGCTGTGTCTGTGGGGGATTTTGTTATGTGTAATCGTAGATCTGATCATTTTAAGTCAAACGGCAATTAGTGATTTTTCACCTTTATCACCCTATACCTCACCAATTATTACCCTGTTTGTGGTACTGATTATGGCCACGCGGTTGAATCGTAATGTCAGGAAAATCGAAAAATTTAATAGCCAGTTAGAACGTAAAGTCCAGCAGGTCGGCGCTGATCTGAATAAAAGCCTGAACGATAAACATCAACTGGAGCTGGATAATGTCCGCTTACAGGAGCGGATTAACTTATCGCATGAACTGCATGATGGGCTAGGAGGCTCGATTGTGCGCTCTATGATTCTGGTCGATCAGAGTACTGACAGCATTCCCAACCGACAGTTTCTTTCCATGCTGAAATTGCTCAGAGATGATCTCAGACAAATCATTGATAGTGGTTCGTCTATCGAAAATAAAGTACCGGAAACCCCACTACTCTGGATTGCCCCGGTACGTTATCGTTTTACCCAGTTGCTGGAAGAGATAAATATTGAGGTTGAATGGTTATTTCCAAAAGTCTGGCAGCGTGAACCGACCGCATTGCAATGTTTGGCCCTGATTCGGGTGGTCGAAGAAAGTCTGACCAATATCATTAAGCACAGTCAGGCCAGTCAGGCGAAAGTCAGTCTGGAATATTTTCTGCCACATCAATTCACTTTAAGTATTCAGGACAATGGCGTTGGGTTTGATGCTGAAATAGTGCAAAAAAATGGTCTGAGTATTGGGATGCGCAGCATGAAAATGCGGGTCGAACGTATGGGAGGCGTGTTTCAGATTGAGTCTGAGAAAGGGCATACAGTGATTCAGGTCGTATTGGAGCTCTATCAACCCTAATCTTTGCAAATAAAAAGAGGATTATTTAATCCTCTTTTTATTTGGCTTTAGCTTAGAATTAGTCTTGTTCTGCTGGCGGAACCAGCATCAGTACCGCATCATTTAATAATGCCGCGACATCTTCCAGAATATCTTCATCAGCGAAGTTTTCATCCAGCAATATGATTTCACCGTCTGCAAGCTGCTTGAGTTTTGTGGTAAATGCCTCAGAGATCTCAATCCCTTCACCATTGGCCCAGAACAGAACATCGCCGTCTGCTTCAGTGTAGAGCAAGCGTGAAGCCGGTTCGAGCATCAGGCTATAACCCTGATCCAGTGCTTCTTCCAGATCACCTGTGCCGATTTCTTCCGCTTCCGGAAGGTTCTCTGGATATTTGGGTTCTGACATTAAAGTCATAATGGCATCTTCTAAAACATTCGAATTATGCAGTTGCTGCATGATCTGTTCTTTTAGATATTCCAGCTCATTGCCGCTGACTTCACCAATGGCTCCGACTTGGTCACGAATAATATCAACCAGCGGATTGCGTAAACTTTCATTCTCAGAAAATTTATCACCAACACGGTCCATCATGTCGCTCACATTTGGCATACGGAAGCCAAAGGAAAAGGTTAGACAATCATCTTCTGCAACGCCGTAATGCGCCAAACCAGGTGGCACATACAGCAAGTCGCCAGGTGCCAGAACTTCGTCAAAATTCACCTCAATTTCAGGCAATAATTTCAGTGGCTGACCCGGAACCAATGCAGTTTCGGCATCACACATTTGTCCGAGCTGCCAGCGACGATGCCCGTAGCCTTGTACCAGAAAGACATCGTAAAAATCAAAATGTTTTCCTACAGAGCCGCCTTGAGGTGCATAAGACACCATGATGTCATCGCGGCGCCACTGTGGAATAAACGGGAACTTTTTCCACATTTCCGACAGGTCAAATGAATAATGATCTACCGCCTGAACCAAAAGTGTCCATAGCTTGGGCATTTTCTGAAAATCAGCTTTAAGTAAAGGCGAAGATTTCACGCTCCACTGATTCGGATCACGGTCTTTTTGCTTGATTAAACGCGCAGTGACGTGTTCTTCAAGCGCAAGTTCCATCACGTCGTCAGGTTCAAGCAGATTGGCAATTTCAGGCATCGCATTACGCACCAGTAACGGTTTTTTTTGCCAGTATTCACTCAAAAATTGTTCAGCGGTGATTCCGCCTAAAACGTCTAAAGATTGAGACATAGATTACAGCCTGAATTAAGGGGAGATTAAGGAACTAAAATTTTCAATTCACGAAGAATGTGACACAGCTTGATCATCGGCATGCCCATCAAAGTGGTCTGGTCTTGCCCGATCATTTCTTCAAACAGGCTGATGCCGAGGCTTTCACATTTGAAACTGCCGGCACAATGCAGTGGCTGTTCAATCGTGACATAGCGTTCAATTTCGGCTTTGGACAGTTTACGGAACTTGACTTTATAGTGCTCGACCAGCGTTCGTTCATAACCAGTAGCCTGCTGTTGCACACTGAGTGCAGTACTAAAATAGACAATCTTGTCCGAATTGGCCTGTAACTGGCGAATGGCTTTTTCAGGGGTTAAAGGTTTGCCAATAAAAATATCTGGTGCGCCTTCACGCCATGCCACCTGATCCGAACCAATCACAATCGCTTCAGGATTTTGCTCAGCAATATATTTGGCTTTCTCAAAAGCCAGCCGCTTGGCCAAATCATCTGCGTGATTTTCACCGCGAGGAGACTCATCGATATCCGGTACTAGAGAAATATAATCAATATGCAGGCGATCCATCAACTCTTTACGGGTTTGGCTGGAGGATGCCAAAATAATCTGTACAGCATTCATTAGACAGCATATTCCTCAAGAATATTTAAAGGTACATAAGACAGCACCGCTTTATGGCAGGCTTGCAGCTTGATCGGGGGCGCTTGACCTGCTTCATAGGCTTCGACCCAGCGTGTCACGCAGAGGCACCAGAAATCACCGGGTTGCAGGCCAGGGAAGTCCAGCTCTGGCAAAGGTGTGATCAGGTCATTGCCCACTTTTTGCGAGAAATTGAGAAATTCCGACGTCATCTGCGCGCATACCGTATGCTGCCCCAGATCAGTGGTCGCAGTATGGCAAAAGCCATTGCGGAAATAACCGGTAATCGGATCGAAGCAGCAGCTTGATAAAGGCTCACCTAACACGTTCAAACGGTTAAGATTTGGATCAGGATGTATCGACATAGGCACTGAATCTAAAAGAAGCTTTTTTCTATCATAACAAAACTTTGGCATTCAGAATGTTTTCTGCAAAAGATGCTAACCTTTTTCTGCATAATCATTTAAAATCGGCTGGTTTTAATATCTATAAAGTGAGCTCTACATGAACTTTCAGCGTATGACTGACCTCGATTTAGCAGGTAAACGTGTTCTGATCCGTGAAGATTTAAACGTTCCTGTTAAAAATGGTGTGATCACCAGCGATGCGCGTCTTCGTGCAGCATTGCCAACCATTCAAGCAGCAGTTGAAAAAGGCGCTGCAGTGATGGTGTATTCTCACCTTGGTCGTCCGGTTGAAGGTGAGCCTAAAGCTGAACAATCGCTTGCACCTGTAGCGGCTTACTTGACTGAAGCTTTGGGTCAAGACGTAAAATTATTTACCGACTACCTAGATGGCGTTGAGGTTCAGCCGGGTCAAGTTGTGTTGCTTGAGAACTGCCGTTTTAACGTTGGTGAGAAGAAAAACAATCCTGAACTTGCTGCAAAATATGCAGCGCTGTGTGATGTATTCGTGATGGATGCATTCGGTACAGCGCACCGTGCAGAAGCATCGACTGAAGGCGTAGCGCGTCTTGCTAAAGTTGCAGCAGCAGGTCCTTTATTGGCAGCTGAACTTGATGCACTAGGCCGTGCACTTAAGACACCTGAAAAGCCAATGGTGGCAATTGTTGCGGGTTCTAAAGTATCGACTAAACTTGATGTGTTGACTTCACTGTCTGACATCTGCGATCAATTGATCGTGGGTGGTGGTATTGCCAATACTTTCCTTGCTGCGGCAGGCTATAACGTTGGTAAGTCACTGTGTGAAAAAGATCTGATCGATACTGCAAAAGCCATTGCTGCAAAAGTATCAGTGCCACTTCCAACTGACGTTGTGGTTGCCGATGCTTCTGAAATCAACTTTGAAGATTTCCTGGGTTCATTGGCTGCTGCGAAAGCAACTGTGAAAAATGTTGCCGATGTTGCTGATAACGACATGATTCTGGATGTAGGTCCGGAAACTGCGAAAGCATTTGCAGAAATCCTGAAAACCTCTAAAACCATTCTCTGGAATGGCCCGGTGGGTGTGTTTGAAGTCGATCAATTCGGCGAAGGTACCAAAACTTTATCTTTAGCGATTGCTGAATCTGCCGGTTTCTCGATCGCGGGTGGTGGTGACACATTAGCTGCAATCGACAAGTACGAAGTAGCAGATAAAATTGGCTATATTTCTACGGGTGGTGGTGCATTCCTCGAATTCGTTGAAGGTAAAACCCTTCCTGCAGTTGCCGTACTCTTAGAACGTGCTTGATTGCATGTCCTAAGCTAAAAAGCTGGCCAAGTGCCAGCTTTTTTATGTCATTTTTTTGACAATGAAAACTTACCCTTCATGGCTTCGTCATGAAAATGCAATAAATCTGTCATAAGATGCAGTCATTAAATCACCAAATGATGAGATCACGTGATGAAAAAACAGTTAACTTTGGCGGCTTTATTCGCTGCATCATTGGCACTGACTGCATGTGCGAAACAGGAAAATGCACCGGTCGCTGAAACAGAAAGCTCGGCAGCAGTAGCCAATGAGACTATAACGCCAGAGCAGCAAGCAGCCATTGATGCTATTGACCAGCCAGTTTTAGATGAAAAAAATACCGATATTCCAGCTGAAATTGCCAATGCGCCAGCAGATGAAGCAACTGCAGACCAGTCAGTTGCAGCGACTTCTGAGCCTGTAGCACCTTAATCCAGTGCATGTGAGACAAAATCCCTGCAAAAGCAGGGATTTTTTTTAAATAGTGTTATTTGTTGCTGAATTGAAACCTTTGAACATGTAGAATATGTGGCATTCACTGGGAGGATATTATGGCTCTTATTTCATTGCGCCAGCTCTTGGATCACGCCGGCGAACATGCTTACGGCGTACCAGCATTTAACGTAAACAACTTAGAACAAATGCGTGCAATTATGCTTGCAGCAGATGCAACCAATTCACCTGTTATCGTACAAGCATCTGCGGGTGCGCGTAAATATGCAGGCGCTCCGTTCTTGCGTCACCTGATTTTGGCTGCAATTGAAGAATGGCCACATATTCCAGTGGTAATGCACCAAGACCACGGAACCAGCCCTGACATTTGCCAACGTTCAATCCAGCTCGGCTTTTCATCAGTGATGATGGACGGCTCACTTGGTGAAGATGGCAAAACCCCAACTTCATACGAATACAACGTTGATGTGACTCGTCGTACGGTTCAAATGGCACATGCATGTGGCGTTTCTGTAGAAGGTGAGATCGGTTGTTTGGGTAGCCTTGAAACAGGTATGGCGGGTGAAGAAGATGGCGTGGGCGCAGAAGGCGTACTCGATCATTCTCAACTTCTGACTTCAGTTGAAGAAGCACGTAGTTTCGTTGCAGATACCAATGTGGATGCGCTGGCGATTGCTGTAGGTACTTCACACGGTGCGTACAAATTTACGCGTCCACCTACAGGCGATATTCTGGCGATTGACCGCATTAAAGAAATTCATGCAGCACTTCCAAATACGCATTTGGTTATGCACGGTTCAAGCTCTGTGCCACAAGAGTGGTTGGCAGTAATTAACCAGTATGGCGGCGACATCAAGGAAACTTATGGCGTTCCGGTTGAGCAGCTGGTTGAAGCGATCAAACACGGTGTACGCAAAATCAACATCGATACTGACTTGCGTTTAGCGTCTACTGGTGCAATGCGTCGTATGATGGCTGAAAAGCCAAGCGAATTCGATCCACGTAAATTCTTCAGCGCAACGGTTGATGCCATGAAGCAAATCTGTGTAGACCGTTATGAAGCATTTGGTACTGCGGGTAATGCAGACAAGATTCGCCCAATTTCTTTAGAGAAAATGGTGTCGTACTATAATAAATAATTCCCAGTGAATCATTTATAGAAAAAGCCCACAGCGAATGTGGGCTTTTTTGTAGACTGATAAAGAGCAAGAATAAGAGCAGCATATGGAACTGATTTTCGCAGCAGCGCTGTGTAGCGTTGTGGTCTCAATATTATTAAAAGTCGCCAAAAACAGAGGGCTGAGTCCGATCTACATGATTAGCTGGAATTATGCCACCGCCAGCTTGTTGTGCTTTTTCTGGTTCAAGCCGGATATCCAGCATATTTCACCAAGCCAGACACCATGGTTCCTCATTCTGGCATTGGGTATTTTGCTTCCGAGCGTATTTCTGTTGCTGGCCAAAGCCTTAGAAAGCGCTGGAATTTTAAAAACAGAAATCGCCCAGCGGCTTTCTGTAGTCTTGTCACTGGCGGCGGCTTATTTTATTTTTCAGGAACAGTTTAATCAGCTGAAAATACTCGGTATTGCCCTAGGTATTGGCGCAGTACTGTGTATTTTATTTTCACATCGACAAGGAGCAGGACAGGGCAGTCAGGGCATGTTGTATCTGGGGCTGGTCTGGGTGGGTTATGCACTGATTGATGTATTATTAAAATATACAACCAGTTTAGGTTTGCAGTTCGCCGTTGCACTCAATCTGATGTTTATTTGCGCTCTGATCATGTCGATGGGCTATCTGTTAATCAAATATAAAAGCTTGGGCTCGATGCAGAATATCGGCGCTGGTCTGTTATTGGGTGTGCTGAATTTTGCCAATATTGCGTTTTATGTCAAAGCCCATATGTTGCTTAAGGATTCACCTGCGATCGTCTTTGCTGGCATGAATATTCTGGTGGTGGTATTTGGTGTGATAGCAGGTCTGGTATTCTTTAAAGAACGGCTCAAACCTGCAAGTACTCTAGGATTACTGCTAGGTCTCACTAGTGTGATTTGCCTAGCTTATGCAATGTCTGCTTGACATAAGAGGATGCAAATTCAATCGTATGTCGGAGCAGGTCACCTGCTTCGGCCAGTCCAAGCAATAAACCGGCCTGTTGGCAGTCTGGACAGTGCGGATAACGATGCTGTTGCTCTTTATAGTGCTGGAGATAAATTTTATCGCAATGATGGCATTCAAATTTCAGGGATTTGGATGTAAGGAGCGACATAGATGACCTCTATTGTTATTCTATTAGATGTCAATTAAATAAAGCAAAAAATAGGCCCGAATTGATATGGAAAGGGGCGCTTGACCCCTTTTATAGCATAAATTCCTTACAGTTTGGTGAAAATATCTTCAGCAGGTAGGCGTGATTTAGGTAGTTTGGCATTGAAATCATTTTCACTGCGATAACCCAAAGTCAGCAAGACAGAGGGAATTAAACCCTGTTCTGCGAGTTGTAATTCTTCACTAATTATCTCTTCATCAAAGCCGCCAATTGGTGTGGCATCGACACCTTCAATTCCGGCAGCCAAGAGCATCTGACCGAGTGCAATAAAGGTCTGGTTTTCAGCCCAACGCTGAATATCACCTTTTTCATTACGATAATAATGAATATAACCTGCACGGGTGTTTTTCTGACCTTCCTTGGCCGATTCATCTTTAAATCGGCCACTGAGATCATCGCGGTTCAATAAGTTTTCCAGATGCAACTCATTAATATCGGCTTTGGTGCAGAATAAAATGGTATGCGAAGAATCCAGAACTTTGGGTGCATTGTAGGCATAAGTACCGACCAAGGCTTTGGCAATGCGCTGTTTGGCGGCATCATGATCGGCAATAAAAAAATGCCAAGGCTGAATATTGATCGAAGAGGGTGCCAGACGCAAAATTTCTAATAAGCGCTCGAACTGTTCTGCCGGGATTTTTTTGCTAGGATCATAGGCTTTAGTGGTATAGCGGGTCTGTGTGATCTTGAGTAAATCCATCAATGGACTCCAATCTTTTTAAATAAACAGCGAGTAGAAGTTTTAAATATATACATTTTTCACATCCCCTGATTATTACAATAAAAAGGCATTAGGCAAAGCCTGTTCTGAGATGATCTTGAGCTGGATTCAAGCAAAACTTAGAGTTAAATCAGATTAAAATCCAGTTTTTGCCTATTGGCACTTTTAAGCGAGAAGCGTTTAATAAGAGGCATCGCCAGCAACATGCAAATAGGTTAGCGGATGCAAGTGACCAATTACTTTAAACACAAACTGAAAACCCAGCAGCAAATCGGCTTATGGATTGGACTGGCAGATGCCTATGGAACCGAGATTGCGGCAAATGCAGGTTATGACTGGCTGCTGATTGATGGTGAGCATGCGCCTAGCGATTTGAGAACGACTTTGTCGCAACTGCAAAGTATTGCTGCTTATCCCTCGCAAGCAGTGGTACGACCGCCTATTGGCAGCGTGCAATTGATCAAGCAGCTCCTCGATATCGGTGCACAAACGCTGTTGATTCCGATGGTAGAAACCGTGGAACAGGCCGAACTCATGGTCAGGGCAGTCCGTTATCCGCCTGAAGGAATTCGTGGCGTTGGTGCTGCACTGGCACGTGCCACCCGCTGGAACAGCATTCCAAATTATTATCAGACTGCACATGAAGAAATCTGTCTATTAATCCAGATTGAATCTGTGACCGGACTGGAAAATCTGGATGCTATTCTTCAGATCGACGGGATTGATGGCGTGTTTATTGGCGCCGTAGACCTGTCTGCTACCATGGGCTATCAGGGTGATCCGAATCATCCTGAAGTACAAAAAGCTGTAATTGATGCAATTCAGCGGATTCGTTCTGCAGGCAAAGCTGCAGGAATTTTGTCAACCCAGCATGAAGTGACGCAAAAATATATCGAACTTGGCACTGAGTTTGTTGCAGTCGGGGTAGATACCAGTGTTTTGATGAATTCATTGCGGGATTTGTTGGGAAAATATAAAACAGATATAAATGTAATTAAAACAAATACGGGATATTAATCATTTATCAGGTCTGAATGAATGGATTAGATAAGATTCTGAATGATTTTTAATCAGAACTTGTCTGCAATGATCTATTCATTCAAATCTAACAAGATGATTGTCTGTTTTTTGGCCTAACATAAGGCGTAATATGCTTCTTTCCTGAATGATGAGAAGAGCAGAACTGGACTTTTGCTGTCTGCTATTTGTTTTAATGGCCTTGTAGCAGCTGTGAATCATTTATAAAAGTGATATCTATCAAAGACAATTACCTTCATAAAATTTCTGTACAATCATTGTTTTAAAAATCAGGCAGGCATTATTTGTAATGACAATGTATGTTTGCTTTCATCAAAAATAAGGTGTATAGTGATAACACTTCGAGCGAGTATAGTTCTCGCTTTTATTATTTCTAGCTAATTGTGATTCACTTTTGGTTCAAGCTTGAGCTTGAATAACATCTAGTAACTACAGAATTATTATACAAATTTGGTTTTCTTAATCTCTTTGTACAGTCACAAAAAGCTCATTTTATGAGTAAATATTTTGAATATATTAAATGAATGGCATACCGCCACTGCCGTAAATGGTGGCGAAATTAATGTTAAACTGGTTCCTTTAAAGCGTAAACAAAACACTCAGGATGGTTTTATCTGGGTAGAAGTTGGAAAAATGATCCAGCTACAAACAGGTGAAGAAATCCTGTTTAACCTTGATGGTAAAAGTTTCTATACCGGTGTGAATAAGCTTTATCGTCTGTGCTAAGCAAACACATATCTTAAAAAAAGTGGCCGATTAATATCGCCACTTTTTTAGTTTTAGGCTTTCGAAATCTTGGTTTTCCTGAATTTCCAGTATCTCGGCACTGTCTTCCTTCCAGTCACCCAGTACGATTCTTTTTTTCTGACCTAGCGGATGAATGGCTGCGCGATGCGTATGGCCATGGATCAATACGTCAACGTCTTGTAATGCCAGCTCAACGGCCTGATCATTAACATCCATCACTTCATAGCTTTTAAACTGCTGCGCCTGATGACTTTGCTGACGAAAGCCATTGGCTAATTTTTTACGGAAAGACAGCGGTGTACGCTTTAATAAGCCTAGCAGAAGTGGATGCCGGATAATCTTTTTAAAGCGCTGATAAGCGATGTCATCGGTACACAGTGCATCACCATGTTCCAGGCGAAAACGTGTTCTTGCAATGTTCAGTTGGTCTATCTCAGGAAGCAGCTTTCCGCCAAATTGAGCTAAAAACTTGCTGCCGAGAACAAAATCCCGGTTGCCTGCCTGAAAATATACCTGATTGCCAGCCTGAATAAACTGTTTTAAGGCAGTGATAATTTCGTCCAGCCATGGGGCTGTATAGTCATCACCGATCCAGGCATTGAACCAGTCACCCAAAATATACAATCGGGTATTTTGATCTTGATATTTGGTCAATAAATCTAAAAACCCCCGAACAAGTCGAGGGTGATCAGGTGACAAATGTAAATCTGAGATAAACAGATAGGTCACGAATCTTTTCCTTTTATTCCTCTCTAGATCCCTCATTTATATGAGGGATTTTCCATTACACCGTTTTAAAGCATCGCTTTAAAACTCATAAAGAACGGAGAGGACGTTTTTTATTCAGAAATGATTTTTGCAGATTCAATTACCACATTTTCTAGTGGAACGTCAGCATGGTAGCCACGGTTGCCAGTACGAACGCCTTTAATTTCGTTGACAATGTCCATGCCGTCAGTCACTTTACCAAATACTGCATAACCCCAACCTTGTGCTGTTTTACCAGAATGGTTAAGGAATGCGTTGTTGCCAACGTTAATGAAGAATTGAGCAGATGCAGAATGTGGAGCTTGCGTACGCGCCATGGCAATTGTGCCCAAATCGTTAGTTAAGCCATTGTCTGCTTCATTTTCGATTGCATCACGGGTCGCTTTTTCTTTGAAGTTTTCATCCATACCACCACCCTGGATCATGAAACCATCAATCACACGGTGGAAAATTACGCCGTCATAAAAACCGTCACGCACATATTCTAAAAAGTTAGCCACTGTTTTAGGTGCTTTTTCAGCATTGAGTTCAAGAACAATACGACCTTTATTGGTGTTTAATTCGACTTGAGGAAAACTCATTGTGTAATCTCCTAATCATGGACGAGTGCCATGGTTTTTTCTGAATGAGTGAAGCATAAGCAAACTACAATCGACTAGGCAAGTAAAAACATTATTTTCTTTGTTAAAAGCATAAAAATAGTACCTTATTTATACGTTGATTTATCAAGGCATTTCAGATATTGCCCTATCAGGCACCCTATTTTGAATTGGCGTAAATTAATGATTTTACTGCTTGTACAGGCACTGATATTTTAGTTTCAGGCAACTCGCCGTATTTTCATTTTTTAAAATGGGTGAATTGAAATCAAATACCATAGTTAGCGGTTGAGAGATTATTCACCTCTAGTTAAACTAAGGAACTTTGATAATGAATATGCGTACAACCTGTGCGATTAAATATTCGTTAATCCCTTTTTAACTTTAGAAGTGAATGATTGATCATGAAGCCAAATGATGTTGTGACATCTCTGCCCGAGAACCCGACCCAAAAGAACAATGCAGTCGATTCAGTGCAGCAGCAAGAACAACAACCGGGCTTGGACTTTGTACGTCAGGTCATTACGGATGATTTAGCCGCTGGTCGTACCCAACAGATCGTCACGCGTTTTCCGCCTGAGCCAAATGGCTACTTACATATTGGCCATGTGAAAGCAATTTGCTTGAACTTTGGGATTGCTGAAGAATTCCAGGGTGTGTGTAATCTTCGTTTTGATGATACCAATCCGGATGCTGAAGAACAGGAATATGTTGATGGTATTGCCAATGATGTGAAATGGTTGGGCTTCCAGTGGGAGGGCGAGCCGCGCTATGCATCGAGCTATTTTGATCAACTTTATACATGGGCGGTTCAGCTGATTGAACAGGGTGATGCCTATGTGGATTTACAAAGCCCCGAAGACATCCGTTTAAACCGCGGTAACTTTGTCGAGCCGGGTAAGAACTCGCCACAACGTGATGCAACTGTTGCAGAGAATCTGGAACGTTTTGAGAAGATGCGTAGCGGTGAATATGCTGAAGGTCAGGCTGTTTTACGCGCTAAAATCGATATGACCTCACCGAACGTACATATGCGTGATCCGATCTTGTATCGTATCTTGCATTCAGCGCACCATCAGACAGGCGATACATGGAAAATTTATCCAATGTACGACTATGCGCATCCATTGTCTGATGCGATTGAAGGCATTACTCACTCGCTTTGTACATTAGAGTTCCAGGATCACCGTCCGTTCTATGACTGGGTGGTGGCAAAGGTTAAATCACCATCTGTGCCACGTCAGTATGAATCTAGCCGTTTGAACGTGGATTACACCATCACCTCGAAACGTAAATTACGTAAACTGGTTGAAGGTGCTCATGTGAATGGTTGGGACGATCCACGTATGCCGACCGTAGTCGGTATGCGTCGCCGTGGTTTTACACCTGAAGGTCTGCGTGATTTCTGTCAGCGTGTCGGTGTATCGAAAGTGGATGGCAGTATTGTGGATGTCGCGATGCTGGAATATTGCATCCGCCAGTCTCTGGAAAATACTGCAGCGCGTGGTATGGCCGTGTTAAATCCACTGAAAGTGACCTTAAGCAACTTGCCAGCAGATATGGATCTGACCCATTCACGTCATCCGAACGTGGATATGGGGGAGCGCGTGATTCCTTTAACCACTGAGCTGTTTATTGACCGTAAAGACTTTGAGGAAGAACCACCAAAAGGCTTTAAACGTCTGATTCCAGGTGGTGAAGTACGTTTACGTCATGCCTATGTGATCAAATGTGATGAAGTCATTAAAGATGAAAATGGTGAAGTGGTTGAGCTGAAATGTTCGATTGATCCTGAAACTTTGGGTAAGAATCCTGAAGGCCGCAAGGTGAAAGGTGTGGTTCACTGGGTATCTGCGACTAAAGGTGTGCCTGCCGAAGTCCGTATTTATGAACGTCTGTTCACTGAGTCGGATCCTGAAGTGGGTGATGACTTCCTGGCCAACTTGAACCCTGAATCCTTAAAGGTGGTTCAAGCCGTGATTGAGCCGGCATTGGCGCAAGCTCAACCGGAAGATCGCTTCCAGTTTGAGCGTGAAGGTTACTTCGTTGCCGATCAATACGATCATAATAGCAAGAAACCAGTATTTAACCGTATTCTTGACTTGAAAGACAGTTTCAAGCCAGGCAAATAATCAGGTTTAAATCAGATATTAAAAGCCCAACTTCGGTTGGGCTTTTTCAATACAGCAGGGAAAATGCCATGATTGTGCGTGATAAAAACAATAGTATCGGTTTACTGTTTGCCTGGCAGGGCACAATTTTGCCTAAGGTATTGCCGGCTTTAGTCTTGGTGGTCTTTATTTCCGGCCTACTGGTCTATTTGAGTCAGGCACATTTTGTGAATCTTCCTGCCGTACCCGCAATCGGCTTTACCATTTTTGGTGTGATTCTTTCGATCTTTCTCAGCTTTAGAAATACGGCATGTTATGAGCGCTGGTGGGAAGGGCGCAAGCTCTGGGGAGCGCTAATCGCCACCACACGTCATTTATGCCGGGACAGCCATGTGCTGGATGATCAGACCCGCGAGGTCTTGTTATATCGCATGATGCTGTTTAGCCATCTGTTGCGTGACCGGCTCAGACAGCAAGTACAAAGTATTCAGCATTACCAAACAACCACGCATTTTGAAAATATGGCATTCGATCAGTTGCTCGTGCAAATCAATCCTTCACAATGGGTGCTGGAACAGATGCAAAAGGAGTTGGTTCAGCAATATAAGCAGGGCAACATCAGCGATATTATTTATAACAATTTGAATCAGCATACTGTGGCCTTGGGCAATATTCAGGCCGGTTGTGACCGGATACTGTCGACGCCATTGCCATTTTCTTATTCGGTACTGTTACATCGTGCAGTGTATTCGTTCTGTTTTATTTTGCCTTTTAGTTTGCAGGCCAATCTGGGCCTGTGGACGCCGATTCTGGTCGGGTTGATTGCTTATATGCTCTTAGGCCTAGATGAGCTCAGTGCTGAGCTAGAAGAGCCTTTTGGGCTACAGGATAATGATCTGCCACTCGATTCAATGGTACGACTGGTAGAGCGGGAAACCTTAAGCTCTTTGGGTAAAGGTTTACCTGAAGCGATTCAGGCCAAAAAAGGTTATTTAACCTGATCTGTTCCTTTTAATATCAAAGTTTAAACCCGAACTCAAAATTTCTTACTAACAAAAAATCATCGGCAGGCTGAGCTTTAAATTAACGATGTTTAAGATTAGTCAGGTCTGACACTTTCGTTTTAGCCTGATCTTGCAATTCACGGTATTGTTGCAAACGCAGATTGGCTTTATCTCTAAGCTTCTTCTTGATGTACAAGGCCAAGGCAAAACTCGTCGTGGTCAGGGTCAGGAACATGCTGTTCATGAAACTCATCATCGAGCTGATATAACCAATCGTGGTCAGGCGATTCATCATATAGATCACTTGCGGGCTGCTTTCTACGCCGGTAATCGCCCAAGTACACAGATGTTCGCAATTATTGATAATCAGATGATAATTATTTTCATGCATTCTGGAACGCATGCGACGCACAACTTTACGGCCTTTATATTTCGCTGAGTCATAATGTTGCACATGAATCGCTTTGCCATGACTGAATTTTTCAATAGAGGTTATTTCAATGGGGCGTTTCTTAAATAAATGTGCAAAGCCCGAATAATGAATAACACGACCACGTCCAGCGTATATCCCATGATGGGTATAACCGAAATGTTTAACCATAAGGTGCGCTCCTATGGGAAACCGTTTAGTCTGTTGCATATCAGAATTAAGCCATTTAAAAAAGCATTGTAGTTTAATAACAAGTGTACTGCCTTTTGCTAAATTAATCGACGCTTTGCTTGAGTTTAGGCAGACAAGCAATAGGCGTATGCAGCAAGTGACTTGATCACCTGTATGGCAGAATTCAGATGAACATCTGTTCAGCAACACCTATAAATAGCCTAAGCTAACTTTTACATTTCAATAAAATCAGAAAAAGTGAGAGGAAGAAGTGTTCAGATTTATTACCAATTACTCAACAGAAGGCAGAAGGTTGTGTAGTCGGATTTATACAATTGAACTCTCTAAGTTTGGTTCTTCTTCAATGTAATTAAAGCGACAGATATAAAAAAAGCACCTGGTTACACAAGTGCTTTTTTTGATCAGGCTAGAGCCTTTGCCGATTACTGCAAGGGCAAGTGTTGAAGTTCATTCAGTTCCTTACGGCTATAGCCGCGTGATACAAGAACCTTTTTGATTCCGATGATGATCTCTTCATCAGTTGCTTTAGACAAAGCTTCAAGAAGCTGTTCATTTGTCTTGAAAGAGCAATCATTTTCTACACAAGCAATCTGATTCTTGTGTTCATTGTGTTGTTCCACAGAAAACAACTTTTGCCAAAAACTCATAGAGCCTTCATACAACAACCTAACATAGAGTGAAATATAGCCAATTAAATAAATAAAGCAATAGGACCTATGTGATAAAAGCAGCAGTTAGTCTTTAGAATTTCCGATTGAAGCTCAAAGAGCTAACGATATTTTTAGCTGTACAAATGATAATTTGTTATTAAGTTAATGATTTAAGATATAAAAAAAGGAATTTCGAAAAACTCCTTTTTTGTAACAAGAAAATAAATTGAAACAAATTCTTTATCTTCTTTCTAACAATACGCCCGTTTCTACATGGTGTGTATATGGAAATTGATCAAACATAGCGAATTTGCTGATTTTATGGGTTTGAGACAACTGTTTCAGATTGTCATGCAATGTGTCTGGATTGCAAGAAATGTAAATAATGCGTTGGAAGCGCTGTAATAGTTTAAGCGTTTCATCATCAATACCGGCACGCGGTGGATCGACAAATACCGTATCAAAGTCATAAGTCGCAAGATCAATATTGGCTTCTTGCAGGCGGCGGAACACACGCTCGCCGTTGTAAGCTTGGGTGAACTCTTCTGCAGAAAGACGCGCGACCTGAATGTTCTCAATCTGGTTTTGCTCAATATTCCACTCAGCCGCATAGACTGAAGATTTGGCTAACTCGGTTGCCAGAACACGGCGGAACTTGGTCGAGAGTGGCAGGGTAAAGTTACCATTACCACAGTACAATTCCAGCAAGTCTTTATCTGATTGTTCTGCTGCATCACATGCCCATTCCAGCATTTTTTGGCAGACTTGCGCATTTGGCTGGGTAAAGCTGCTTTCAATCTGTTTATATTTGTAGCTACGATCAAAAACCGACAGTTCTTCTACCACATATTCATCAGACAGGACGAATTTCTGGCCACGGCTGCGACCGATTAACTTGATATTTAACTGTTCTGCTAGCACCTTGGCTGCCGGTTCCCAGCTTTCATCCAGTTTGCGATGATAAATCAGTGAAACCAGTACCTGACCACTCAAGGTCGCCAGAAAATGTACTTCAAACAGGCGTGTCGATAATACTGGATCGGCTTTAAGCGCTTGCAGCAATTTAGGCATCAACTGATTGATATTCAGGTCTGCAATCGGAAATTCATCAATACGGATGACTTTTTTCTGCTGATCCTCATTGCGTTCAAACATGGCATAGAACATGTCATCATCAGTATGCCAGATCCGAAATTCAGCACGCATGCGGAAATATTTTTCAGGAGACTGGAATACTTCGAGGGCAGGTGGTTGATATTCGGCAAACTGAGCGCTGATGCGTTCAATTTTGGCATCGAGTTGTTGCTGATAAGATGAAGTCATATGCAGTAAGAAGTCGCAAATATTTTAAAGCGCAAATGGTAGCAAATAATTGCTGATCTGCCTAAGCCTATTGTGGCTGAGCGGCTTTAAAAACTGCATAAAAAAGACCAAACCCTCTGAGGAGAAAAATTTGGCCGTAAAGAGGAAATCATGAACAGAAAAATGACAAGATGATTCGATTAATTTAGAGATGACTCATCGTCATCAAACTGGCATTGCCACCGGCTGCTGCCGTATTGATGCTAATGGCCCGTTCAAGCACCAATCGCTCCACCGGAATGTCATGATTGCCTGAGTTTAAATGCGTGATTCCTACAATGGGGCCTTTTCGAGCCGCAATACGCTTCTGTAAATCAATCAATTCCGCAGCATCACCATGATGTAATACAGCATCAAATTCCCCACTTTCAATGTCTTGAATCACTTTGAATCGGGCAGCAACTGCTTTTGGCATTGTTTGTAGATATTTCAGCACAAAAGTATTTTCAGCCAATACTGCAGGGCGACTGCCGACCGATAAAATGGCCAAAATTTGCTGAATCTGGTCTTGCTCGGTGTGCGCCAAAGATAGAACACTTTCACGTGGCAAGATCATGTACTGGTTTTCTTCGCCGGTTGGACCTTGCAAACTAAAGCTTTGTCCGGTCGCAATCTGGCTGGGTGCTTTTAAGGAGATTGTGGGGAAAGTTTTAGAGGCCCAAGCCTTAAATTCCTGGACTGGTTTGTGTTCAATAGGGGCTTGATCAGATCGCATGGCATAAGGCTGCGCCAGTTTCTTCTCGGAAAGCTGCTGCATTAAACGGTAGATGTAAAGCGGCCCACCAGCTTTAGGGCCAGTACCGGACAAGCCTTCACCACCGAAAGGCTGAACACCCACAACTGCACCGACGATATTACGGTTGATATACAAGTTACCGACTTCTGCTCGCGCAATCACGGTTTGTATGGTTTCATCAATACGTGTGTGTAAGCCCATGGTCAGACCATAGCCTTTGCTGTTGATCTGTTCCAATAACTGTTCCAGTTCACCATATTTATAGCTGATCAGATGCAGCACCGGACCAAAGACTTCACGCTCCAGATCGTTCAGGTTTGGAAGTTCAATCAATGTTGGCGGAATAAAGGTGCCTTGGGTTAATTCAGTCTCATCTTGGTCAAACATCAGTTGATGGACTTTGTGACCTTTGCTGCGCATCTGCTGAATATGCGTCTGAATATTTTGCTGGGCCTCAAGATCAATCACCGGACCAATATCGGTTTTTAATAAAATCGGATTGCCGACTCTTAACTGCTGCATGGCACCTTTGAGCATCGTGCGCACAGCATCCAGGTTATCTTCTTGCACACAGAGCACACGCAAAGCAGAACAACGCTGGCCGGCACTGTCATAGGCAGAATTAACCACATCAAGCACCACTTGCTCAGTTAATGCAGATGAATCGACAATCATGGCATTTTGACCGCCGGTTTCAGCAATCAGGGTCACACTTTCGCCAAACTGGTTCAGACGTTCTGCTACAGTTTTTTGCAGAATATGGGCGACCTCGGTTGAGCCGGTAAACATGATACCCTGAATGCGTGAATCTGCACTGAGCTGCGCACCAATGCTTTCACCTTGACCCGGCAAGAGCTGTAAGACGTCTTGCGGAATGCCAGCTTCCCATAAAATCTGCACCGCTTGTGCAGCAATCAGCGGGGTCTGTTCTGCCGGTTTGGCGATGACGGTATTGCCCGCGACCAGCGCTGCTGAAATCTGGCCGGTAAAAATTGCCAACGGGAAGTTCCATGGACTGATACACAGCACGGTACCCAAAGGTTGAATCTGTGTATTTTCAGCTAAATCCAACATCTGACCGGCATAGTAGCGCAAGAAATCTACCGCCTCCCGGACCTCGGCAATGGCATTGGCATAGGTTTTGCCAGCTTCACGGGACAGAATCACCATCAGTGTCAGCAAACGCTGTTCCATCAGATCCGCGGCTTTATTCAGGCAGGCTGCGCGCTCATTTTTCGGCAGATTGGCCCAGAAAGCTTGTGCAGTGACGGCCTGGGTCAAGGCAATTTCAGCCTGTTCCTGAGTCGCTTCATAGACTGTACCGACTACATCCTGATGTTGGGCCGGATTAATAATCTGCACTGCATTGCTGCTATCGCTCACTGTAAACGCCGTTCCCATGGCTGCTGCCTGGAATTGTGTATGGGTCAGACTGGCAACGACTTCATTTAAGGCGCTCAGCTCTGCATCATTGGCCAGATCCAGACCCGATGAATTAATACGTGTGCCATACAGATCTTGCGGATAAGGAATATGCGGATGCTTGGCACCGATCATGACTTCCTGCTGTGCAGCTTTTAAAATCGTTTGTTGTGGATTCTCAATCAAATCTTCGATATTTAGGGTTTTGTCGGCAATCCGGTTGACAAAAGACGTATTTGCGCCATTTTCCAGCAAACGACGCACCAGATAAGCCAATAAGGTTTCATGATTGCCGACTGGCGCATAAATGCGACAAGGGACACCGAGTTTATTCGCCGATTTGTCGCCCACCACATTTTCATACAAGGGTTCGCCCATGCCATGCAGACACTGGAATTCATATTGACCCGCATAATACTGCTCAGGTTGCGCCAGTTGGTAAATCGTGGCCACCGTTTGTGCATTATGGGTGGCAAATTGCGGATAGATATAATCCGGTTCAGCCAATAATTTACGCGCACAGGCGATATAAGATAGATCGGTATGCACCTTACGAGTGAATACCGGATAGTCCGACATGCCTTCAATCTGTGCTTTCTTGATCTCGCTGTCCCAATAGGCACCTTTGACCAGACGAATCATCAGGCGTTTCTGACTACGTTTGGCCAGATCAACAATATAATCTACCACATAGAAACAGCGTTTTTGATAGGCTTGAATCACAAAGCCAATGCCTTTCCAGTCTTGTAATTGCGGCTCAAAACACAGGCGTTCAAGCAGTTGCAAGGAAATTTCCAGACGGTCAGTTTCTTCGGCATCAATGTTTAAACCGATATTGTACTGTTTCGCCAAGACCGCGAGTTTAAGCATTTTTCCATACAGTTCATCATGTACACGATCCATCTGTGCGCGCTGATAACGCGGATGCAGGGCAGAGAGTTTGATGGAAATGCCCGGGCCATCATAAACGTCTTTATCCTGCGAGGCTTGCCCGATGGCATGAATCGCTTGCTGATAATCCTGATAATAGCGTTCCGCATCCGGATCGGTCAGTGCTGCTTCACCAAGCATGTCATAGGAATAACGAAAGCCTTTTTCTTCCAGACGTTCTGCATTTTTCAGCGCCTCATCAATGGTTTCACCCGTCACAAACTGTTCGCCCATCATGCGCATGGCAACATCGACGGCCTTACGGATAATGCCGCGACCACTGCGCGCCAACAGGCCGGTTAATAAACTGGACAGGCTTTTTTGCTGTGGGGTTTCCATTAATTTACCCGTCAGCATCAAGCCCCAGGCTGCGGCATTGACAAACATCAGCTGGCTTTGACCGAGATGTTCTTTCCAGTTGCCCTGATTGATCTTGTCGCGGATCAGCAGGTCACGCGTGGCTTTGTCTGGAATACGCAGCAAGGCTTCGGCCAGACACATCAGGGCAATGCCTTCCTGAGAAGATAGGGAAAATTCCTGTAATAATCCTTGTACGATGCCCGCTTTACCGCCTGAATTTTTACGTTCACGCAAGGAATGCGCCAGATCAAAGGCAAGCGCTTGAATCTTGTCGCTGAGTTCGGAGGAAATTTCACTATGCAGCAAGAGTTCTTCGACGCATTCAGTTTCCGCACGGCGCCATGCAGTGTTGATACGTTGTTCGTATTCATTTTTATCTTTGAATTCGGCGATATAATTTGGCTGCTTCATGGCATCTGAACCATAGGTGGGGCTTAGTGTGGTCGGCATAGTGACATCCTGTACTGCTGCAATCAGATCTAGCGGGGCTAACGAGTTTTAATCTATAATCACAGAATATTTGACGAATATCTCACTATAGTTTTTACATTTTTTAGAGAATAATTCTAATGCAGCCTCCTTATTTAAGCCTAGACCGTATAGATATTCGTATCCTGAGTTTATTACAATCCGATGCCAAATTATCCAATATTAAACTGGCTGAACTGGTAAATTTATCGCCGACCGCGGCACTGGCGCGGGTGCAGAAACTGAGCAAAGAAGGCTATATTCTGGGCTACGAAGCCCGTCTGAATCCAAATCTGCTCAATAACGCTTTTGTGGTTTTTGTAGAGATTTTACTGGATAAAACCACACCGAATGTTTTAGATGAGTTTTCCCATGCAGTCCGGCAGATTCCAGAAATTATTGAATGTCATATGATCAGTGGTGGTTTCGATTTCGTGGTAAAAATCCGCTGCGCCAATATGGATGAATTCCGTAAAATTTCCGGGCAAATCTTGTGGCAACTGCCCGGGATCAAGGAAACACGCAGTTATCCGGTGATGGAGGTGATTAAAGAAAGTCAGCAGATCCATCTAAAAATACCGGGAAAATCTAAATAATTTGTAGCTTATTAACGACTAATCTAAAAAACAATAAAAGGGACTTGAAAGTCTCTTTTATTGTATTGAATATCCAGACTATTTTTTCATTTCAGCCATTTCTTTTTGATATTCAGCTTTGGCCATTTCAAAACGATGTACCACATCATCACTCGGTGCCTTATCCAGTAAGCTGACAATCACGATACTCAGGGTAGCCAGAATAAAACCGGGAATAATCTCGTACAGGCCGGTATCACCCATATAGTTTTTCCAGACGATTACCGTCACCGCACCGACCAGCATGCCGACAATCGCGCCGTTGAGGGTCATACGCTTCCAGAACAGAGACAAGATAATCAAGGGGCCAAATGCTGCACCAAAGCCTGCCCAGGCATAAGCCACCAGACCTAAAACCTTGCTGTTCGGATTAATCGCCAAGGCAATCGCAATTAACGCAATCACTAAAACCATAGCACGACCGACCCAGATCAGTTCTTTTTGTGAGGCATTTTTGCGCAGGAAGCTCTTGTATAAATCTTCAGTCAGGGTGGTTGAACAGACCAGAAGCTGACAGCTCAAGGTGCTCATAATCGCCGCCAAGATAGCTGCAAGTACGATGCCAGCGATCCATGGATTAAACAGGATTTTAGTCAATTCCATAAACACGGTTTCAGGGTTCTGGTTCACCACCGAGGCGAATGTTGGATTAACGGTGAAATAGGCAATCCCGATATAACCAGCTGCCACTGCGCCGCCCAGACACAGAATCATCCAGGTCATGCCAATACGGCGTGCAGCAGGAATGGTCTTCACTGAATCTGCTGCCATGAAGCGCACTAAAATATGTGGTTGACCAAAATAACCCAAACCCCAGGCCAGACTGGAAATAATCGCCACCACGCTTAAGCCTTCAAGCATACTGGACGCATGTGGACGGGCAGATTCAAGGATGACACTCACTTGCTGGCTATTGTCACCCAAGGCCAGGAAGGTAATGATCGGGGTCAGCAACAGTGCGAAGATCATCAAACCGGCCTGAAAAGTATCCGTCCAGCTGATTGCCAGAAAACCACCAATACACACATATAAAATTGTCGCCATCGCACCGATGATAAGCGCCGTGGTGTAATTCCAGCCGAACAGGCTTTCAAACAGGCGTGCACCTGCGACCATGCCCGAGGCACAATAAATTGCAAAGAACACCAGAATCACCAAGGCAGACAAGACCCGTAAAATGCGTTTGCGGTCGGAAAAACGGCTGGTGAAATAATCTGGCAGGGTCAGGGCATTATTCTGGTATTCGGTATGCGCCCGTAGACGACCTGCCACCAGTAACCAGTTTAGCCACGCTCCGATAATCAGGCCGATGGCAATCCAGGCTTCTGACAGGCCAGACAGGTAAATTGCGCCCGGAAGACCCATCAGCAGCCAGCCACTCATATCTGATGCACCTGCGGAAAGAGCTGTAACGACACTGCCCAGACTACGTCCACCTAAAATATATTCATCAAAATTGGAGGTTGCACGGTAAGCATATAAACCGATTGCAATCATGGCGATAATATAAAACATGAAGGTAATCAGGGTCGGATTTAAATAAGTCATAGGCAGGGCATCCTGTAAATATGGAAACCATCGTTCCAGATGATTTTTTGTACGGAGATCACAAGGCAGTGATTCAAGCACGGTTTAAAAATTACACTCTGTAACATTTACACAGCTTTTATGTATGTTTATTGTAAATACCAATTTAACTAGATGGAACTTAAGGAAAGTTAAGCCACTTAACAGCGAGAGATAAAGTATTGGATTGAGGCAAAACAAGCTAATTTAGAATAAGCAATTAAAAGATTTAAATTTTAGCTTTTTATTTACATGATCTTACAAAACTCACAGCTTTACTGTATTGGTAATAAATATTAGCAAATTTAGGTTAAAGTCCTCCTATTCGCTCTGTATTTGTTTGCTCATATTGAGACCACACCAAATACGGTGCATCGCCAAGAGTATTTTTTAGTGGACAATATGCTGCAAATCGAACCGACCCGCATTGAACATGACTTATTGGGGGAAAAACAGATCCCGTTGCATAGCTATTATGGGATTCACACTTTACGTGCCATCGAAAATTTCCAGATTTCAGGATTGGCGATAGGGCAACAATCACATTTTATTTGTGCATTGGCCCAGGTCAAAAAAGCTTCGGCACAGACCAACCTGCATTTTCAAAAAATATCCGAGCAAACCAGTACTGCGATTCAAAAAGCATGTAATGAATTGATTCAGCATCCTGAAAACTGGCAAGCAGCCTTTCCACTTGATCCTTATCAGGGCGGTGCTGGTACGTCAATTAATATGAATGCCAATGAAGTCATTGCCAATATCGCCTTAGAGATCTTGGGGCATCATAAAGGTGAGTATCACATCCTGCATCCGAATGATCATGTGAATACTTCGCAATCGACCAATGATGTCTATCCAACCGCTTTACGTTTGGCAACTTATAGCAGCCTGAATGAATTATTGGCAGTGCTGAAAGCACTGATTGACTGTTTATATACGAAGGCAGCCGAATTTCAGTATGTGATCAAGATGGGGCGTACCCAGTTGCAAGATGCCGTCCCGATGACCATGGAGCAGGAATTCCGGGCTTTTGCGACTTTATTAAAGGAAGATTTAAAACTGATTGAGCAGATGCGCCAGTTATTGCTGGAAGTCAATTTAGGTGCAACAGCGATCGGGACTGGGGTAAACACGCCGCCAGGTTATGCGACGCGAGTCGTCGAAACTTTGGCGCACCTGACGGGGCTGCCTTTAAAAGGTGCAGAAGATTATGTGGAGGCCACCAGTGATTGTGGTGTCTTTATTATCTTGTCGAGCAGTTTAAAACGCCTGGCAGTGAAACTGTCCAAAATCTGTAATGACTTGCGCTTGCTTAGCTCGGGACCACGTACAGGTCTGGCTGAAATTCGCTTACCGGAATTACAGGCAGGCTCATCGATTATGCCAGCAAAAATCAATCCGGTCATTCCGGAAGTGGTCAATCAGATTGCCTTCCGGGTCATCGGTAATGATTTGACCATTACTATGGCAGCGGAAGCTGGGCAGTTACAACTGAATGTGATGGAACCTGTGATTGCCCTGACCATGAATGAGTCGATTCAATTGTTGACTCAAGGCATGCAAACCCTGAATCAGAAATGTATTGCTGGCATTCAGGCCAATGAAGAAATCTGTTTAAGTTCGGTCATGCGCAGTGTCGGGATTGTGACCTTACTTGAGCCGATTCTGGGGCATGCCAAATGTGATGAAATTGGTAAACAATGTATGCGTGAAAATAAAACCGTGCCGCAAGTGGTATTGGAACTCGGTTTATTAAGCGCAACGCAATTAGAAGAAATCTTTGCATTTGAAAATCTGGTGTCTGAAATACCTGTAGCAGAGAGTCAGCTCGAACAGGTTTCTTGATAGCATAAATTGTCTTGAAACAGCTCAAATCAACTGATCGTTGTGATTTTGACAATTTGCCTCAAGTTCGATATGTGGATTTGAGGCATTTTCATCTAGACTAGGGTCTGAACTTTATTTGGCTGGGTAAATGGCGATGTTTGATAAAATTAGTGCATTATTTAAAACTAATAAACCGACTGCTGCACAGCTATATTTAGACGAGCAGAATATCCAGCATGTCGAAGGCACAGGTTATATCGTGGATGGCATTGACTTAAATCAGGAACTGGCCACACGCTTAGAATATTTGTCCAATCGCCGTCTAAAACAGTTTGATGATTTAAAAGCTTTATACGACACCGCGATGCTGATCAATGAAAAGATTGATCTGGAAATTGCCCATCAGCGTTTTAATGTGACTTTGGGAAATACCGAAGAGAACCTGCTGCAATTTAAAATGATCCTCAAGAAGTTAAATGATTATTATCGTAACTTTCTGCGAGAGAAAAAATAAGTGTTAAAAGTGGCTTGAAATCGAAGCGTATGGATGTGGCAAGACTGCATAAAAATAACAAAATATCCTGAGATCATCGTGCTAGTATAAGCCTCAGGTTATTTAGACTTTAAAGCTATATCCATGTTCCAACAAGAAATTTCCCAACTCAATTTACCACAACTCAAAGCAGGCGAGAAACGCTGGTTAGGCAATCTGCAAGGTTCCTCGACGGCATTGTTGCTCAAAGAAATCGTGCAGCAGCAATCGCGTTTATTTATTGTGATTGCACGCAATAACCAGCATTTGGGTCAACTGGAAAGTGAACTGGAATTTTATGGGATTAAACCCACGATTTTTCCAGATTGGGAAATTTTGCCTTATGACCGCCTGTCTCCGCACCAGGATATTGTCTCGGAACGTCTGGCGATTTTATCCAATATGCCAAAAACTGGCGTGCTGTTACTTTCTGCCTCAACCTTGGCACAGCGTATCGCACCGACTTCATGGATTTTGGGTGAACATTTTGATATTCACGTCGGACAGAAATTCGATCTGGAACAACAGAAGAAAAAGCTGATTCAGGCCGGTTATCATCTGGTCGATACGGTTTATGATCCGGGTGAGTTTGCGGTACGCGGCAGTATCATGGATATTTATGCCTCGGGGCAGGAAGCACCGATTCGGATTGACCTGTTTGATGATGAAATTGAAAGCCTGAAATTTTTCGATTCCGAAACTCAGCGCACCACACAAAGTTTGCAACAGTTTACCGTATTGCCGGCACAGGAATTTCCACTCAAGGAAGGCCGTGCGACGTTCCGTGACCGCTATGCCGAATTTTTCCCGACTGCCAATCCAAAGAAAAATCCGATCTATCAGGATGTGATGGAGGGCATTGTTTCACCGGGAATCGAGTTTTATTTACCGCTGTTTTTCAGTGCTGAGGCCATGCAAGGTCAAAGTTCGCTGATTTCGTACTTACCTAAGAATGGCATTGTCATTACAGATCGGGCTTTAGACGAGAGTTTGACCCAATTCTGGCAGGATGTGGTGCGCCGTTATGAAGATCGCCGTCACAATATCGATCAGCCGATCCTCCCCCCAGACAGCCTGTTCTTTCAGACCAATCAGGTTCTGGAGCAGCTGAATCAATTTGCGCGTATTATTGCCGCCCAAACGCCTTTTGACCAAAAAGCCGGCGTATTGAACCTCGATACCCAGTTGCCACCACGTCTGCCTGTCGATCCAAAACGTGAAAAACCATTTATTGAAGTCAAAAAATATATCGATCAGGCCAATCATCCGGTTCTGCTGGTGGCAGAGAGTGCCGGACGCCGTGAAAGCTTAAAAGATGCGTTACGACCAAGTCTGGGTGATATTCCGACGGTTGATAACTTTGAGAGCTTTATCACCTCCCTGTATGCGATTGCGATTACCAATGCGCCATTAGAGCGTGGTCTGGTGCTGACCGATCGTGTCAGCATCATTTCTGAAAACCAGCTCTATGAACATCGCGTGGTACAACGCCGCCGTAAACGTCAGCAGGAAGTTTCAGAAGAATTTCTGATTCGCAGTCTGACTGAACTGACCATGGGCGCGCCTGTGGTGCATATTGATTATGGAGTTGGGCGTTATGCCGGTCTGGTCACCTTAAGTATTGATGATCAGGATCATGAATTCTTGCAGCTGGATTATGCCGATGCGGCCAAAGTCTATGTGCCGGTGACCAATCTGCATTTAATCAGCCGATATAGCGGTGGTGATCCGGATCTGGCACCATTGCATAAGCTCGGGACAGATGCATGGAATAAAGCCAAACATAAAGCGCTGGAACAGATTCATGATGTTGCGGCCGAGTTGCTGCATATTCAGGCACGCCGTGTCTCTAAACCCGGCATCAGTTTTGAAATTGATCAAAGTCTGTATATGCAGTTTGCCAGTGGCTTTGCCTATGAAGAAACGCTGGATCAGGCCAATGCGATTGAAGCCACGCTGCATGACATGCAACAAGCCAAACCGATGGATCGACTGGTCTGTGGTGATGTCGGCTTTGGTAAAACGGAAGTGGCGATGCGTGCTGCATTTGTTGCGGTACAGAATAACCGGCAGGTGGCGATTCTGGTGCCAACCACCTTGCTGGCACAGCAGCACTATGATTCATTCAAAGACCGCTTTGCCGATTGGCCGGTCCGGATTGAAGTGCTGTCACGTTTCGGTTCTTCCAAAGCACATACCAAGACCATTGACGACCTGATTGAAGGCAAAGTGGATATCGTGATTGGTACGCATAAAATTTTGCAGGAAAATGTCCAGTTTAAAAATCTTGGCCTGATGATTGTCGATGAAGAACATCGCTTTGGAGTACGTGACAAGGAGCGGATCAAGGCGATGCGTGCCGATGTGGATATGTTGACCCTGACAGCCACTCCAATTCCGCGTACACTAAATATGGCCTTTAGTGGCATGCGTGATCTATCGATTATTGCCACACCGCCGGCACGCCGTCTTGCGGTGAAAACCTTTGTGCAAGAACATACCGATGACACCATTAAAGAAGCGATTCTGCGTGAACTGTTGCGTGGTGGTCAGGTCTATTTTCTGCACAATGAAGTCGATACGATTGACCGTGCCGCCGAGCATATCCGTACATTGGTGCCGGAAGCCCGGGTGATTGTGGCACATGGCCAGATGCGTGAACGTGAACTGGAGCAGGTGATGCAGCAGTTCTATCACAAGGAATACAATGTTCTGGTCTGTTCGACCATTATTGAAACCGGGATTGATGTCCCAAATGCCAATACCATTTTGATTGAACGTGCTGACAAACTGGGCCTGGCACAATTACATCAGCTCCGTGGCCGAGTCGGGCGCTCGCATCATCAGGCCTATGCCTATTTAATGGTGCCGTCTTTAAAAGCCTTAAAAGGCGATGCCGAAAAACGTCTGGATGCGATCCAGCGTGCTTCGACCTTGGGAGCCGGATTTATGCTGGCCACCGAAGATCTGGAAATTCGCGGGGCAGGTGAATTACTCGGTGAACAGCAGAGCGGTTCAATGCAGGCGATTGGTTATAGCCTGTATATGGAAATGCTGGAAAAAGCCACCAAAGCCATTCAAAAAGGCAAAACTCCAAATTTCGATGCACCCTTGTCACTGACTGCAGAAATTACCCTGCATATGCCAGCGCTCATTCCGGATGATTATCTCGGAGATGTGCATCAGCGTCTGTTGTTCTATAAGCGTATCAGTAATACTGATACTCAGGAGAAGCTGGACAATATCCGGATGGAATTGATCGACCGTTTTGGCATACCGCCACAACCGGTCAAACAGCTCTTTGCCGTACATCAGATTCGTCTCAAAGCCGAGCAGCTTGGCATCACCAAAATTGATATTAGTGCTCAAGGTGGGCATGTGGAATTCGCGCCAGATACCCCGGTTCAGGCCATGACCATTATCCAGATGATGCAGAAACATCCAACCTATTTCCGGATGAATGGCGGGCAACGTCTTAAGGTCATGGTCATGCTGGAAGATTACCAAAAGCGGATTCAGTTTATTCAGGATTTGCTGGACAGTCTATTGAAAGAAGTGGGCTAATTTGATTTAGACTAAATCAGTTTAAAACTTCATGATACATTTCATTTTCATTGAAATTTTCAGGAATGATAAACCAGATTTTTTAATGAAATGTTCGAACAAATTCTCGTGATGCGCCTTGCAACAAATCATGAGAATTTGTCTTTAAACACATTGCTTTCAATATTCAGCTTCGGTTGGATATGTTAGTATTAGCCATCATTCTAATTTTGCATCATTTATAAAGATATGTTTAGTTTGCATCCACAACTTGCTCAAGATACTTTTTTTGTAGGCGACTTTCCTTTGTCAACATGTCGTTTGATGAATGATATGCAATTTCCCTGGCTGATCCTAATTCCACGTGTGCCGGGTGTCTCTGAATTATATGAATTGAGCCAAGCTGACCAAGAGCAGTTTTTACGTGAATCAAGCTGGTTATCAAGCCAGCTGGCACGTGTTTTCCGTGCGGATAAAATGAATGTCGCGGCATTAGGCAATATGGTTCCGCAATTGCATTTTCATCATGTAGTTCGTTATCAGAACGATGTAGCATGGCCGAAGCCTGTTTGGGGTACACCAACTGTTCCTTATAGCAGTGAAGTATTGGCACATATGCGTCAAACACTCATGCTGGCGCTACGTGGTCAAGGTGATATGCCATTTGACTGGCGTATGGACTGATTAGCCCCAAGTATTCCGAGATCTATGAACGATTGCGGATTTCAGGGAGTGACTGAATGCAATTAGACGACTGGATTCAAAAAGAACCACAACAGTTTGAATATTTTCATCGCTTGATGGGCTATATCATGCTGTCTCTGGTTCTGGTCGTCTTTCATTACACTGAACCGGATACCCAGTATCAGCTCTTTGTTCCTGTATTTTTATTCCTGATTTTATTGATTAGCTCGAAACTGTCGCGCTGGTTAATCTATCGCCATGATTATCGTATTCGGCGCAATGTTCTTTTTCTGATTGATGTTATTGTCATTGTAGTGGTTTTAGCCGCAGTACAGCTGGATCTGGTATTGTCCTTGCTGGGTTTGGTGGCAATACTCTATACCGCAATCAGTAATAAAATTTCATTGATGATGGCTTCTCTGGCCAGTCTGGTCGGGATCACCGTTTTTTATCTGGCCAATATTCTGGTCTTTGGTTTTGGGACTTATTTTGAACCGACCAGCAGTGAACTGACGGTTTTAGGCTTCATCTGCCTGATTACCTATTTTGGTGTCGGAAGTTTTTATCAAAGTGGTCGTGTGCAGTATATGACCCAGAAGAAAAATCATTATTTTGAACAGATGAACCGTTATATGGAATTTGCCAATCAGCTGAGTCGTTATGCGCCTGTGCAGTTGTGGCAATCCATCATGAAAGGTGAATCTGAAGCGAAAATTGAATATAAACGTAAAAAGTTAACAATTTTCTTCTCGGATATTCAAGGCTTTACAGAACTGTCTGAAACGCTTATTCCAGATGATTTAGCATTCTTGCTCAATGATTATTTGCGGCATATGACCGAAATCGCCAAAAATTATGAAGCGACTGTCGATAAATTTATGGGTGATGCCATCCTGATTTTCTTTGGTGATCCAAACTCTGAAGGCGTAGAGCAGGATGCCAAGAACTGTATGGAAATGGCGATTGCCATGCGTCAGCAAATGAAACTGCTGCGTGAGCGTTGGATTAAAATGGGTTATCCGCCACTGCATATCCGTATGGGTATTTCGACCGGTTATTGCCACGTCGGGAATTATGGTGCGACGCATCGGATGGCCTATACCATTGTAGGACGAGATGCCAACTTGGCAGCGCGCTTACAGAGTGCAGCTGAAGTGGATGAAATCCTGATTTCAGAAGATACTCATAATCTGATCAAAAATGATTATTTATGTGCGCCGAAGAAACCAATTTTCTTGAAAGGCATTAAAGCACCGGTAAGAACCTGGCAGCTAATGGAAAAATATGCATCGCAGAAAGTTGAGTATCAACGTTGGTTCGACTATGAATATAAAGGCTTTCATTTACTGCTCAATCTGGACGAAGTACAAAACTTTGAATATCCAGAATTGATTCATGTACTGGAAAAAATGATTAAACGCATTGAAACTCAGCAGAAATTGACCAACTCTCAGGGCATCGTCAAGCTTAAACTTGAAGATGAAGTGATTGAGCATCTCCAGCCACAAGACGAATTTGAATCACTCAAAGACTCCAAAGTAATCTAATCATTCTCATAAATATAAAAAACCACGTCTAAGCGTGGTTTTTTATATGATCTTTCAAGAAAAATCTTAATGATTTTCCGAAGCGTGATTGATGGTGTATTTTGGAATTTCAATTTCCAGATCTTCATCGACCAGTGTGACCTGACAAGAAAGACGCGAATCAGGTTCCAGACCCCAAGCGCGATCCAGTAAATCTGCTTCTACATCATCCATTTCTTCGAGGCTGTCGAAGCCTTGACGTACCACAACGTGGCACGTTGTACATGCAGCTGACATATCGCAGGCATGTTCGATTTTAATGCCATTTTTGAGCAGGCTTTCGCACAGGTTGGCATTGTGTTCGACTTCAAACTCAGCACCTTCGGGGCAAATCTGCGCATGTGGAAGAACTTTAATACGTGGCATAGTCGTTACCTTAAATTAGTTTGAGTTTGACCAGTCGTCGAGTTTAGTGCCCTTAAGAGCGGCATCAATATGTTGATTCATACGTGCTGCTGCAAAAGCATCACTATGTATTTTAAGCTGTTCAACTGCAGATTCAATCGCTTTGATGTCTGAACCTTGAAGCTCGGTTTCAAGTTGTGCCTGTGCAGTTTGCAGTGCTGCCAGTTGCTCTTCAGTCAACAGAGCGGCATCTACTTTTAGTGCCTGAACCAGTGCTTCCAGCTCACGCTGGGCTTCAACTTTGGTTTCATTCAAATGACGCAGATTTTTATCTTCCTCGGCAAATTTATAACCGTCAAGCAACAGGCGCTCGGTATCTTCACCAGATAAGCCATAAGATGGCTTAATATCAATTTGCGCATGCACGCCAGATGTTGTTTCTTTGGCAGATACCATCAACAAACCATCAGCATCGACCTGGAAAGTCACTTCGATACGTGCCTGACCGGCTGTCATTGGTGGAATGCCATGCAAGACAAAACGACCCAGACTACGACAATGTTCAACCAGATCACGTTCACCTTGAACCACATGGATCAACATGGCAGTCTGGCCATCTTGATAGGTAGTAAATTCCTGACGACGTGCTACAGGAATGGCAGTATTACGTGAAATCAGACGTTCCACCAGTCCGCCCATGGTTTCTAAACCTAAAGACAGTGGGGTAACATCCAGTAATAAGGAACCATCAGTCGAGTTGCCAATCAGTTGGTTTGCTGTAATCGATGCGCCAATGGCAACCACTTCATCCGGGTTAATCGTGCACAGCGGTTCTTGGCTAAATACGTCACCAACTGCTTTTTGTACGGCATAAGAACGGGTTGAGCCACCCACCAGAACCACATTTTGAATGTCATCCAGTTCAAGCTTGGCATCACGCATCACACGTTTACATACGCTGATGGTTTTGTCCAAAGCGACTTTAATGATTTCTTCAAAGGTTGAACGGTCAAGGCTTAAAACTTGATCGAGTAATTGAATCTGAACAGTTTCAGCATCTGAAAGTGCTTCTTTGGCCTTACGTGCTGCCACAATAAAATGTGCATATTCAGCATCATCTAAAGTTTCGATGTTTAGCTGTTTCTTGGCCCATTTCAAAATTAAACGGTCCAGGTCATCACCACCGAGGGCAGTGTGGCCACCAGTCGCAAGCACTTCAAACACGCCTTGCGAAAAACGCAAAATCGAAACGTCGAAAGTACCGCCACCCAAGTCATAAATCACATAGTTGCGATCTGTACTCAAGTTGCTTTCCTGATCGAGGCCATAAGCCACAGCAGCAGCGGTTGGCTCATTCAATAAACGTAAAACATTCAAACCGGCAAGCTGGGCAGCATCTCGGGTTGCCTGACGCTGTGCTTCATCAAAATACGCTGGAACGGTAATCACTGCACCATTCACCGGATTTTTCAGACTTGCTTCAGCACGATCTTTGAGCTGCTTTAAAATTTCTGCAGAAATTTCAACCGGAGTTTTACGACCTTGTGCGGTTTCAAAAGCCGGCATTTCATTCGCTTCGCCGACCAAGGCATAAGGATGCTGGAATTTGATATCCGCTTGAGAGCGACCCATGAAACGCTTGACTGAAACGATGGTATTTTTAGGATCGCTGGTAATAAAAGGCGCGGCTTCATTACCATATTGAGTCTGCTGTTCTGCATAATGCACGATAGAAGGAAGTAGCACACGACCTTGTTCGTCATTCAGCACTTTGGCTTTACCTGAAAGAACCGTGGCAACCAAAGAGTGGGTGGTGCCTAAATCGATACCAATCGCAATGCGGTGTTCATGTGGTGCACTTGATTGACCTGGTTCTGCAATTTGCAAGAGAGCCATAGTGTTACATCCTTTGCACGTTAAATATTAAATACTAAAAATTAGAAATCATCATCAAGATCAAAGCTGTCATCGTCCAGGAAGCGGTCTTCCGCCTTGTCGATATCTGCCATGACTTTAACAAAGAAGCGTAGTTTACGCACTGTATCGCGTGCTTCAGCCCAGTCTTCATCGGTATAGTCAATTTTAAACTCACGAACCAGACCGTCAATCCATTGCTGTACTTCAACTTTCAGTGAAGTTAAATCTTCAGCAGAGGTGGCATCGTCGAGTTGTTCACGAATTTCCAGAGCGTCCTGCAAGAATTCAAAATCACTGATCGATTGATCTAAGTGATAATCCTGTTTCTTGAGGGACAATAAATACGCTGCACGGCTATCGACCGCTGACAAAACTTTAAAAGCCTGATTGATATCGCTTGATTTAATCAGGGCCTGATCTTTGTCTTCAGCTTTATCGGGATGATATTGTTGCTGTAACTTTAAAAATTCAGTTTTTAAAGTTGCCAAATCAATATCGAGTGCTACTGGAAGATTGAACAGCTCAAAATGATTCATGGGAGATGGGGTCCGCGATTAATGTGCAAAAATAACTGTATAAATGCAATTAAAACAGTGTGAAACACACTGTTTTAATGTCAAAAGAGAATAACTGCCGGGTTTATACAGTGAAGGATTCACCACAACCGCATTCGCCTTTTTTGTTGGGGTTGTTAAATTCAAAGCCTTCGTTCAAGCCGTTTTTAACATAGTCCATCTCCATACCTTCAAGATAAACCAGACTTTTCGGATCAATGAATACTTTAACCCCAAACTGCTCAAATGCTTGGTCATGTGTATCGACTTCGTCAACGAACTCGAGTACATAAGCCAGACCAGAACAGCCTGAAGTTTTCACACCAACGCGAATGCCTTCACCCTTACCGCGATTTTTTAAATAATTGCTGATATGAGTTGCAGCATTTTCAGTTAAATGGATCATGAAAACTCCGTTAAAATTTAAAAACGTGGAACAATTAAGCTTTAACTTTCTTGTTACGGTAGTCTTCTACAGCTGCTTTGATTGCATCTTCTGCAAGAACAGAGCAGTGTACTTTTACTGGTGGAAGTGCCAGTTCAGTTGCAATATCGATATTCTTGATTGCTTGAGCTTGATCCAAAGTTTTACCTTTGAGCCATTCAGTCACCAAAGAACTTGATGCGATTGCTGAACCACAACCATAGGTTTTAAAACGTGCTTCTTCAATTACGCCTGCATCGTTGACTTGAATCTGTAAACGCATCACGTCACCACATGCGGGTGCACCAACCATACCCGTACCAACGTTTTCAGCATTTTTATCTAAAACGCCAACATTACGAGGGTTTTCGTAATGATCAATTACTTTTTCGCTATAAGCCATGTTGCTTCTCCAAACCTCGGGGTCAGCCTTAGTATTATTAAATATGGGGGTTAAAAAACTTTTCTCAATGAGATAGCAACCGATTGGTCACTATCTCAGAATGAAGATTAGTGCTCAGCCCATTCAACTTTAGAAAGGTCGATACCTTCTTTATACATATCCCAAAGCGGAGAAAGTTCACGTAACTTCTCAACAGCAGCTTTAGTGATACTCAATACATGGTCGATATCTTCTTCAGTGGTGTATTTACCAAAGCTGAAGCGGATCGAACTGTGTGCAAGCTCGTCTGAAAGACCCAATGCACGAAGTACATAAGAGGGTTCAAGTGTTGCAGAGGTACATGCTGAACCTGAAGATACCGCAGCATCTTTCAAGGCCATCATCAGTGATTCACCTTCAACAAAGTTGAAGCTGATATTCAAGTAGTTCGCTACGTTTTGTGTAGGATGACCATTCAAGAACACCTGTTCAAGGTCTTGTACGCCATTCCAAAGCTTGTCGCGAAGTACACGTAAGCGGGTTTGTTCAGCTTCCAGATTCTTGCCTGCAAGTTCGAATGCTTCACCCATCCCCACGATTTGATGCGTTGCCAGCGTACCTGAACGCATACCACGTTCATGACCGCCACCATGCATTTCAGCTTTTAGGCGTACACGTGGGCTACGACGTACAAACAGGGCACCAATACCTTTAGGGCCGTAGATCTTGTGCGCAGAGAAGCTCATCAGGTCTACTTTTAAAGTTGAAAGATCAATTTCAACTTTACCTGCCGCTTGTGCTGCATCGACATGGAAGAAAATTTTGTTGGCACGAGTGATTTCACCAATCGCTGCAACATCAGTAACCGTACCGATTTCGTTGTTCACCATCATCAGTGAAACCAGAATCGTATCTGGACGAATTTCTGCTTGAACCATTTCCGGAGTAATTAAACCGGTTTGAGGTTGTGGTTCAATATAGGTAATCTCAAAACCTTCAGACTCTAACTCACGGCACGTATCTAAAATTGCCTTGTGTTCGATCTTAGAGGTAATGATATGTTTACCTTTCGATGCATAGAAATGAGCCACACCTTTAAGCGCAAGGTTGTCTGATTCGGTTGCACCTGAAGTCCATACGATTTCACGTGGATCAGCTTTAATTAAATTAGCGACCTGTTCACGTGCATATTCAACTTTTTCTTCTGCTTGCCAGCCATAAGCATGTGAACGAGATGCAGCATTACCGAAGGTACCTTCGAATGTTAAACATTCCATCATACGTTCAGCAACCTGAGGATCTACCGGAGTCGTAGCTGCATAATCAAGATAAATCGGACGTTTCATGTCAAATACCTGTAACCGATAAAAGGGCTGAATCAAAGGATGCTGAATTTTGGCGTAATGACACTGTTTGTACATTGTCACGTGCAACCAGATCAGCAAGCGAGATTTTTGCTAAATAATCGGCAATGTGGTGGGAGAGTTCCTGCCATAAATCATGAGTCAAGCACATCGCACCATTCTGGCAGTTGCCTTTATGGTCACAGCGAGTCGCATCAACTGTTTCGTTTACAGCTTCGATAATTGCTAACACAGTAATTTCATCTGCATTACGTGCTAAATGGTATCCACCATTTGCTCCACGAACACTTGAAACTAAGCCATGGCGCTTGAGTTTCGCAAATAACTGCTCAAGATACGCAACAGAAATAGTTTGACGTGCCGCAATTTCGGCGAGCGTAATCGTTTTTTCAGAAGGCTGCAAAGCTAGATCAAGTAGAGCAGTCACAGCGTAGCGACCGCGAGTGGTTAGGCGCATGATTCGATACACATGGTTAGACTAGATGTATCGATTTTAAGAATCCCGACTAAATTAGTCAAGTTATTTTTAGTAGACCTTAGTGGGATTTAATTTTTTCATAATGAAAGATTTAGATACTGAGCCAATTATACACTAATAACGTAATCAAAAGTATGCTACTCAGGCCAAAAACAATATTAATGCGCTTTTGACGGCGTTCGATCCGTTTCAGGCGGTTTTTATACTGTTTGACTTCTACTTGCAAGGTATTGATCTTGGAACGCTGCTCTTCAATTTTCTTTAAGAGTGGTGCTATACGCTTTTTGGACGCAATAATTTCCGTTTCATCAGTGGGTGTTTCAGACAGCCAGTGTTTCCAGTCGGCTAATACTTTTGGCAAGCTGAATACGGTTAATAAATCACGAAATTCGTCTTTCAAAACCTGATGACCATCAATGCGCATACTACGAATGCTACGACGATTGCCAAAAATAAAAATTTTGATCAGATCGGGAAGTGTGGTACGCACATCCAGATCTACAATGCGACCCGGTGCTTTATGGTCAAATAAAAGACCATTTGTGGTGAATTGCACATAAAAGTCGAAATATGGAATATAGCTATTGATTTTAATCGAGATATTTTCATCTACAAACTTCTTGGCTTGTAATGCAACGACACGATCATGCTTGAGAATGAAGGTAAATATTGTTTCTAAAACAATTAACGTCATCGTAAGCAACAAATGCGGTTGATTTTGACTTTGTTGCGATTCGCTCATATACAACCAATCCTTACCTGAAATATAAAGTGAAAAAGCTTCCTGCCTGTGAAGAGATTTCAGGGTTAAATCAAATTAGACTTGAAATAAATTGCTTTGTAGAACAGTTTAGCAAATCTATCAAGTACTAAATTTGCTATTATGCAGTGATTTTGTAGAATAATTTATAATAATTGCGCAGAAAACAAACAGGAGCCGTGCACATGGACAAGTCAAAAACAGCACAAGACTCAGCTGAAGCTTTAAACCAGAAAACAATGAAAGCCAAGTCCAAATCTGCCTCGGAGCGCAAATCGGCTCTTGATTTTCGTAAATACACCAAACAGATCTGGCTGGCTGGACTGGGAGCATTTTCACGTGCCGAAGAAGAAGGCAATAAACTGTTTGACTCACTGGTCAAGGTTGGAGAAGAACTGGAGTCTAAAACTGCAGATATTGCAGATCAAACTGTAGAAAAGGTCTCAGAAAAGGCCAAAGAGTCGGTCACAGAGACCAAAGATAAAGTGGAAAAGCTGATCGACAACTCTGTTCATCACTCATTGAATCGTATAGGATTAGTCACACTCAAGGATGTACAACATTTGGAACGTTTAATCCTTCAGTTACATGCCAAAGTTGATCAGTTGACTGCGGAACAAGAAAAAATGCAGGAAGAATTGTCGAAAAAAACACAAATAAAATGACTTTATTTATTATTCAATGTTTTTTTCGCATATTTTTTGAAAAAAAAGAGGTTCTTAAGTATTGCGTTTATACCTAAAGCATTGCTATAAAGGCGTTATGGCATGTTAAACAAATTCTTGAACCTTAAATAAACGATATTAAGAGGACGTAATCTTCATGAATAAATCAGAATTAATTGATGCAATTGCAGAGAAAGGGGGATTATCTAAGGCTGACGCAGGTAAAGCTTTAGATGCTACAATTGCTTCTGTTACTGAAGCTTTAAAAGCGGGTGATACAGTTACTTTGGTCGGTTTTGGTACTTTCGGTGTAAAAGAACGTGCTGCACGTACTGGCCGTAACCCACAGACTGGCGCTACTCTTGAGATCAAAGCAAGCAAAGTGCCTAGCTTCAAAGCGGGTAAAGGCTTAAAAGACGCTGTAGCTTAAGCTTACCCAGCGATGAAACGCGCCTTCTTTGGCGCGTTTTTTATTGATAAAATAAATTGTGATGATTAACACATTCATTCAATGGGTATTTTCGGTTAAAATCCTTTGCAAATAAAATATTGGAATACTTATGGAAGCTTTTCGTAAAGTTATTAAGGGTTGGTTGGGTAAAGTTTTACTCGTTCTGTTTTTGACCCCGTTAGCGCTTGTAGGTATTGAAGGATATTTTAGCGGCGGGAGCTCTGATGCGGCAAAATCCGTGAACGGAACTGAAATATCTCAAAAAGAATTAGAGTCACTGACGAAATCATTTAAAGAACAATATCTCAGTTATGCCAATGGCGATGAAACTCTGCTGAATCAAAGCTTCATTGACCAGAAAGCCATGGATACTTTGGTTTCACGTACCTTATTGCTACAACAGGCAGAAGAATTAGGCATCAGTCTGAGTGACCAGCAAATTGTACAGATGATTGCCCAGCAGCCGACTTTCCAGCAAGATGGTAAGTTCTCTGATGCTTTATATGAGAACTATCTTAAATCAATTGGCATGACCAATCGTGCTTTAGTCGAAAGTTTGCGTAAAGATCATGCGCTGAAAATGCTGTCTTCGACATTCCTGGACTATCCACTGGTGAGTCCGGTCGAAATGCAGCAAATTGCCGATTTACAGACTGAACAACGTCATATTCATATTTCCAGTATTAATCTGGACAGTTATAAAAAAGATGTCAAAGTCAGCGATGCTGAAGTCGCTGCCTATTATGAACAGCACAAGGCATCGTTTACACAGCCGACCAGTGTAGATATAGACTATGTGGTGTTGAAGCCAAGTGATATTCAAGTACAGGGTTTGGCAGTGACAGATGCTGAACTTCAGGAAGCGTATACAGCCTTTGTTGCGACACAAAAACAGGCAGTTAAACCAGAGGTGAAGCATATTTTGATTACGGCGGACAGTCGTAGTGATGCTGAAGCACAAAAACTGGCTGCAGAAGTGGCAGCGAAAATTAAAGCCGGTAACACTTTTGCACAGGCTGCAGCACAATATTCTGAAGATCCTGAATCCAAGTCTAAAGGCGGAGCAATTGCAGTTTATGAAACTGGCGTATTTGGTAGCACATTTGACCAGACTGTTAGCTCTTTAAAATCAGGTCAGGTCTCTGCTCCTGTGAAAACAGATTATGGCTATCATATTATTTCTGTGCAATCACCTGATGTGGCTGTGCCATCTTTTGAGTCACAAAAAGCACGTTTATCTGAAGAGGTTTTGACTGCTAAAAAATCCAATGCATTCTCCGATACGGTGAATAGCTTGAATGATATGGTGGTGGGAAGTGATTCTCTGGAGGTTGTTACACAAGAAGTGAAAGGCGTGCAGGTTCAGAAAGCCCAAGGAGTAAAACTTTCAACCCGTGACCCAGTGTTGAGCGATGCCAACCTTAAAGTCAAACTGTTTAATGATGATGTCAAAAATGGTGATCGTAATGCTTCATCAAGCATTCAGTTGGCCAATGGTGATGTGGCCTGGATCAAGGTGCGTGACTATCATGCAGCTGGTGAACAAACACTGGCAGAAGCGAAACCGCGTGTTCAGGCTCAATTGATTGAAGACAAAGCCGCTGCTTTGGCAAAAGCAAAAATTCAGAAAGCTCTGGATGAGTTCAAAACCAAACCTGCTGCATCAGTCGCCAAAGGTGCTTTGATTTTTGAAGATGCTGGCGTGTATACCCGTGCTGAAGGTTTGCTAAAACGTGATGTACAACGTGCCGCTTTTAGTCTTCCGACACCAAAAGCAGGCCATTGGTCAGTGACCACAGCGAAAATGCCAAATGAGCTGGTCGTGGTTGCGGTATCAGAAGTAAAGAAAAACCCGGTGGATGTATTGAGTGCAGAGCAACGTAGTGAGTTGGTGAAGTTGTATCAGCAACTTCGTGGTCAGCAAGAATTTGATGACTATACGCGCTACCTGAAATCTCAGGCAAAAATCAAATAAGACGATCTTGAATAAAAAAACCAGCCTGCGGGCTGGTTTTTTTATGCTCTAGCCAAATGAGGGTTTAAGCACGAATAATCAGTTCATAACCGGTATATTTACGCATATTGATTACACCGGTATCCAGAATTAAATACTGACCTTTAATACCCTGTAATTTGCCACGAATCACCGGAGTTTTATCCAGATTATGTGATTTAATCTTTTCTGGATATTGCTCGACCGGATAAATAAACTCGCGTGCCAATTCCTGCTCAAGCACTTCAATATTTTCATTAAACTCAAGATTCTGATTAAATTCTTCACGAATGCTTTGAATTTTAGGTGCAAATTCTTCTAACAGCTGTTCACGGACTTCAATCAGATTCAGTGGTTCTGCTTCACCTTTGAGCAGCTTGCGCCAGTCTGTTTTGTCTGCGACCTGCGTACCAAACATGACTTCCAATTTGCCAGAGAGGCGACGTGAGCCAACTTTCATAATCGGCAGGGCTTGGGTTGCGCCCTGATCCAGCCAGCGGGTCGGCATTTGGCTGGTACGGGTAATCCCGACCTTCAATGCACTGGAATTGGCTAGATAGACAATATGCGGTTGAAAGCAGACATTCTGGGCAAATTCATCTTCGCGGCAAGTGCCTAAATGATAATGACAGGTTTCTGGCTTCATGATGCACATATCACATGAAGCATTGGTCTTAAAACATTTAAAACAGTGACCTTGCGAGAAAGATTTTGAGGTTTTATTGCCACAAGATACGCAATAAATCTTCCCCGTCCATTCAATCTCGATGTCTTGGCCTAAATTAAACGGAAGATCGATTTCTGCACGATCCAGAATTAATTTATACTCAACATTTGCCCGCTGTATCTGTTGATCAGTTACACTAAGGTCTTTGAGGCCGACATGCATTTTATGGCAAATGCCCTGAAGTTCCATAAAGATTACTCACTTAAATCATAAGGATGCAGTTATGGCTGAGCAGAATGTCATTACTTCAATGCTAGACGATTTCGCACAGGAACAGCCAATTCATACTGCTATTTGTATTGGGCAGGACTTAAGGCAAGTCCAGTTTCAGCCATCTATTCAATGGCACTATTTTAGCGTATCTGGCTTTTTAAATCTGCCTTTTCAGCAACGTTATGACCTGGCTGTGGTAATGCTGGATACGATAGAAACCGAACATTTGTCTGAACAGATCATGAGTCGAATCTTGGTGAAATTGCGTGATTTATTTGCTAAACGTCTGGTGGTGATCAGTCGGCTGCAAGATGAAAAACTATTGAGAGCTTTGGGATTTACCCAGCTGATTGACAAGACCACGCACGGGGCGGATTTTGCGCTGTGGCAGTTTAATATTTTAACCTATAAGCATGTGCCCGACTGGTTTAATTCCAAGTTCTGGGCCAATCCGGAAAACTGGGATAAATTTCGCTGGTAAGCCTATGCCTGCTTAATTGCAAATATTAACACAATCCTGCCTAGACAATATGAGGACAGACCGTATTCTGTAACTATGATGCATACAGGATATAGAGCATGACGAATCTGAGTAATATCGTGGAAATATTGGCCAAGCAGGCATTGGGTGGCGGGCAGTCTCAAAAGCAATCTTCACAGCAGGGTGGTCTGGCAGATATCCTGGGATCGGTACTAGGTCATTTGAATAAATCTCAGACTCAACAAGATCAGAGTCAACACAATCAGAATCAGCAGAATCAAGCCGGCCAGCAGACCCGACAAAATGGTTTGGGTGCAATTTTAGGTTCAGTTCTCAGTCAGTTAGGTGGGGTAAATCGTCAAAGTACTGCTCAACCCCGTTCAGGATTGGGAGGAGGTTCGACTGGCAAAACCTTATTGATTGCGGTGCTACCTCTGGTACTGGCCTGGATTCAAAAACAGGGTGGTTTACAGGGTGCATTGGATAAGCTTAAAGGACAGGGGTTGAATAGTCAGGTTGATGACTGGGTGTCGACTGGCCCGGGTGAAAATGCCAATGTCGATCCGCAGCAGGTACAAAATCTGTTTGATGATCAGGAAATTGAAGAAGTTGCACAGCAAACTCATGCGCCTAAACAGGATGTGTATAGTGCAATTTCACAAGTTTTGCCGCAGATTATTGACTCACTTACGCCACAGGGTGAACAGACCAGTAAGCAGGAAGCCAATAATGATATTCAAAATGTCTTGAATATGGTCTCAGGGCTTCTCAAAAAATAAATTCCATCATGTAAAAATCCCGATTTGAGTCGGGATTTTTTAATGCTATGCAGACTTTAAAATCGCTAATCTAGGTTCAGGCTAAACAGCTGGTTAGAGTCGCAGATTTTTTTGGCAATATAATGAGATTTTCGGGTGCGAATTAAAATAATTTGCGATTGAAAACCCAGTTCACCAAATTCCGGTTCTACCTGTACATAATGCAGTTGTCCATATTCATCTCGAACCCGCGCTTGAGCAGAAAATCCAGGGCGGGCATTGCCACTTGAAATCGTTGCCAGACGGCCGAGCAAATTGACATTATTCTTTTTATATTTGGGTGGAATGACCTGATCCAGGCAATGAATCATGAAAATCGTAAAAAAAGTGGCAATAATTAAAGCTGGAATAATCAGATAATAAGCCGGCAGAAACTCAAACTCCTGAGAATAGATCAGGAATTGTAAAACATAGCCAGCAAAGCTGAAATTCATCAGAAAGAAAAATACAATTAGGGTTTTGGAGAATTTGACATTCAACAGGTCTAATTGTTGAAAATTATAAGGTGAAATTTTTTGCAAAAATTTGCTGGATCTGAGTCCAAAATAGAAACCAATGGTTTTCACCACGCCAAACAAAATAATCGCCAATAAACTGAGATGAAAAGGCATCAGATTATAGTCTAGAAAAAATGCAGGCATGGTGAAGTCCGTTTTAGGTCTTATTCTGTGAGGTAAATTCCACCATCAGAATGCACGGTAATTTCTACTTTTTCAAGTGACTGACCTTGGCAAGGCCCGGAAATACATTCACCGCTTTCTACCAAAAACAGTGCACCATGCGTTGAACATTCAATAAATTCCTGATCACGATCCAAAAACTGGTTTTCCAGAAATTCCAGCTCGACTTGCAAATGCGGACACAGGTTTTGATAGGCATAAAAGGCTCCATCGCGCTGGGTAATAAAAATAATATCCCCATTCTCCAGTTCAAAAGCTCGGGCTTCACGCTCTGGAATATCTTCGGTCATACAAATTTTAAACATTAAGCACATTCCTTCTGAAAGTCTTGTAATAATGCCGCATAGTCTTCAATCGCTAAACGTGGGCCAAATTGCGAAACCACCTGACTGGAAATTAAAATCGCCAGTTCAGCCGCAGTTTTAAGACCTAGGTTGGCATTCAAGGCATACAGGAAAGCCCCGGCAAATGCATCACCGGCACCATTCGCATCTACTGCAGTAACTTTGCGGCCAGGAACTTTAAATGTATTGTCGTGATCCGAAATAAGTGCACCCTCGGCTGACAATGTAATGACAACGTGTTGACTGAGTGTTTTTAATTTAACTAGAGCCGCGTCAATATTATCGGTCTCTGTATACATCAGGGCTTCTTGCTGGTTACACAGCAACAGGTCGACACCTTCTGCAATCATTTCATCCAGACCGGCACGCGCATATTGCACCATGGCAGGATCCGATAAAGTTAAAGCAATTTTAACTCCGTTAGCGCGGGCAATTTCACGTGCCTGTTTGACGGCATGGCGTGCTGTTTCAGAAGTCGATAAATAACCTTCGATATATAGCCATTTCGCAGTATTTAGCGCACTAAAATCAATTTGTTGATCCGTGAGTTCAGCAGTAATACCTAGATAAGTATGCATGGTACGTTCAGAATCAGGACTCACCAGAACCATACAAGTTCCCGTTACACCTTCGCTGATCGACTGGATTGTGGTCTGAATGCCCGCATCATTTAAACCTTTCAGATAGATTTGCCCCAGTTCATCATTACCAACACGGCAACCATAAAATGCAGAACCGCCAAGTGCAGAAAATGCCACGGTAGTGTTGGCTGCTGAACCGCCTGAAGCCTGACCTTTATAAACTTGAGTCGCTTGAAGATTTTGATAAAGCGTGGCCTGAGTATCACCATCTGTCAGCTGCATGGTGCCTTTTTGCAAGTGATGTGCAGTTAAAAAGTCGTCAGACACTTTAAATTCTTGGTCAATCAGCGCATTACCAATTGCAAAAAGATCAACATTTGCCATGTTCAAATATCACATTAAAAATGAAAGTGCCAAGTTTACACGATTGCTTGGGATTGCTGTAGTTTGCTGAATCATTTTCAAATATTTTCCAAAAATGCTGTATTTTATTCAGTGACTATCTTTGGTCTAAGATTTGACTTATTTTTATGCACTACGTTGCTGTAGCATTGATTTAAGCATCAAATTTTATTTATAAGGATATATCGCGTTCGACATGATACTTTAAAGTCGTTCTGCGAAGATCATTCTTCACAATCATTTCAAATAGTGTGCGTATATGGATATTAAAATTGTAAAAGTTGAACAACTTCCTGACCAAGTCGAAGCGCTCGCAACGCTGGCGCGCAAAGAAGGCTTAGATGTGTTGGATAAGTTAATTGAAGAATATCGCACCGGTAAAAACTGCTTTGCTCAAGCCAATGAACATTTACTGGTCGCGCATGATGGCAAAAAACTGATTGCCTGTGGTGGCCTAAACCAGCAATGGGGCGATAATGGCATTGAAGAGCGGATTGGTCGTGTGCGCCGTTTTTATGTCCATCCAAAATATCGGCTGCATGGGGTCGGTAAACAGCTTCTGGCTTATCTGGAACAACTGGCACGTCCGCACTATTCCGCTTTATGCTTGCAAACCGATACCCGACTGGCTGCCAGCTTCTATCAAAAACAGAATTATGTATTTGTGGAAAATAATCCAAGTTATAACTACTTCAAATATTTGATTTCGTGATCTTGCGGCTGTTGAGCCAGACTTAGCCAGTAAATTTGATGATTTAATTTTCAAATGATCAAGTTTACTTAATTCGATCAAAATCCTCGGTTTTCAACGTGAATAATTCAGATAACTAAAGCTATAATGTCCTTAGTTATTTTAATTAAAGCATTAGGAGATCGCATGACTGTAGATGTCACTGAAACCATTTCTCAAACTGTACATCCTGCGTTTCAGTTGTTACGTCAACAACATGTTGAAGCTTTAGACATTTTTGTGTCTGAATATAAACATAAAGTGACTGGTGCCACACATTATCACCTGGCGACCAATCACGATGAAAATGTCTTTCTGGTGGCGTTTCGTACCCAGCCGATGGATTCTAAAGGCGAAGCACATATTCTGGAACATACGGCACTTTGTGGTTCAGAAAAGTTCCCGGTGCGTGATCCATTCTTCCTGATGATCCGCCGTTCATTGAACACCTTCATGAATGCTTTTACTGCGGCAGACTGGACGGCTTATCCATTTGCAACGCAAAACAGCAAAGATTTTCAAAACCTGCTTGAAGTGTATATGGACGCGGCATTTGCTGCGAACCTGAATCCACTGGATTTTGCTCAGGAAGGCATTCGCATTGAACTGGAAAATGGCGAGCCAGTCTATAAAGGCGTGGTCTTTAATGAAATGAAAGGGGCGATGAGTTCGCCTTCAGACCAGCTGTATCATACGCTGGCGCATCATTTATATCCGCATACCACGTATCATTATAATTCTGGCGGTGATCCAAAAGATATCCCTGACTTAACTTACCAAGAGTTAGTCGATTTCTATAAGTCACATTATCATCCAAGTAATGCAGTCTTCATGACTTTTGGTAATCAATCTGCATTTGAACTGCAAGAACAGTTTGAAAAACTGGCATTGTCCAAATTTGAGCAAGGTCAGACCTTATATCCAACGCCTGAAACCCGTTTGACTGCACCATTGACTGTGACAGACAGCTATGCGGTCGATGCTGAAGATTTGCAGGACAAAACCTATCATGTGCTGTCATGGTTATTGCCAGAAGCCAGCGATATTAAACTGCGTTTGGGTATGCGTTTAGTCGAAGGGATTTTGCTGGAAGATTCAGCATCACCACTGCGTCATTATCTGGAAACCTGTGATTATGCACAGTCTAGTGGTCCATTTATGGGTGTGGATGATTCTAATTTTGAAATGACCTTCTACTGTGCGGTGCAGGGTTCAAATCCTGAACATGCGGAAGAATTTAAAAATGGCGTGTTTAAAGTTTTAGAAGATGTCGCCTCTAAACCGGTCGATCAGAACATGGTCGATGCAATTTTGCATCAGATTGAATTGCATCAACGTGAAATCAATGGGGATGGCACGCCTTATGGTCTGAGCCTGATTCTGAGCGGTTTGGGCAGTGCGATTCATCACCGTGATCCGGTGGAAGTCTGGGATGTGGATTCCGCGATTGCTGCGGTGAAAGAAGAACTGCAAGATCCAATGTGGTTATCCAACCTGATTCAAGAGCATCTGCTGGATAATCCGCATCGTGTACAACTGACCCTGGTTCCTGATGCGACCAAATCTGCCAAAGAAGCGGCCGATGAAAAAGCCCGTCTGGCTGAAATTGGCAAGAATCTGACCGAAGAGCAGAAAGCAGACATTATTGCCCAGACTGAAGCATTGAATGTGCGTCAGGATACACCGGATGACTTGAACTTATTGCCAAAAGTCGGTCTGGAAGATGTACCTGCGGAATTACAGATTGTTCAGGGCCAGTTACGCGAGATTATCTGTAATCAGGTCGATACGCCGTTGAACCTGTATCATGCCGGTACCAATGGTATTTATTATCAACAGGTTTTAGTGAATATTCCAGATGAAGTGGTGCAGTCGCCATACTTCAACCTGCTTTCGATCCTGATGGGCGAAGTCGGTGCGGGTGAATATGATTATCTGGAATTCCAGCAACTGCAAACTGCGGTAAGTGGCGGTCTGGGTATGGGCGCATCGTTGCGCTCTAAAGTCGATGACAAAAACAAGATCACGGCTTGGCTGACACTGACCACCAAATCGCTGGTGAATCATTTAGATGCCATTCGTCTGTTAAAGATCGGTTTTGAACAGCTGCGTTTTGATGAAAAAGACCGTATTATTGAACTGTTACAACAGCGTAAAACACGTTGGCAGTCACGTGTTTCCGGTTCGGGGCATAGCTATGCGATGCAATCTGCATCTCGTCAGCACAGTGCCTTGGCATTGCGTGATTATCACAATACTGGTTTGGGTGCATTAAACTGGCTGATCGAGCTGGTCTCTAAAATTGAAAAAGATCCGGCTGAATATGATCTGCTGATTGACGAGTTAAAACGAATTCATCGTGTCTTGTTGCAAGCCCCGAAGCAGTTCCTGCTGGTGTGTGAAGAGCCGCAATCTGATAGCTTGATTGAAGAAATCCAGAATGTCTGGGACAAACTGGCGGTTGATCCTGCACCGGTTGCACTGACTCAAATCGAAAAAGTGACGCATGATCAGCATGAAGCCTGGTTAATTCAGGCCAATGTCCAGTTCTGCGCGGCTGCTTATCCGGCGGTCGAAGTGGCGCATCCTGATGCTGCTGCCTTGATGGTGCTGGCGGGTTATTTACGTAATGGCTTCCTGCACAGTGCAATCCGTGAAAAAGGTGGTGCTTATGGCGGTGGTGCCAGCTATGACGGCAATGCCTGTTCATTCCGTTTCTACAGCTACCGTGACCCGCGTCTGGCAGAAACCTTTCAGGACTTTGATGCCAGTATTCAATGGTTACTGAATGCACCACAACAAGCACATCAACTGGAAGAAGCGATTCTGGGACTGATCGCCAGTATGGATAAACCGGGTTCTCCGGCGGGTGAAGCAATTACCGCATGTTATGCCTACCTGCACCAGCGTACACCAGCCTTCCGTAAAAAACTGCGGGAACGTTTATTGCATGTCAGCTTAGATGATCTGAAGCGTGTTGCGCAAACCTATCTGGTGGAGCAGCAAGCGACCAAGGCAGTTGTAGCCCCGGTTGCAAAACGTGAAACCCTAGAACAGCTCGGTTTTAGCATTCAACAAGTTCAATAAATAGAAAAATGAGGATAGAGCATGGCGCTTAATTCGTTTAAGCGCTCAACGCTACAGTTCAGTGTTTTGCTGGGCTGTACAGTTGGGACGCAGGTGAATGCGGAAATCAAGATGGTCGTCAACAGCCCGATGCCGGCAACGGCAGAAGCCTGTGCTGCGCTTGAAAGTAATGCCGAACGTCTGGCTTGTTATGATGCCTTATTTAAAATACCGGCCAATAATAAGCCTGAACTGGTTTCCGAACGCCGTGCCGCGGTAGAGATTGCACCTGAACCGGATAACCTGAAAGCTAAAATTGAGCAGACGGTCTCGAATATCTATGCCTCTGAAGGCTCAAAACTGACGCCGAACCAGTCTTTGCTGGATAGTCGTTGGGAATTGTCGCCAGAAAGTAAACTGGGTACCTGGAATATCCGTTCTTATCAACCGGTATATGTATTGCCAGGGTTCTGGACCAGTGATAAAAATGAGCGTCCTGAAAGTCCGAATGAACTGAATACAGTCACTGAAGCTCAGAACCTAAAATCCATGGAAGGTAAATTTCAGCTGTCTTTAAAAACCAAGGCAGTTGAAAATCTGTGGGGTGATAATGGCGATGTATGGATTGGTTATACCCAGTCATCACGTTGGCAGGTGTATAACTCGGAAGCATCACGTCCGTTCCGTGAAACCAATTATGAACCTGAGGCCAGTCTGGTCTTCCGGACCCATTATGATTTATTTGGTTTGGACTGGCGTATGCTGGGGCTAACCATCAATCATCAGTCGAATGGCCGTTCTGATCCATTATCACGTAGCTGGAACCGGGTGATGCTGAATCTTGGTTTTGAAAAAGACAACTTTGCCTTGATGCTGCGTCCCTGGTATCGCATTGAAGAAAAGCGCGCAGATGATAATAACCCGGATATCAAAAACTATATTGGACGTGGCGATTTAACAGCTTTTTATCGTTATAACGAGCATGATTTTACCTTAATGCTGCGGCATACCTTAAAAGGCGGTGAAGATAATCGCGGTGCCATGCAGTTTGACTGGACCTTCCCCATTAGCGGGCGTCTGCGTGGACAATTCCAGCTGTTTGATGGTTATGGTGAGAGTCTGATTGATTATAACCATCGCGCGACCTATGTCGGCTTGGGTGTTTCTTTGATGAACTGGTTCTAAGTCTTTCATCTGATAATCTAAGAAATAAAAAACCATGCTGCGGCATGGTTTTTTTATAGGCGAATTAACCAATCTGGATTTCTGAAGGAGGGTGTTTTATGCGGCTCTTTTTTGGTGTGGCAATGAAATAAGCAAGTGTAAGTGGCCCTAAACGTCCTGCGAACATCAACAACATCAGGATGATCAAACTGGCTGGCTGTAATTCATCAGTCACACCTCGGGACAAGCCAACGGTACAGGCCGCAGATACGGCTTCAAACAACAGATCGAGAAAATCATGTTCAGGTTCCAGAATTAACAGACTCATAAAGCCCATCATGATCAGCGCTGCAGTAATACACAGGACGGCTAAAGCCTTAAATGTGGTTTTTTCAGGAATAGAATGATTAAACAGCCGGATTTCATCTTCGCGTCTTAAAAAACTGATGACGCTGATCACCACAATAATAAAGGTACCAACTTTAATACCACCCGCCGTACTTAAAGAACCGCCACCAATAAACATGAGAAACATGGTGACCAAGGTCGATGCATCACTCATTTGCTCCATTGGCAGGCTATTAAAACCTGAAGAGCGGGGAACTGTGGCATGGAACCAGGCATTCACCGCCTGATCAGCTACACTCATTAGGCCTAAAGTTTGCGGATTAGCGGCCTCTAGGAGCCAAAGCACAATAAAAGCACTGACGTTCAGACCCAAAATTGTTGAGAGGATGAGCTTGCTATTGGTACTTAACTTGCGCCAGCGTCTATGTTGCTTGACATCCATCAGCACCAGAAAGCCGATACCACCAATGATATACAGCATACTGATGGTAAAGGTGATCAGATACTGCCCTGAAAAGCTCATCAAGCTATTTGGAAAAAGCGAAAATCCACCATTATTGAACGCTGACACACTATAAAAGGCAGCATAAAAGAGTGCTTCACTGAACGGATATTCTCTGAGCCAGGACAAGGTCAGAATCAGCGTACCGATAGCTTCAAAAAACAGGGAATATAAAAATACCGCTTTAATGGTAAAACTGACTTTTTTCAGGCTGGTCTGGCCAATCGATTCCTGTGCCATGACTTGCTGTTTGAGCCCCATCTTGGGTGCCAGACTCATCACTGCCAGAATGGCAAAGGTCATAAAACCCAGTCCACCGCATTGCAGCAGAAACATAATGACAATCTGGCCAAATACCGTATAGGCTTCACCGACATTCACTACGGACAGTCCGGTAATGGTCACCGCAGAAGTAGCCGTGAAAATGGCTTGCAACCAGCTGATATCACCCTGATGGGCAATAGGTAACATCAGTAGCAGTGAACCGATCAGGATTAATCCGAGAAAACCCAAGGCCAATAAACTCGGCGGGCTGAGATTAATGGTTCTATGTTGCTTTAAGTCAGAACTTCTCATAGCGCTTTAAAATATCTGGCGAGATGGCGTAAAGGCTCCAGTAATCCTTCAACCACAAGAATATCGCCTTCCTGCAGAATCAGGTCGGATGCGACCTGGTATTGCACCACTGATCCGCGCTTATGTAATAAGGTGGTGATTTCAGGGGCGTGCTTCATCAGTTGGTTGAGCGGCGTAGCATGATGATCGGCATGAATCTCAATTTTGACAATATAATGATCATCTTCCAGTGCCATATAACGACTGACCATCGGGTAGCTTAAAGACTGAGCCACACGCACGCCCATATCTTCTTCAGGATGAATGATTTTCTCGACATTGAGATGGGTCAGAATCATGTGATGAGATTTGGATTTGGCTTTTACCCAGATTTTCTTGACGCCCATATTTTTCAGGTGCAATACACACAAAATACTGGCTTCAATATCTTCTCCGATCGCCACGACTACGGCATCACAACGCTGCACATTCAGTTCATCCAGCACATGCTCATCGGTTGCATCAGCAATTACAGCATGGGTCAGTTGATCAGAAATATTTTCTACATATTTTTTATTCAGATCGATTCCGATCACTTCATGATTCAGACTGATCAGTTGCGTGGCCACAGTCGCACCAAAACTACCCAGCCCAATCACTGCAAATAATGCCATGAATATTGTCCTAACTATTTTTATTACATCTCAATTTTAGTGTAAGAGAATTTCGTAAAAATTGCGCTGCTATTCAGCAAGCTATGCCGAGATAAATAGTATGATCATGATTTTGAGTTGTACATAAAAAACCGCCTCGAAAGGCGGTCTATATTTTAACAATTACTTCAGGAAGCGCTGATAGCCCAGATTATTGGTAATTTCCTGATATGGATAGGTAATGGTTTCAAGGGTTTCAATCAAGCCATCCGGATTCTGCTGCGCATCGGTCGCCTCCAGACCCACCAGAACACGCCCTTCTGCAGCGCCGTGGTTACGGTAATGGAACAGGGTAATGTTATGCGTTGGGCCAAGACGTTCCAGGAACATTAATAAAGCACCAGGACGTTCTGGAAATTCCACCCGGAACAGGCGTTCATTTTCAATATCGGCATGACCACCAATCAGGTAACGAATATGCAGTTTTGCCACTTCATCATCAGACAGGTCATCGACGTCATACTGGAATTTTAGCGTTTCATAAATTTCCTGACGTTCTTTTTCACCATTTTTTAAGCTGATCCCAACAAATACTTGAGCAGCAGAGACATCACTGGCACGGTAATTAAATTCGGTAATATTGCGACCTTGCAAAGCGCGACAGAAGTTGAGGAATGAACCTTTCTGTTCCGGAATCGTCACGGCAAAAATCGCTTCTTTACGTTCACCGAGTTCGGTACGTTCGGCGATATAACGTAAACGGTCGAAATTCATGTTGGCACCGCATACAATCGACACCATATTTTTGCCTTCGATTTTATGTTCTTCGACATATTTTTTAATGCCGGCCAATGCCATAGCACCTGAGGGTTCGACAATGCTGCGGCATTCGTCATAAGTATCTTTAATGGCTGCACAAATTTCGTCGGTATTGACCAGTACCACATGTGGTTCTACGATCGGGCCAGAATTATCTGACTTTTGCAGACGAATCACTTCAAATGGTTTTTCACCAATTTGTGCAACGGCTGTACCGTCAGCGAATAAACCCACAGAAGGTAAAATGACACGTTCATTGGCCTCTAAAGCTGCTTTTAAGCATGCCGATTCGTCATATTCCACCGGAATGACTTTGACATGCGGGGCAACATCACCCAGGTAGGCTGCCACACCTGCGATCAGGCCACCGCCACCTACCGCTACAAATACATAATCGACATCACGCCATTGACGCAGAATTTCATTGGCAATGGTACCTTGACCCGCCATCACCAGCTCATCATCATAAGGCGGAATAAAAGTCATGCCATCTTCTTGAGCACGTTGAATTGCATATTTGTTGGCAACGTCGAATGAGTCACCATGTAAAACAACTTCACCCCCAAGGCGTTTTACCGCTTGGACTTTAATATCTGGTGTTGTTTTTGGCATTACGATAATGGCGCGAATACCCAATTTTTTACCCGATAATGCCACGCCTTGCGCATGGTTGCCTGCTGAAGCTGTGATGACACCACGTTCCAGTTGAGATTTCGGCAATTGACTAATGCGGTTATAAGCACCACGTAATTTGAATGAAAAAACGGGTTGTAAATCTTCACGTTTAAAGCGGATGTTATTATTGAGTCGTTCGCTAATTCGTGGTGCTGCTTCGAGTGGAGTTTCGATTGCAACATCGTAGACCGTTGCTTGTAATATTTGTCGAACCAAACGAGACAGCATGTTAATTTTCCATCTAACAGTTTAAAATAGGCGCTTATTGTAACAAACCATACGGCTTTGCGGTTCGAAAATACTGCAAAAGTCCAAAATAGTTGAGTGAAGCCATGAGTCTATATGCAACCCAAGATGAGAAAAAACAAGCAGCGGCCCGTGCTGCTCTGAAACACTTACCAAAAGGCGGCATTTTAGGCGTAGGTACCGGAAGTACGGTTAACTTTTTAATCGATTTATTGCCAGAACTTCAGTTAGAAGCGGCTGTGGCAAGTTCTGAAGCAACGGCGCAACGTCTTAAGAAGTTAGGCATTGAAGTGGTCGATATGAACTCTGTCGGCGGACTAGATGCTTATGTCGACGGCGCAGATGAAATTGATCGTCATTTGCATATGATCAAAGGTGGTGGTGCAGCACTGACACGTGAAAAAATTGTGGCATCGATTGCGAAAAAATTTGTGTGTATCGTGGATGATTCAAAATGGGTCGGACAATTGGGACACGATTTCCCACTGCCAGTTGAAGTAATTCCTATGGCACGTTCTGCGGTTGCACGTAAAATTGTCTCTTTGGGCGGTGATCCTGCATATCGTGAAGGTGTCGTGACTGACAATGGTAATGTGATTTTAGATGTGCATAATCTGAATATCTTAAATGCACTTGAGCTTGAAAAAACGCTCAACAACATTCCTGGCGTGGTCTGTAACGGAATTTTTGCGATTAATAAAGCGGACATCGCAATTGTGGCAACCAATGACGGTATTGAAGAACGTACTGCGGTTTAATCTTTTAATTTTATAAATTAAATTCCCCTAAATCTCCCTGAGCGAAGTTTTAAAGCACTGCTTTAAAACAAGTGCAAGAAGGGAGACTTTTAAAAGCCCCTCTTTGAAAAAGGAGGGTTAGGGAGGATTAAAAATAAAATCAATAAAATATGACCCCAAACCTCCCTGAAATCCAAATTACTCGAAAATTACGCGCAACACGCTTGAGACTGCGTGTAGAGCCGACGCAAATTAAATTAACTGTGCCGCAGTTTTGCACACAGCGCCAAGTTCAAGAATTTTTAAAACAATCAGAACAATGGCTGATTAAAACCTGGCAATCGCAGCAGGAAAAATTCCAAAAAATAGACCGAACGCTACCAACTGAGCTGCAGCTGTTTAATTTAAACGTACCAGTTCAGATTCATTATCAAAGCCAGAAACATAACTTTGTTTTCGATTCTGAGAAGTTACAGCTCTGTGTCAGTGATCGACATCCTGAAGAATATTTAAAAGCCTTTGTCATCAGCTATGCCAAAGAACAGCTTCCCCTATATTTAAATCTTGTCTCACAGCAATGCAATCTGCCTTTTAAAAAGTGCAATATTCGCCAACCCAAAACCCGCTGGGGCAGTTGTTCTGCTCAGCATGACATTATGCTGAATAGTGCTTTGGTGCTATTTCCCGAAGAAATTACCCGTTATGTCGCGGTACATGAACTGGCACATACCCAATATTTTGATCATAGTTCACTTTTTTGGGCGGAAGTTCAGAAACATGATGCAAATTTTCAACAGCATCGGAAAATGCTAAAAAATACGCCGTTGCCATATTGGTGGGAAGCTTAAAATTGAACTGAATAGAGAATGAGAGGGAAATAAAGGCTTAAAATAGCCTAAGCAATATAGATATTACTTTTCCATCTCTCTTTAATTTTGAAATTGTGTTCAGTACTTATAAAAAACCAGTAATCCCCGCTGAAACAGTTTAGAAAACCTCAACTTCCTGTCATACTACGCAGTTACGAAATGGAAACTTTGATTTGAGGTAGTGATCGTGATTACTGTTGGTATTGTCGGTGGTACAGGTTATACAGGCGTTGAATTGTTGCGTCTTTTGCTACGACACCCAAATGTACAGGTGAATGTACTAACATCACGTACCGAAAATGGTCGCCGTGTAGATGATATGTTCCCAAGTTTACGCGGACATACCGATCTTCAATATTCAGATTTAAATATCGATGAACTTAAAAAATGCGATGTCGTGTTCTTTGCAACGCCGCATGGTGTCGCAATGAAACATGCTGAAGCGCTTGTGGCTGCAAAGACCAAAGTCATTGACCTGGCTGCAGATTTCCGTTTACAAGATCTGCAACAGTTTGAAAAATGGTATGGCATGCAACATGCTTGCCCAGAACTGTTGAAAGACTCTATTTACGGTTTATCTGAATTGAATCGTGAACAAATTAAACAGGCCAATGTAGTTGGAAACCCGGGTTGTTATCCAACCACGGTTCAGTTGGGGCTGGCGCCAGTATTAACATCAAGTGACGCATTAGTGAAACCTGAAAGCATTATTATTGATGCGAAATCAGGTGTGTCGGGTGCAGGTCGTAAAGCAAGCTTGGGCGGCATCTATACTGAAAATGCCGATAACTTTAAAGCCTATGGCGTAGCAGGTCACCGCCATCATCCTGAAATTGTCGAAGCTCTGGAAAATATCTCAGGTCAAAAAGATGTGTTTGATCACATTTTATTTGTTCCGCATTTGGTGCCAATGATCCGTGGTATGTTGTCGACCATCTACATCGATCTCACTGAAGCAGGACAAGCAGCAGATTTACAGGCATTGTATGAACAGTTCTATGCCAATGAAACTTTTGTCGATGTCATGCCAGCAGGCAGCTCACCAGAAACCCGTTCAGTGCGTGGTGCCAATCAGTTGCGTATAGCCTTGTACAAGCCGCAACCGACCAAGCTGGTAGTCCTGGTTGTACAGGATAACTTGGTGAAAGGTGCAGCAGGTCAGGCCGTACAAAACATGAACCTGATGTTCGGATTTGCCGAAGATGCTGGCTTAAATAATATTGGTTTATTACCATAAGAAACGTATTAGAACTTCACACACATTTAGATTTGGATTTAAATGTGTGTCTTGAATAAAGCAAACAAGAGATCAAAATGCCGAATAACGAGTCAAATACGACCATTCCTCAGGAACCAGCTGCAAAAAAATCTTTGATGAAAGGCAATACGCCCTTGGTCATTGGTGCGGCTGTATTGATCTTGAGCAGTGGTGTGCTCGGATATACCGTAGGACACCGTCAGGGTTTGACTGCGGCGGGTTATGATGCAGATGCAGAGCAACTGGTCGATGTGGTACAGACACAAAAAGCCAGTCTGGAAACATTAAATAAGAATCTGAATACTGCGGTTCAGGAGCGTGATCTGGCGGTGAGTAATGCCAATGATCTCTATCTGGCCATGACCAAGGCGCGTGATGAACAGGTGCAGGCTGAAAGTGTCGGAACCATTTATCGCGAGGTCTTACGTCAGCGTGGCGGTTTGGCTTTGGCCGTGCAAAACCTGTCGATTAAGCCTTTGCCTGAAAATGCCTTTGAATATCAGATTGATCTGGTTCAAGTTAGTCCGGGCAAAAGTCGTGCCTCCGGGAGTATTGAATTACGCTTGATTAAAGGGACTGAAATTCTGGTGGTGCCACTGGAAGACAAAAACTTTAATTTTGAAAATTATGAGCGTTTAACAGGTCGCTGGAGCATGCCAAAAGGCTTTAAGCCAGAATTTATTGAGATACGTCTCAGCGGTGCCAAACCGGTGATCCGTCGTTTTAGCTGGGAACAGGGCAAAGCAGTTGAAAATCAGTCTGCCGCCTTGTCAGAAATTCCGAAAACCGAAGCAAATGCAAATTAAGTGTGAAATATAAATCTTATGCCAAGCAATAAACGTCAAATGTGTTTAAGTGATATCAAAAATTCTTTTTATGAATCTGGAATTGTTGATTGGCATATCAGCCCGCGTTTAGCAAATGAACCTCTGGAAGGTGATGATTCTGACCTTGCTGTGCAGACTGCACCGCCAGAACTGAAACGTCCGCCCTTATATGCTGTCGTTTTAATGAACGACGACTATACCCCGATGGAATTTGTAATTGAAATTTTACAACAATACTTTGCAATGAATCTTGACCAAGCTACACAAGTAATGCTAACTGTACATTATGAAGGAAAGGGTGTAGCTGGGGTCTATCCTCGAGACATTGCGGAAACCAAAGCGAACCAAGTCAATAATTATGCTCGATCACAAGGTCATCCATTACTTTGCCAAATAGAGCCTAAAGATTAAGGGGGTTACATGCTCAGTCGTCAATTAGAAGTATCACTACGTTTGGCTGTCAGCATGGCTCGTCAAAAGAGACATGAGTTCCTGACCGTAGAACATTTATTATTAGCCTTGCTTGACAATGACTCTGCCGTAAATGCGCTTAAAGCATGTGGCGCAGACATTATCGTGTTGCGCAAGGAATTAGAAGAATACGTAGAACAGCATACCCCTAAGCTTGGTGAAAATAGTGATCAGGCACCACACCCAACAGAAAGTTTTGACCGGATCTTGCAGCGCGCGATTTTTCACGTGCAATCTAGCGGTGGTGATCGGACTGTAGAAGGTGCTGATATTCTGGTTGCGATGTATTCTGAGCGTGACTCATTTGCCGTCTATCTATTGAAACGTCATCAAATTAATCGCCTTACGCTAACTCAGTACCTGTCTCATGGTACGCGTAAAGAAGAAGTACAGGGTGAAGAAGAAATTGAAGACCTCGATGGTGAGTCTGCATCTTCAGCCAGTTCAGGTCCGCTTGAACTGTATACGACGAATCTCAATATCGAAGCGCAAAAGGGCAAGACCGATCCACTGATTGGTCGTGAAAAAGAAATTGAACGTGCCGCTCAAATTCTGTGCCGCCGCCGTAAAAATAACCCACTTCTTGTCGGTGATCCGGGGGTCGGTAAAACCTCGATTGCAGAAGGTTTGGCATGGTTGATCGTTAATGGTAAAGCGCCAAAACCACTCGAAAATGCTGAAATTTTCAGTCTGGATATTGGAGCATTGGTTGCCGGAACAAAATACCGTGGTGACTTTGAAAAACGCTTGAAACAGCTTTTAAATGCGCTGAAAAAGAAACCTGAAGCTGTGCTGTTTATTGATGAAATTCACATGATTATTGGTGCAGGCTCCAGTATGGGCAGCACCATGGATGCATCGAATCTGATCAAGCCTGCATTGGCCAATGGCACTTTACGTTGCATTGGTTCAACCACTTTTCAGGAATACCGTCAGGTCTTTGAAAAAGATCATGCTTTGTCACGCCGTTTCCAGAAAATCGATGTGAATGAGCCATCTATTTCTGAAACCATTGATATCCTACGTGGCTTGAAATCGAAGTTTGAAGATTTCCATCATGTGCAATATGACGATCAGGCATTGGTATCTGCGGTTGAACTTTCTGCGAAGTTCATCAATGACCGTTTCTTGCCAGATAAAGCCATTGACGTGATTGATGAAGCAGGTGCGCAGCGCCGTTTAAAAGCTGAACAAGATGACAGTTTGATCACGGTAGAAAACATCGAAGATATCGTGTCGAAAATTGCGCGTATACCACCAAAAACGGTCTCTAAAGATGACAAGAGCGTACTGGAAAATCTTGAGCGCGATCTGAAACGGGTGGTCTTTGGTCAGGATGAAGCGATCGAAGCTTTAGCGTCTGCCATTAAACTGTCTCGTGCCGGTTTGAAATCTCCAGATAAACCTGTGGGCAGCTTTGTTTTTGCTGGCCCAACCGGTGTCGGTAAAACCGAAGTGACCAAGCAGCTGGCTAAACAGATGGGCGTAGAGCTGGTTCGCTTTGATATGTCCGAGTACATGGAACGCCACGCAGTGTCGCGTTTAATCGGTGCACCTCCGGGCTATGTCGGTTTTGATCAGGGTGGTTTGTTGACTGATGCGATCCATAAAAATCCACATTGTGTGCTATTGCTTGATGAGATCGAAAAAGCGCATCCAGATGTCTTTAACCTGTTATTGCAGATTATGGATCATGGTTCCTTGACCGACAATAACGGACGTAAATCGGATTTCCGTAACGTGGTCTTGGTACTCACCACCAATATTGGTGCTGAAAGTATTTCACGTATTAGCATTGGCTTTATGGAACAGGACAATAGCAACGATAACCAGGAAGCGATGAAGAAAGCCTTCTCTCCGGAATTCCGTAACCGTCTTGACGGCGTGATTCAGTTCAAGGCATTGCCAAGCAGCATCATTGAAAATGTCGTGGATAAATTCCTGACCGAACTTCAAGCGCAACTGGATGACAAGAAAGTCATGCTGGAAGTGGATCAGAGTGCGCGTGAATGGATGTCAGAGCAGGGCTATGACCGTTTAATGGGTGCACGCCCAATGCAGCGTCTGATTCAGGAACACCTGAAAAAACCATTGGCAGAAATGATCCTGTTTGGTGAACTGGCTGAAAATGGCGGTAATGTTGCAGTGTCGGTGAAGAAAGAAAATGGTAAAGCTGTTGGCTTAAAACTTGAAGTCTTTGAAGACCAGACTGCTGAACCTGCTTAATCAATATGAAAAAATAAAACCCGTGCAAGCACGGGTTTTTTCATGCACTCATATTTTAAATCATCAAATTCATTCATACAGTTCAAAAGATAAATCATGGATATTCAAATTACCAAGCTGCTCACCACTTTTTGCCTGTTTCTGGTCACGGCATTGATGGAAATTTTAGGCTGTTATTTTCCCTACCTGATTTTAAATCAGGGGAGAAGTCACTGGTTGTGGATTCCGACAGCTCTGGCTTTGGCGGCTTTCGTCTGGCTACTCACCTTGCATCCGGCTGCTTCTGGACGGATTTATGCCGCTTATGGTGGCATCTATATTTTTTCGGCGCTAATGTGGTTGCGCTTCGTTGATCAAGTCACACTGTCACGTTGGGATTTGCTTGGCGGGATGGTGGTAATACTGGGGGCACTGATTATAATTCTACAGCCGCAAGGTTTGGTGCGTTAGCAGGATATAACAGCAAACCTCATCAAAAAGAGGTAGCTATAGCGACCTCTTTGTTTTCTTGATGTTTTAATCCTGAATAAACGCCAATATCTTATTTCTTTAGACTATTTCAATTTGCAATCTTTCTGGGAAATATCAGTTTTATAGGTTTGTGTTTGCGAGCTCAGGCTGAGCTCGACCTTGTATGGGTTTTCAATCTGATAGCGATGCTCAAAGAAAATCTCGCAATTATTGAGCAGATTATTACGGATCATTTTCATCACTTCTTTGCGGCCCAGATCTTTTTCAAATTGGCTAAAATCCGGTGTGGTGATTAAACCTTTCAATGTGGTCTTATTGGCACTTAACTGTAATTGTTCAATAATTGTATTCTGATCGATCTGTAAAGGTAAAGTTCTGGAATCTTCTGCACTGAGTACCGCGAGTAATTCATTCAGTTCAGCTTTTTTCTGAATTTTAAATTTGCTGTCAATAATATTTTTTTCCTGAAGATATTGGTCAAATTCAGAAGCATGAACAGAGAAGGTGGCACTGCTAAAACCTGCCAATAGTGCCAAGGCCCAATATTTATTTTGCATTGTATAACATCACTTTTTATTCCATTTCAATCATGATTATAAGAGCTGAGACAAAAAAAGCACCAGAGATTGGTGCTTAATTTGTGAAGATTCAGCTTTTAATTTAGTCTTTTTTCAGATTTTCATTAATCAGGAATTCAACCAGAGCTTTTTGCGCGTGCAAGCGATTTTCAGCTTCATCCCAAACCACGGCATTTTTATGGTCAAGCAAGTTTTCTGAAATTTCTTCGCCGCGGTGCGCAGGTAAGCAGTGCATAAACAAACAATCCGGATGCGCAAGATCCATCAGGCGTTCATTCACTTGATAGTCTGCAAATGCTTTCTCACGGATTTTTTGTTCTTCTTCTTGGCCCATGCTTGCCCAAACGTCAGTCACAATCAGGTCAGCATTCACGGCTGCATCTTCAGCGGTATCGACCAGTTCAACACAATGCGCAAATTCAGACAGGAATTTTTCTTGTGGTTCATAACCTTTTGGCGCTGCAATTTTCAGATTAAAGCCCCACATGTGTGCTGCTTCAATATATGAATTACACATGTTGTTGCCATCACCGATCCAGGCAACAGTTTTACCTTCGATTGAGCCGCGTTGCTCTACATAGGTCTGCATGTCAGCAAGTAACTGGCAAGGATGGTGATCATCTGTTAAAGCATTAATCACAGGAACTTTTGAATAAGATGCAAAACGTTCCACGATATCATGACCGAAAGTACGGATCATCACGATATCTAGCATGCTTGAAATCACGCGTGCAGAATCTTCAATCGGTTCACCGCGGCCTAACTGGGTATCGCGAGAAGACAGGAAAATTGCGCTACCACCAAATTGGCTCATGCCAGCTTCAAACGAAACACGCGTACGGGTACTCGATTTCTCAAAAATCATGCCCATCACTTTACCAACAAATGGTTGGAACACTTCATTGTTATGCTGTTTGCGCTTAAGCTCAATTGCGCGTTGCAAAATCTGGTTAAGTTCTAAAGTTGATAAATCGCGTAAGGTGAGAAAGTGACGGAGAGCCATTCGTTACTCCACAATAATTGCCGAAAAACTCGATCAACAATCAGTTGTTGGTTAGTTTAAGAAAAAATACGGAATCGGCTAATATACTATAAGCAATGAAAAATGCAAAAAAACTAGACTTTTTGATGACCGTCTAAAAAGCGATCCACACAATAACTGATGTATTTGTCGATTTCCTGATCATCTTCTTGTATGGAAATTCCCATCAGGATGCGCCATTCCAGATTACGCAAAATACCAAAATATAGCTGAGCCGAATATTGCGGATTTTCACAATGCAATAAGCCTTGTGCATCTGCCTGTTCTAATGCAGTGGCAATCGCACTCTGGACATGTACAGGACCGTGTTCATGAATATGCTGAGCCAGTTCTGGATTACGCTGACTCTGTTCCAGAACCAGACGCATGAAGGCCGAGTTTTCAGGTTGCATGATCTGATGATAAAAATTCAGCAAGGTGTGAACCAGATAACTACGAAAATCCAGTGCCATCAGTTCGATCGGAATGCTGATATCTTCAAAAAACTTGATACGACGATAATCACAGATGGCTTTAAACAAGCCTTCTTTATTGCCAAAGTACTTATAAATGGAGGCTTTGGAGCCACCTGCATGCTGAACAATATCATCGAGAGACACAGCATCATAACCCCGTTCCAGAAACAGCTCGGTTGCACTGTTCAGCAGCGCAATACAGCGCTCATGACCACGTTTGGTCTGCGGCAGGTCTTTGGCGAGCGGTTCTAGGACGAGGTCTTGCATAGGAGATAATACATCAACATGTCAATAAAGATTGAAATGCCATCATAGCAAATATATGTACATATTTCATAATTGCACCGCATAAGCGCAGTATTTGCCGGATTAGGTAAAGTAAAACTTAAAAATTTGACTAAAGTTTTAGAGTATTTGTTCTATCAGATTGTGGAATGAGCAAGCCAAATGAGTATACTCGAGTTTCAATAATTATAGCCAAGACTGTGGAAAAGGAAGATGACAGAACAAATGTCTGCAGGTCTAAGATTTAGACAAGCACTTGAAGTCGAGAAACCATTGCAAATTATGGGTACGGTAAATGCCTATGCTGCCATGATGGCCAAACAAGTCGGTTATAAAGCCATTTATTTATCAGGTGCGGGTGTCGCGAATTATTCTTATGGTTTGCCTGACCTGGGCATGACCAGTCTGGATAATGTTCTGGAAGATGTACGCAGGATTACAGAACGTGTTGATACACCTTTATTGGTCGATATCGATACCGGTTGGGGCGGTGCATTAAATATTGCCCGCACGATCAAACAGATGATTGCAGCTGGTGCAGCCGCAGTGCATATTGAAGATCAGGTGGCACAAAAGCGTTGTGGCCATCGTCCAAATAAAGAAATTGTGTCACAGCAGGAAATGGTCGATCGTATTAAAGCGGCGGTCGATGCGAAAACCGATGCAAACTTTGTGGTCATGGCGCGTACCGATGCGCTACAAAAAGAAGGCCTGCAAGCGGTGATTGATCGTGCTTGTGCCTGTGTTGAAGCGGGTGCAGATGCAATTTTTGCCGAAGCGATGACCGATATCACCATGTATCGCACCGTATGCGATGCAGTTGGTGTGCCAGTCTTGGCAAATATTACCGAATTTGGTGATACACCGTATTATACGGTAAATGAGTTGGCAGAGCAGGGTATTGGCATGGTGCTGTATCCATTATCAGCGACACGTGCCATGCAAAAGGCAGCCCTTGAAGTGATGCGTTCGGTGCGTGAACACGGCACTCAGGTGAATGTGCTGGATATTATGCAGCAACGCAAAGAACTCTACGAATTTTTAGATTATCACAGCTTCGAAGACACATTAGATAAACTGTTTAAACAGGAGAATTAAAAAAATGGCTGAAGGAAAAGTACTCACCGGCGCAGGATTGCGTGGACAAGTGGCAGGGAAAACTTCACTCTCAACTGTAGGCAAAAGTGGCGCAGGTCTGACCTATCGCGGTTATGACGTACAGGATCTGGCTGAACATTGCCAGTTTGAAGAAGTGGCTTATCTGATTTTCTTTGGCGAACTGCCAACTTCAGAGCAGTTAGTTGCCTATAAAGCCAAATTAAAATCTTTGCGCACGCTACCTCAAGCCTTAAAAGAAGTGCTAGAGCGTATTCCTGCCGATTCTCATCCGATGGATGTGATGCGTACTGGCGTATCGATGCTGGGCAATCTTGAAACTGAACTGTCTTTTGAACAGCAACAGGATATTGCAGACCGTATTCTTGCCACTTTACCGGCAATTATCTGTTACTGGTATCGTTATAGCCATGACGGCGTGCGTATTGAAGAAAATACCGATGATGATTCAATCGGTGCACAGTTCCTGCATTTATTACGTGGCGAAAAGCCAAATGAACTGCATGAACAGGTGATGAATGTTTCTCTGATTCTATATGCAGAGCATGAATTTAATGCTTCGACCTTTACGGCGCGTGTATGTGCATCGACTTTATCTGACATGCATTCTTGTATTACCGGTGCAATCGGTTCCTTGCGTGGCCCTCTACATGGCGGTGCTAACGAAGCTGCAATGGATATGATCGAAAACTGGACTTCGCCTGAAGAAGCTGAACGTGAAATGCTGGGCATGCTGGAACGTAAAGAAAAAATTATGGGCTTCGGTCATGCGATTTATAAAGACAATGATCCGCGTAATGGCATCATCAAAATCTGGTCTGAGCGTTTAGCCAAAGATGTCGGTGATACGGTACTGTATCCGGTCTCAGTGCGCTGCGAAGAAGTGATGTGGCGTGAGAAGAAATTATTCTGTAATGCCGATTTCTTCCATGCTTCGGCTTATCACTTTATGGGCATTCCAACCAAGCTGTTTACCCCGATTTTTGTCATGTCACGTGTCACAGGTTGGGCAGCACATGTGATGGAACAGCGTGCAGACAACCGTATTATCCGTCCAAGCGCGGATTATACTGGGCCTGAACTGCGTAAAGTAGTACCGATCGCCGAGCGTTCTACAGCGGCTTAATATTTATTAATATCTTGAATAAAAAATAAGGTCTCAATCGAGACCTTATTTTTTATCGACTTAACAGGACTGGATCTTCAATGCTATAGCCTGTTTCAAAAGGAATCCCCAAATACTTGACTGTCACCAGCGTTTTATTCTGTTTAGGAACTTTATAGGCCTGGCTAATTTTTAGACCTTGCTGATAACTGACCGCTTGATGAGTCGGACTTTTTTGTGAGCCAGATTTGACTTGATATTGATAAGTCCATTTTGGCACTTTTTCTTGTGGATCGTACCAGGCAGCTGCCGTCCCTGTTGTGGTTTTTAAAATTTTAAGTTGTGGCTTTGAACTTTGAATCGGACTCAGTGGAACTAAACGTTTTTTGATTTTGGCAATGTCCTGATCAAACTTGCGACTGTCTTGGTCATAATCAATACGTTTGGTTTTTGGATTGATATATAAGGAGTTGACCTGAATCAACTGATTCGGTTTTGCGGATTTAAAATTATAATAATACAGCTGTGGCAAGCGCCCACGACCATCAAGGTAATAACGCATGACATAGAGCTTTTGCTCTTTGACTTCATAGCCTAGAATTTCAATATTTTGTGGGCCACCGACCGTAGCAAAAGCCAGACTGGGCAAGCCAAGAGGGAGCAGAAACAGCGCAGTTTTAATATTCATGGTTATTCTACCCGCAAAAAATAGATTAGCATTTGATCATGCTAATCTATCTTAAAATACAGTAGAAATAATGAAGCTTGTTGCGGCGTAATTATAAAACTAGATTAATGATTGAGTAGATTAATCATATCGTGTGCAACCGCGGCAGACAGTTTATTCAGACGTTCGAGTGGAGTACCTTTCAAATAATACTGGAATTGATGCACTTGAGTACCATCATTAATTGCTACAAAAAAAGTCCCTTCCGGTTTCTCTGGTGTCGCACTACCACCGGGTTTAAGCAAACCTGTACAGGCAATAATCCAGTCTGCATCCCGGAACATCTTTTTACCCGCTTCTGCCAAGGCAACAGTAACTGGCATGGATTCGGCAGTGTAACTATTGATCAAAGTCTGGGGAATGTTTAATACCGAAGTTTTTACAGCAACATCGTAGCAGACCAATCCACCGGCCAGAATTTCGGCGCCGTCACTTTTACAGATGGAAAACTGGCTACATAGATATCCAGAGCTTGCGCTTTCAATAAAGGCAATTTTTATATTTTTCTCTTCGAGTAAGTTGCAACAGGTCTTTATCATAGTCTCTATATTTTCTTTATGATGGGAGTGGTTTTAGCTTAATTTAGACAGATTTTTTCTGTCGTTCAACTCCGAGTATATTTATATTTTTATGAAAGTTAAAATTTTTCATGGATTAGTACAATTTGATACTGATTTGATCATAAAACCTGAGTGGTTAAAGCTTAGACTATTTTTTCAAATAGAGGTTTCTTCTCAAGCTGAACAGTGGTAAAAATAAAAATAAAGTGCTTAGTGAAAGTAGGGCGTTAGAATGAAAACCACAGTAAAATATGTAGTCTTAAAAAGTCTTGACTACCAATTGGGTACACCATTATTTCAGGAAGAAATTGATGCTGATGGTCAATATTTTGATCAGATTCCAAGCACGATTTCTTATCAGAATTTACAGTTCAAAGTAAAAAGCAAAGAGCTTAAACGTTTACATCTGGCTGAAGAGCAGGAAGATACCCAAACGATTATTGTTAAAGTTGTGAATATCTAAGATAAACCTTAAAGTGAATAAGCCTCTTTTTTTTAAGAGGCTTATTATTTGGCTAACATTAAGTTAATAAAAGCTTTTTAAAAATAAAAAATTACCAAAATTAATATCAGTCTGATTGATAAATATCTTTTATTAAAGTCAATATAAATTGGAAACAACTTAGTCGTTATACGTGATTCAATGTTACGTATCGTATATTCGTTTATTAAAAAACTGTTTAGAACAATTACCTTTTGCATGTTTTATTCCATTTTGAAGAATATTAATACTTAGACTGAGTTATTGAATTTAAGCATAAATATCATGAGCATATGTTTTTAATATATTTTACTTGATAATATATTGTTATTTTTTAAAATATTTTAAATGTCTTTTTTATATATTTTACTCAGGTTAAGTTATTCCTTTTATTGAATAATAAGAATTTCGAAACATATTATCTTTCATCATGTGTCTATTTTATTGGAAAAAGTAATTTATGTTGCTTATTAATCTTGATTTCAACTACTTGGCTTACCATTTTTTACATTGAATTAATCTGTAACAGGTTATAGGTTGGAGAATTCTGAAAAATGCGTAGAGTAGATATTAAGTCGAAACTCTATCGGCTTTTAATTAATTTAAAGCAAATAGTAAGGAGTTACACCATGGCTAATAATCAACAGCAAGACCAACAGAAACAGCAACAACAGCAAAACCAACAAGGTACGCAAGATCAACAGCGTCAGCAAAACAACCAGCAAAACCCAAACCAGCAACAAAATAACCAGCAGCAACAACAGCCGCAGGGACAGAATAACTAACAACAGCGCGATCAGCAACAACAACAGCAGCCACAGCGTAATCAGCAAAAAAACCAGCAATCTCAACAAGATCTGGAATAATCAACAGAACTAGCAGCCATAATAGAATTAACTAGCAGCGTGGGTATGATTCATAAGATCTGCCAAAACTGTAGCGTTAATTCTGTTTAAGCTGTACGTTCATAAAAAAACCGCCTGAATCAGGCAGTTTTTTTAGGGTAAAAATTTGGTTATAGACGTTAATCAGTATGAATTAACACTGGATATTGGCTTTCTGCTTATAAAAGCTTAAGGCATTGTCTAAATCTGTAAGCAGTCCTTTTTCTGTATATTCCTGAGGCATAAGTTTTAATAAAGCCGGTATATAACGAGTTTCATATTCTTTAGGATATTGTTCACAGAGTATGCGTGTTCTTTCTTCTGGACTAATACTGGAAGAATCTAGTTTGTCCAGATAAGCACTGAGTTGATTATCTGATTGTTCAAATTGGGCTTTGAGGGCTTGATCAGGTTCCGCTGAACTGTCGGCTTGCTGCTTTTGGCAGCCACTTATTGTCAGACTTATCAATAAAGTAATCAGTATACGATTTATCATGATGTCAAAATCTTATTATTTGTCATATCAAAAATTATAGAGAGAAATAGCCAAAAAGAAAGCAGTCATCTACCAACTTTAGAAGAAGTCAAAAATTCCTGATATTCACATACAGTACAGCAACAGGGAATTTTATCCTAAAAAATGAACAAATTTATTGTTATGCATATTGATCTAAAGTGTCCATCTGTTTTCTCTTAAGCATAAAATTTAACGAATAAAATATATTTTGCCTAAATTAAAGCCATTCAATTAAGAAAAGTAACGCTTATTGCACATTTAGAAACATAGCCTCTATATATCACACACAGATTGACTGCTGGGCCAGTGATATCTTGGCTTCATTCCAAGAACTTAATGAAAATAATTAGAAAATCAGCACATTATAAAGCCTGCTTAATTTAGGAGAGTTAAGCAGGCTTTTTCTTGTTTATAAACACGGATTGCTCAATGAAAGCTTTTTACTTTAATTATTCTCTTTCACATAAGTTTTCATATACAACATAAAGCCTGAAAATTCTCTCAAGAGTGAAACATGAATAGATGGTATTTATATATCTCTTTTTATAAAAAGACAGGGCAAAGCTATGATGAGATGTATATGTGCATTTGGCATGGGCGTGATAGTAGGTTGTTGTTTTAAATCTTGCAAAGAAAAAATGTGTCATATGATGAGCAATGATCATTGTAAGAAGGATCAAAAGACTAAAAGTGAAGAGCCTGCACGAACTTAAATGCCAGAAACTTAACTTTGCTTGAATTGTGAAATGTATTCAGGCGGTTAAGTTATTACTCTGGTCGTGATCCGATTATTCCGTATCGAGTTATTGAGTCTTAAAATCAATACAAGCTTAATCACTGATTAAGCTTGTTACATTCAGGAGAAAAGCATGATCCAGTTTATATTTTGTTTATTTGGCCTTCATGGTGCGACTGAAATCAATTACACTTGTGATCATGAAGAGGTGAAAGAGTGTCGTGATTGCTTGAAAGATATTGAATAATGTTCCAATTCACCGGATGTATTAATGAAGCTCAATCCCCGTTCAATCATCACTTGGCGGGGGTTTTGTTTGTGGGTGAAATTTTTATAATAAAAATCCAAGATAACGATTGAACTCAACTGGATTTAAATGATACGGGTCACAATCTATACTTTATAAGATTATGATTTAAATAGGATTACATGACGATAAATGATTAAAATTGAGAACTAAAATAGTCGGATAAGAATATATTGCAAAATGCGATAATTTATATATACTAGAAATATAGCAAAATGCGATAAAATATATGCATGTGATCACCCACGCTCGAATTCTTGAAGCAACGCAAAAGTGGCCACAGGCTGGAACGGCATTAGATGGTTGGTATCGACTGATGAAGGCCAATCATCCTAAGGATTTTGCTGAAATGAAGAGACTCTTTCCAGCAGTAGATAAGGTTGGAAAGTTTCATGTATTCGATATCGGTGGAAACAAGATTCGGCTGATTGCTGTGGTGATGTATCAGGCAAAACGCGTTTATATTCGCCATGTCTTGTCTCACCATGAATATGATAAAGGTCATTGGAAGGAAGGTTAGAATGAATGCAATGATTAAACAGGCCGTTGATCACTGGCGTTATGTTGCACCATTGCTCAGCAAGCCGGAAAATGAGGATGACTTTCATACACTAACTGAAGCCCTAGATGAGCTTTTGGACATTGTCGGTGATGATGAATCACATCCTTTAATGGGGCTTATTCATCAACTGGGTGATCTGGTTTCGGCGTATGAGCATGAACATCTACCCATGCCAGAAGGTGATGGACGAACGGCCTTGGCCTTGTTGATGGAGCAACACGGGCTTAGTCAAGCAGACTTGTCTGATGTCGCGACACAATCAGTAATTTCAGAAATATTGAATGGCAAACGTCAGCTGAATATCCGTCATATCAAGGCCTTGTCTGAGCGCTTTGATGTATCGGCAGATACTTTCTTTTAATCGATGCCCGCCTAAGCTGATATTTCCATGCTGTGCTGTCTAATCAGGTAGCGCTGCTCATTTGATTATTTAAATTTCAAGTGTCGTGAAAGGTGAGAGCGCCTCCAGAAAAGTTTGCTTTTCTAAAAAGTGAATGTGAAACATAAATAATATTGATGTTTAGGATCAGATGTCATATTTATTTCTTAATGGATCGATAAAGGAGATACACATGACCAATAAATCAGAGCAAGAATCAAATCCGCAAAAAGAATCTAATGATGATAAAGGCAATCAGGATTCGTAGAAGGGCGTGAAGCCAGAGAAAAAACCCAATGCAGAACCGGAAAATCCATTGAGAGAACAAAAATAGCTCTGTCACATTTTAAAAGCCCTAACTTGCTTTAGGGCTTTTAGTTTTTCGACAACCGGTGATCTCTGGGTTTCGCTCTAAACTCATCTCTCATTTCAAAGAAAAACTCATGAGCTTGTTCATGATCGCAGCATAACCAATCATGGCGTGATTCTTCAGGAATCACAATAATCGAGCGCTTCTCGTCATCTGGATGGTGGAACTGTTTCATCAATAGGTGTTGATCGGAATTTATAGTCAGCATCGAAAATGATCTGATTTTTTCACCCTCAATGAGCACATCATCATAAATGGCTGCAACGGTAAAAGGGTTGCCATCTTCACGTGAAATACCAAACCAGTGCGGTTTTCCATCGATATATTTAGGTTCATAGAAAGTATCCACGGGCACTAAAGCAAACTGGTTGTTTTTCCAGGCATGTCGAAAACTTGGCTTGGACGCTATTGTTTCAGTTCGGGCATTGTAAGTATGTCGACCATATTTTAATTCTTTCGCCCAAAAGGGAATCAGTCCGAAACGTGCAATATCTAACTCAAACTCCTCAGCACCTCGCATCATGATAGGAGCAGGTGCTAAGGGGTAAACATGTGATTTCATGTTCAATTCAAGTTGTTCTGCATGAAGATCTCATAAAGAGAGCTGACTTTTTGAGGGGAATTCATAGTTTGAACACATGACCGACCTCTTTGCTTAGCATTCTGATCTGCGATAACAATTAAACTATAAGAATGATGACCTCAAAACAATTCGAAATCGTAAATGTAGTTGGGTCTGGAAACGGAATTTTTATGGTGAATATGAATGTAATTTTTCGCCAATGGATGAAAAATAATCTTCGATAAAATGAGCGCCCAGATTCCATTGCTATAGTTTTATTTCCAGTTTTGCCTCCTTTGCCTGAAGGAGCTATCTTTTGCGCAGAAAGGTCATGCTGCATTTTATCTTTTGTTTATTCGGTCTTCATGGTGTCACAGAAATCGAATGCCAAGCGGATGGTAAAGAAGTGAAAGTATGTCGTGACTGCTTGAAAGAAGAAAGGGTTACATAAACGGTAAGAAAAGCTTAAACATTCTTATCACTATTAATTCAGAATAGGCATTCACAATAAAACTCATAATTTTAGAGAATATAGAATGCCTAGAAATAATTATTTACCCGCTCTAGAACAAGTTTATGAGTTTTTAAAAGAACGTCCTGGCTTTAAAGAGAAAAGTGAGTTTGATAAGTCAGTAGAGTATTTTAGAACGCTGCACGAAGGAGAGCCTCAGGAATTTAGAGTCCAAGCATTCCATAACATTAGTGGTAAATTTGGAAATAAAGAAATACTGAGCATAACTTCTGCACCTAAATTTACGGATAGAAACAGCTTCCTTAATTGGGTTGATATGCACATCAACAATTAGGCTTTGACGTTAGCACAGCTTATCTAATGGTCAGCTTTATTGTTTTCTACCCATACATTAATTAACATGGAGTACAAAAAACACTCTAAATTAAGTTGGAAAGCTACACATTTGAATGCTAATTTTGTATTCAAATCTGACAGTTAATGAGGTGAGCAATGAAGTTGTTGACTTTGTTTGGTGTAGGCGTAGCCGCAAGCTATTGTTATAAATCTATGAAAAATGGCAAGCTCGCTCTTTCCAGACCAAATTTTGATGAAAGTGTAAAACGATTTGTACTGCAAGAATTCGCAGCTTGTAAGAATTAGATCTATTGGATTAAAGAGCTCATCATAGGATGGGCTTTTTTATTTCTCAGGCTTTTATGGAAAATGTTTATCTTTTGAATGCAAAAAGCCTATCAGGGAGATAGGCTTCTTTTATTAATTCAACATAATATTATGAGTTTTTCTTATCCGCCTGATTTTTTTGATCATTTTGCTCTTTGGTTATAGGAGCTGGCTCTCCTTGATTCGGTTTTTGCTCTTGCTCATTTGGCTTAGGTTTGTTCTCAGTCGCATTATTAGAAAATTGATTGAAAGACGCTTTTTGAGCAGTATTTGTATTAACTAACATAAGTTTCTCAATTTTAATTGTCGAAGATTCGACCTGCCTAGAGTGGCATATTAAAAGCACTTACAATGAGATGATTTAGAGATGCGAGTGTAGCGATATGTAGGATTTCGAGATTTATATCTTATTTATATTTCGGCATATTTTTGAATTATGGTGCAGGTAGATGATTTGTCTACTAAAGTGCGAAGTCAGTGGAATTATCGGATATTGCTTCGATACCTAAACTCCACAATGAGTATTTTAGTTCTAAAAATAGGCCTCTTAAATAGAGGATTGAAGATTTTAAATCAGTGGCTTAGCTATTTGGAGAGAAGATTTAAAGCGTGTTTTTATTTCAAAAGTATTCAATATTCCCGTAACTTTGCTTTATTAAGTATCAAAGGTGAATTGAAATAACTCCTTCTTAAAAATATTCCCATTTTTATCCGAGGTTGCTCTATAAAAATAGATTCATGTTTTACGCATTGTAAATGCCTTTCAATATTGATTTTTTACTTTAGCCACATTTAGCCATAAACTTACGAAAATTTCGTTCCTTAGGGTGCACTCTACAAATTTTTTTAAAATATATTTTCTGTGGATTTGTAGACCTTTGAACAGCAAGTAAGGGCAATTCAATGCAATATGACGCAACTATTAGTATTTATAAGCCATTGAAGATGCAAGGGAATACAATTTAATGCAAGCACTTGCAATCAGTACCAGACTGGGAGGATTCTATTTTTTCTACTATGCGATTGTGGGCGCATTCATGCCGTTCTGGAGTCTGTATCTGGAAGATCAAGGCTTTAACTATCAGGAAATCGGTATTTTATCTTCTATTGCGATTCTCACTCGGTTTTTTGCGCCTTTTATTTGGGGCTGGATTGCAGATAAATCTGGTAAGCGCATGTTGCTGGTACGGATTGCCACCTGGATGGAAGCCTGTATCTGGTTGATGATGTTTATCATTCCTAACAGCTTTCAGTCAGTGGCTTTACTGATGCTGATTTTCAGCTTTTTTCAAAATGCGATTTTGGCACAATTTGAAGGCGTGACTCTATTCTGGCTCGGGGAAAAAAGAGCAGAACTTTATGGCAAAGTCCGGAAATGGGGTTCGGTTGGATTTATTATCGGTGTATTCGGCTTGGGCGCCATCTTTGAAATTATCAGCATTAACATGCTTCCAGTTTTATTGCTGTGTATTTCATTTCTGGCTTTTCTCTGGTCTTTTAGCATTAAAGAACCTACGGCGGCGCCTACTGCACAGAAAAAGCTGGAAGCCCTCTGGCCGATTTTCAAGCGCCCGGTTGTATACAGTTTTTTTCTGATTGAACTGATCATGCTGTTTTCACATGCGCCGTTTTATAGTTTTTATAGTAATTATCTTAGTCAGGCGGGATTTAGTAGCAGTCAGATCGGATTGCTTTGGTCCATTGGGGTTATTGCCGAAATTATTATGTTTGCTTATGCTACCTTCTTTCTGACACGCTGGTCATGGCGTCATTTGGTGATACTTTGCCTGTTGATGACTGGCTTAAGATGGCTGATTGTAGGCGTATTTCCATCTGCATTTGTGGCACAATTTTTTGCCCAAACGATTCATGCCTTGAGTTTTGGTTTATTTCACATGATCGCCATGCGGGTTATTTTCCAGAATTTCTCTGCTGCACAGCAAGGCCGTGGACAGGCTTTATATAGCACCATGTGGGGCTTAGGCGTAGCAAGTGGCAGCATTCTGGCGGGCTATTATTGGGATAAAATTGGCGGAGAAACCATCTTTATGTTTGCCGCCGCATCGACTTTGTTTGGTTTGTTATTGATTTTTGGGTTGCCCAATAAAGTTGAGCAATCAAAGATATCTTCATGATGCCTCTGATGCTTAAAATTTAGATCCGAATTTTGGCGTACTGATGAACCCAAGGCTGTGCCTGTTCCAGTTGAGCAGCTAATTGCAATAGCCGGTCTTCACGGGCAAAGGGTGCAATAAACTGCGAACCGAGCGGCAGGTTTTGTTCATTCCAGTACAAGGGTACTGACATGGCTGGAAGCCCGGTAATATTGGCAAGTTGAGTAAAAGGTACCCATTTCAGGTTTTCTTTGACAATCTGATCGACCAGTTTACCTTGTGCCAGCAGATGGGCCTTACCTATACCCAATAAAGCCTTTAAAATTGGCTTCTGCCATGCAGGTGTTTTGACTTCGCCATTTTTCGGTGCGACGGTTGCGGTTGCAGGCGTCAGATACAGATCATAATCATCAAAGAAATGATTCATCTGGGTCACGTACTGGCCCCAGTTATTCAGGTTCTGGATATAATCAAGTGCGCTGGTTTTAGCTCCAAAAGCCGCCAGTGCTAAAGAGTCCAGTTCAAAATCCTTCGCTTTAGACGGGTAGCCTTTCTGGATTTCATCCAGCATAAATGAAAACTGGCTAAACCAGGTGGTAATAAAATCCTTGGCCAGTTGCATGCCATCGATGGCCGGACGGTCTTCAACCACCTCATGTCCCAAAGATTCCAGCAGTTTGGCCGTCTGTTCGATGGCTTTCACAGCATCCGGAGAGACAGGCGTGCCAATGGTAGAATGGGGATTAAAGGCAATTTTCAGTTTTTTCGGTGGTTGCTGAATCACATCCAGATAATGATGCTGTGGACGCTGAATCTTAAATAGCGAGCTGTGATCTTCACCATGCGTGGCATCCAGCATTGCAGCACTGTCCCGCACTGTTTTAGTCAGGACATGCTGAATCGCTGCACCATGCATGGCCTCACTCATTTGCGGCCCCCAGGGGGTACGGCCACGACTTGGTTTTAGACCAAACAGCCCGCAATATGAAGCGGGGATACGTATCGAACCGCCGCCATCGCCTGCACCCGCAATTGGTACAATGCCGGCAGCCACAGCAGAAGCCGAGCCACCCGATGAGCCGCCGCTATTATGTTGTAAATTCCATGGATTTTTACAGCTACCCCAGGCATCTGGTTCGGTAATCCCTTTAATGCCAAATTCAGGCGTATTGGTACGGCCAAAAGTGACAATTCCAGCTTTTTCCCAACGATTGACAATCTCGGCATTGGTTTCGGCAATATAACCGATCCGTTTTAAGCCCTGACAGCCATAAGAGGTTGGATAACCTGCATATTCCTGAAACAGGTCTTTGACCAGAAAAGGCACACCGGCAAAAGGTCCGGATAAATTCTGCTGGGTCCGTTTTAATGCATGCTCATGCATGGGAATAATAATAGCATTCAGTTCGGGATTGGCAATTGAGCTACGCTCTAAGGCAGCGGATAAAAGTTCACTGGAATGTACCTGTTTATTGGCGACCAGTTCAGCCAATCCTAAACCGTCATATTGTAGATATTCTTCTAATTTCATTGCCATTCCCTAGCGTTAATGCTGTTCAAGGTTGTAGATGATTTTAGTTTAAGATGCAAGCACCACCTGATTACGTCCACGATGTTTGGCCTGATATAAGGCCTGATCTGCAATATTGATCAGGTTTTGCAGGTCTTGTGATTGTGGTTCATTTTGATGGGTAATCCCTACACTCACGGTAATGTAGAGATCTGAACCATCTGATTGATGCATCGGGGTTTTTTCTACACGTTTACGTATGCGTTCTGCAATATCCTGAGCTTCAAAAGGCTCGGTGTTCCAGAGTAACAGCACAAATTCTTCCCCACCAATTCGTGCAAACAGATCTTCAGCACGTAAATTGCAGCGAATGATTTCCGCAAAATGTTGCAGCACCTTGTCACCGACATGATGGCCAAAATCATCGTTCAGACGTTTGAAATGATCAATATCCAGCATGATGACCGAAAATTCCATTCTGTTGGCATATTGCAGTAAATATTCACCTTTCTGAAAGAAAAAATGACGGTTCATGGTGCGGGTCAGACTGTCATGATTGGCCAGATAGAGAACCCGTTTAAACAGCTCATTGCGGTTTTGACTAATAATACAAAGAATAAGCGGCGATAAGGCCAGCATAAACAGCCCGATCCGGAGCGAAATATAAATCGTAGAATCTGCCAAGGTGTCATGCGTTGTGGCATAAAACTGCGTCAGGCTGTAATAGGTTAAAATAATCACAAACGCATTAATCAGTGTCATGCTAAACAGGCGATAGGTTAATGCGGCCCAGATCAGCGCAGCCAAAGGATAGAGCAGGGCGCCCGGACCTGAAAAAATATTGGTGATGATGACACAGAGTACGACTGTAGCTGCGGGCAGAAAATAACTGAAATGATGAGGCTTTTGACGGCGGTTTTTAAACAGATACTGCATATCCTTGATTCTGGGAAAGGCCAGAACCAAAGGTAATACCACGATATAATTGACCATCTCGCCCGTCCACCATAGACCAAAATCAATCCATAAGTTTTCTTTGGTCATGAATGTATTGGGTAAGTTTGGCAGGGTGGCAACTGCAAAAGCAGCGCTGGCCAGACAGCCGGCAAATGCGAAGATGCCAAATAAATGAATAAAGGTATAACCGGTATTGTAGTATTTATAATTAATCTTGAAATAACGAATAAAAATATCGAGACAATGGTACTAATCAGATTGGAAAGTGTAAGAAACAGGCTTTGCAGCAGACTGTTGCCTATGACCAGATCTGCAAACATAAAAGCACTGAATGCACCCAGCCAGCCACCCAGATGATTTAAATGTGGAAAACGCAGGAATATGGCCAGTAAGGCAGCATTGGCTGGCCAGATCAGGGCGAGATAGCCGAGTGGCCTGGTTGCGATCCCAATAAAACAACATACTAAAACAGCGAACACAATGACAAAATAAGCATAGGTTTCATGATTTAATTGTTGTTCTGTTATTCGAGCCAATTGCAAATTTAAAATCCTATATTTAAATTTTTAAGTGTGAATGATCACTTTGTTTAGCAAGTAAGTCTGATTTTATATATAAAGTTATTTTTTGATTAATCTGTTATTAATACATGATATTAAGATTGTTATATACGAAATATATACAAAATAAACTGGAAAAGAAATCCATGTTTTTAAACAATATGATAAAAACTTTATGGACTCAGATTTAAACTGCTCCAGAGTGGGATACGATTCTGAAAAAATATGCTAACTTAGAATCAATTGTTAAAACGATGCCGGTAAATATGAAAAAAATATGTCTTAGCCTTATCTTACTCATGAGCTCACCTTGGCTAATGGCGACAGAAAATAAAAAACCAGCGGAAGTTTCTGCTAAAGCTGCTGAAATCCCAAATACATTTACCGTGAAAACCCGTCCTGAAATTGTGGGGTTGTGGGGAATGGAAATTCCGGATAATAAAAAATGTATCGAATATTATAATTTTAAAAGCAATAATAATGTCGTAATTAAAAGTGGTGAAGAGTGGACTTCAGGATTATATGATTATCAGCCTGCACAGGATCCGACCGTTCAGATTCCCGCACTGATTCTTCAGGTTAAATATGATAATAATGAAAAAGACTGCTCAGGCAATCAGGTTGATCAATCCGGTGAAATTTCCCAGTATTTTGTGAAATGGCAAAATCCGTACACGATTAATTTCTGTGCCAATGACAAGGCCGAGCAATGCTTTGCGGTACTCAGACGTGTATTACCATAAATGAATCATCAACATAAAAAAACCGCTGAATTTCAGCGGTTTTTTTATAAGCTTAAAGCTTATTGAACTTTGTCTTCAGCACCTTCTAGCTGTTTCAACAAATGTTTTTCCAGATAATGAATGTCCATCGCCTGTTTGCAGAAGTTTTTATCCTGAAGGATTAAATCTTTGTGCAAAGGAATGTTGGTTTTAACACCAGTCAAAATCATTTCTTCCAAGGCATTTCTCATGCGAGAAATAGACGTCTCACGGTCCTTGCCATGCGAAATCAGTTTGGCGATCATCGAGTCATAATACGGCGGAATGCTATAGCCTGGATAGATGTGCGAGTCTAAGCGGATACCTGCGCCGCCTGGTGCATAGAAGCTCTCAATCTTGCCGGGTGAAGGCAAGAAGGTTGATGGATCTTCTGCATTAATACGGCATTCAATCGCATGTCCTAAAACCTTGACATCTTCTTGCTGAATATCGAGACCTAAGCCACCAGCAATACGCAATTGCTGTTCGATAATATCAATACCGGTCACCATTTCAGTTACCGGATGTTCAACCTGAACACGCGTATTCATTTCAATGAAGAAGAATCCATCATCTTCAAACAGGAATTCGAATGTACCTGCACCACGATATTGCATCAGTTTACAGGCATTGACACAGGCTTCTAGAATATCGGCACGTGCTTGCTCTGGTAAGTTCGGTGCTGGCGCTTCTTCCAGTACTTTTTGATGGCGACGCTGTAGCGAGCAGTCACGATCATAGAGATGAATCGCATGGCCATTACCATCAGCCAGTACCTGTACTTCAACGTGACGTGGTTTTTGCAGGAAACGCTCCATATAGACCGTATCATCACCAAACCACATTTCTGCATCACGCTGTGCAGCCTGAACAGATTCCAGCAGGGTATCGACATTTTCGACGATACGCATACCACGACCACCACCACCAGAAGCAGCTTTGACAATCAGCGGGAAACCGATCTCTTTCGCTTCAGCGAGTGCATTGTGAATGGTTACGGCATGGTCGCAGCCCGGTACAGTTGGTACACCCGCTTTTTTCATGGCAATAATGGCAGAAACCTTGTTCCCCATTAAACGAATATGTTCTGGACGTGGACCGATAAAGATAAAACCAGAATTTTCTACGATTTCAGCAAATTCAGCATTTTCAGCGAGAAAACCATAACCAGGATGGATGGCATCTGCGCCAGTAATTTCAGCAGCTGTAATAATCGCAGGAATATTCAGGTAGCTGTCACTGCTCGCACCCGGACCGATACAAACGGCTTCATCACAGAAACGCAAATGCATCAGGTCTTTGTCTGCGTCAGAATAGACACCTACGGTTTTGATCCCTAAAGTTCTGCAAGCCCGGGTGATGCGTAAAGCAATTTCACCACGGTTTGCAATTAAAACTTTTTGCAACATTATAAATCCCCGGGGTGATTAAGCGCGGTAGCGGAAAAGTGGTTGGCCGAATTGAATCACTTCACCATTTTTCACTAGAATTTCTTCGATCACACCACTTTGAGTTGCTTCAATCGGGTTCATGATTTTCATGGCTTCGATAATACCTAAGGTATCACCCGCAGAAACGGTTTGACCCACTTTGACAAATGTCGCTTCGCCTGGGCTTGGTGCAGAGTAAAACACCCCAACCATTGGAGAGGTTTCAACAGCACCGCGCGGAGACTTCGCCGCAGGTACTTCAGCTGCAGGTGCAGGCATTGCAGGAACAGCCGTTGCAACCACTGGATTACGACGAGTTAATGCAATCGATTGATCGCCTTCTTTAACTTCGATCGCCTGTAAGTCAGATTCAATCATCAAGTCGATGAGTTTCTTGATTTTACGGATATCCATGAGACAGTATTCCTAATTAAGATTTTGTAGAAGATTGTATTTTTTCAATGACATAGTCGAGCGCAGCAGCATAGCCTTTTGCACCCAGACCACAGATCACGCCGATGGCTTTATCGGACAAGTACGAATGATGTCGAAATGCCTCGCGTGCATGGACGTTTGACAAATGGACTTCAATAAAAGGAATGGCGACACCAAGCAGGGCATCGCGAACCGCAACAGAACTATGTGTCAATGCTGCCGGATTGATAATGATATATTGTACGCCGTCGAGTTGGGCTTGATGAATTCGGTCAACGATTGCGCCTTCCCAGTTGCTTTGGAAGGTATCGAGTTGTAATGTGGCCTGTTGAGCCTGAGCAGTCAGTTGCTGATTAATATCGCCAAGCGTAAGATGACCATAAACTTCTGGTTCGCGCTTTCCAAGCAAATTTAAATTCGGTCCATGAATAACCAAAATGGTCGAACTCATCCAGCATGCTCCAATTAAAAAGTATCGAGGTTTGTTTGCAAGATAGCTGCAAACTCTGCTTATTATTGCATGATTTTCTACATGACTATTTATAATTTCTTTGAATTGACGTAGAAAGCATATCCTAAACAGTGGCGCTATAATGAAAACTTTGCAGAGATTTGGCAATGTTAAAAAATTACAATTCGCAGGGTATTCAGATTGTTTTCATTGTAAACCCAATTGGCAAAAACAGTTAATATCCTTTATGTAACTGTATCTTCATGTTAAGGATCAGCTCTGCTGTTTGATCATATTTTAATCTTGCAAAAATTCATGTCTGGCCAAAACGATTAGGACATTCAATCGAGAGATCCTTGACTTGCGTGAGAGGATGACTAGCCTAACTTTGCCTTTAACCGTGCTTCCCTTAATGTCAAAATCTCATCTTGAAAAGATGGAGAAATACTTAAAAAGGCAAGATAAGACAATATGTTAATAAGCTTATTTTAATATTTTAGTCTGTGTTTTTATATGCATTTTATTACAAAATACCAGATAAAAATGAGTTACTTCAATTTAGAGATCAGTTTTATGTTCTGTTTCTAAATTTATAAAGCTGACTAAGAAACAGACATCGAATTTAAAGAGATTTATAGCGAAGGGTTTGGAAAAATTTAGATTGTCGCTATCTTGATGAAATGACGAATATGTTCATTTCAAAGCATTCTAAATCGCTAGGCACAGGCGCATCTGATATCTAGATAGTGGCAAAAACACATATCTTTGTTGGTATTTTGCACGCCACTTTCTTTGCAAAAAAATCTCAGAAACAGCTTGTAGTCATGCATATGGAGCAGAGGTATGGGGCAAAAACATTAACTTCTTGAGCGAATATTTATATACTAAGGCGATCAGACTTGAGCCAGAAGTATTATGACACCTGCATGTAAACTCTTAAAAACTCAAAAAATTGAATATAGTATTCATGAATATGAACATGATGCCAATGCGAAAAGCTTTGGTTTAGAGGCTGCAGAAAAATTAGGATTACAAGTCGAAGAAGTCTTTAAAACGCTATTGGTAACGGATGAAAAACAGTATTTCGTTGCCGTGTTACCAGTCAATCATCAGCTTAATCTAAAAAAAGTAGCGGCAGCTTGTGGTTGCAAGAAACTGCAAATGGCAGATCCGAAACATGCCGAACGTTTAACCGGTTATCTGGTCGGTGGAATCAGTCCAATCGGACAAAAGAAGCGTTTAAAAACAGTCATTGATGTATCGGCAGAAAAGCTCAATAAAATATATGTGAGTGGCGGTAAAAGAGGCTTGGATATCGGACTGAAACCGGCTGATCTTGCCAAAGTGCTGAATGCACAGTTTGTCGATGTGCTGGATGTATAAGGTCAAATTCCCCTGAAGATTTATATGAATAGCGTTTGAAGTGATCTTTTTTTGGTCGGAAAAATCAGCAAATCATTTTATACCTTTGTATATTAGGTCACGAATAAGCACAGCGGAAATGTGCGCAATAAAGAATTAAAAATAATAAAAATGATTATGCGGAGCATAAAGGATGAAAGTTCAAAATAAAAAATGGCCACGATTCTGTCTGACCTTATCTGCAATGGCGATGCTGTCTGCGTTTCCGAGTGTACAGGCCGCTTCTGCGCCTTCAGCTGCACCTGCCAATTCACAGCAGGTTTTCTTTGTCGGAAACAACTGGGATGGCACAGTGACTGTGATTCGTCCATCGGGTGATTTTGGCAAAATTGGCGTCATTAACATGATTCCTGACCGTAAAGAGCGTCTCAAAGAAATTCATCTCAATCCAATCAAGCTGATTGCCTATACCTATATTCAGGCCACAGCGGGTGAAGGTAATGATCAGTTGGTAGATGATATGTACTCGACGCCAGATGGTCAGTCCATCGTGGCATCGCGTCCAAGTTTCGCCGATGTGGTCTCTATTAATATCAAAACAGGCAAGATGAACTGGCGTACACCGGTTGAAGGTTTTCGTGCCGATCACATGGCGGTTTCGCCAGATGGTCAACGCGTGGCGGTGTCAGCATCTTCAGGCAATGTGGTACATGTCCTGGATATTCACACTGGCAAAGAGTTAGGGCGTTTTGCTACGGGTGATAAACCACATGAAAATATCTACTTCGATGATGGTAACAAGATCCTGAACTCCGCGATTGGCAATGTTGAAACGTCAATGGATGCACAGTGGCAGGATTTCACCAAAGGAAAACGCTACATTAGCATCGCGGATGCCAATACCCATCAAGTGCTGAGAAAAATTGATTTCAGACCTGCACTCGATGCATTTGGTCGCAAGGATTTATCCAATTCAGTTCGCCCAATGGTATTTAGCAAGGATGAAACGAAACTTTATGCCCAGGTTTCATTTTTTAATGGTCTGATTGAGTACGATCTGAATCAGAACAAGATTAGCCGGATCGGACAGTTCCCTGGCAGTGATAGTATCCCGAAAGACCGGACAAAATGGGTCAATGATTCGCGTCATCATGGTTTGTCAATCAGTGCTGATGGTGAAAAGCTCTGTGTTGCAGGAACCATGGATGATTATGCCACGATTGTAAATCGTAAGATGCTGACTGCCGGCAAACTGATTCCTGCCGGCAAACCCTATTGGGCAACGCGTAGTCCAGATGGTAAAAGCTGTGTAATTTCCGAAAGTGAAACCGATGTGGTGACCGTGATTGATTTTGCCACAGGGGATAAAGTGCTCAGTGTACCAGTTGGGAATCATCCACAACGTGTCCGGATCGGCTATGCACCAATAGACTGGTCAACGCCGTAGTCGAGCAACGATATAGGCAGCGTTTTGATAAGAGCTGTCTTTATTGGGTTGAGGAGATCAAGATGAAAGATAAGACCGTTCTTTTATATCTCATCATCGGATTACTCTTGTTCGGCATTTTGGTGGCTATTGCTTACCAGATACGACAAGACATCTATCGGACTGATTTTGCCAATCAAGCCCAAGCCCATCGTGATCAGGTTGCCCGACTTGAAAAATCACCCAACTATATTTCTCTGAGTTTTAAGAGCAATAGCCAAAATACACAGGCTGAACCAAATAATGTAGCTACAAAGCAAAGCCTATTGTTAAAGCAACAACAACAGTTATATCTAGACTTTGCTCAAATCATCAGTGCTTTAGGTCAGGGGCAACAACCAGATCCTAGACAGGTCAGTTTGCTGGTTAGTCTACAGCAGACGCTGGTAGAAGCTAAACTGGTGACTCGAGACGAGGCGAAAGCACAAATTGAGTTTCTGCTGAAAGTTCTGCCAGAAATGGATCATGAATTGCATCGGGCTTTGCGAACCTTAGAACAAATCCGAAGTTGAGGAATTCAAGCCACGAATATCTTTTATTATTTTAGATGTGAAAATTGCTTTCATAAAAAAGCCCAAATGAGAATTCAGGCGTTTAGATATAAGTAGTGAAGACAGCGTACTTTTATAAACAATTCGCAGGCTTGGGTACGCCGGCCAAACGGCTTAAATGCCGCGCGACCAGACCCGTATTAAACTTTTCCTGAAGCATGGCATTGTTAATGTCAGCACTAACCGTTTTCATTAGGAATTTAATTAAGGGACGTGTGGCCGGTGAATGGCCAAACTGCTGATAGAACTGACGCACTGCTTGCAGAATTTCAAAATGCCACGGGGTTAAGTTTAGTTCCAGGTTATTGGCCAGGACTTGCGCGACGTCTTCATTCCAAATGGTGTAATCGATCAGATGACCATCTTGATCCAGTTCTAAATTCATATTTAACTCATTGATTATTTCATTGAAATACAGCGATTAAACCCGAGGCAAAGATCTGCAAAATCGGCAAAATCGAGAAGCTTGACCTGAACCGACAAAGGCTGTGTCAAAAGCTCTGCATCATTTTCCAGCATGTAAATTTGCGGCAAATTTTGTAGAAATGAATGCTCCAGCTGTAATACGGCTTCACCCATCAGTACGATCTGATCAACTGGGGTATAAATTTGAGCGAGTTGTTCCAGAGTCTGCGCCGTTGCCGCATAGTTCGATTGGATCAGATAAAGTGTGTGATTTGACATTTTATATATCCTTTATTCCTTACCAATACAGCACATGATCAAAGCCTTGAATAAACGCTGGGCTTAGCTCAATAAATTCAATCTCTTGTTCGCTCTGAGCCACAAAGGGCGAGTTCTGGTTTTTCTGTTCAATCAGAATTGGAGTGAGGTCATAAAACTCAAAACTGTCGACCATATTTGATGCCAGTTTAAAGGCATGTTGTAACTGATCAAATTGCAGTTCTGAGCGTAGAAGACTAAGGCCTGCACCTTGTAGCAGAACTTTCACTTCCGCACCAAATGTCGCCAAAACCATGGTCGCAGACAGGCTTTCATGCACTTGCAGGCTGGTCAGATTGGCTTGGGTTAATATAACAAGTACAGATTTCACACAAGATTCCTTGGAAAAGCAACACATTCTAAAAAATGGAACATCTAGAATTGAATCAGACGTTGTGAGGATTGAACAGCATCGGCAAGTTCACCTAAACCGACCAATTCAAAGGCATCCGCCAGATTATGCTGCTGAATATTGTGACGTTGAGCATTGTCCTGATCTGTAATCCCTCGCGCCAGTGCTGCACTTACACAGACCGGTAGGCGAATATTGAGTGCTTGCCAGGCATGTGTAAGATGACGTTGATCGTCGGGCACCCATTGCAGTGCATTTGCGACCGACACGCCGTCCTGATAAAAGAATACGCGGAATTCTTGGTTTTTGTTGTGTAATGCCTGCGCCAAACCAAGGGCATGCCAGGCATAAATAGAAGTTGGTGCGGAGGTAACAAGAATTAAGGTGCTCATCGAAATTCACTACAGGCTTGATCAATAGCAACAGCTTGATCTGGGCTTCATCAGAAAGTAGGTAGTATACAATGATTTTAGTGACGGGTGGATTAGGCTTTTTAGGCTCACATATTGCTTTAAGTCTGTTAGCACAAGGATTAGAGGTCATTGTGGTCGATAATTTGGCCAATGCCAATTTGCAGACGCTGGAGCGACTTGAATATATTTCCGGGATGTATGTGCCTTTTATCAAAATTGATATTCGCAATACGCCTGCATTAAACAAAGTATTTGAACAGCATTCGATTCAGGCTGTAGTACATGCTGCCAGTTTTAAGTCGCTAGAAGAATCAGTATTAAAACCCCTTGAATATTATAATGATAATGTCAGCTGTATTATGAGCTTAATGCGCGCCATGCAACGTACCGGCGTACGGCATCTGGTGCATTTATCCAGTCTGGCAGTCTATGGACAATCCGGTACGGATCTCAATGAAGATCTACCTTTTAACTATACTTATCCCAATCCCTATATTAAATCGCAACAGATGGTTGAGGAAATTATTCGGGATACTGTCAAAACAGATAACGAGTGGCGCATTGCCATCTTAAGACTATCTAATATTAGCGGCGCCTTCGAGCATGGTGTCCTAGGCGAGGCGGTGCCACCTTTACCGAAAAATATTGTGCCTTTGGCAATGCAGGTCGCTGCGCAGCAGCGCGAATATCTGGAATTACGCCGTCAGGCTTATACTGCGGATGGAACAGTAGAGCGGAGTTTTCTGCATGTGGCAGACAGTTGTGATGCGGTGATTAAATCCTTGCAGTGGCTATGGCAACAACAGGAATTAAAATGTGAAGCCTTCAATATTGCTGGAACGCTCATTTCGATACAGGATTTGTTGGATCAACTGGCAGAAGTGACCCAGTCTGTAATTAGAACAGTCGATGCCTTGCCTTATCCTCATGCAGAGCTTGACCAGCTAGGCGCGAATATTGAAAAGGCACAGCAGATTTTGCATTGGCAACCGCAGCGTTCACTGAAAAAGATGCTTGAGGATGAATGGCTATTTTATCAAAATATACTGAGAGGACAGTAAATGAGATAAGTAAAAAATATTTGATAATAATTATCATTTACATATTTAATATAATCGATTACTTTTAATTAATCTAGCAAAGTATCGTGATAGATGCTTTTAAAATCAGCGATATGTAAAAAATTGAGGTTGAACATGCAAACACGTATTGAACATGACACCATGGGCGAAGTGGCCGTACCGAGTGAGGCTTTATGGGGCGCTCAGACCCAGCGTAGCTTGCAAAACTTCAAGATCGGCAATGAACGCTTGCCACGGGCAATGATTGGTGCAATGGGACTGGTAAAAAAAGCTGCAGCCTTGACCAATGCTAAACTGGATCAGATTCCTCAAGAGCTGTCGGGCTATATTGTGGATGCAGCAGATGAGGTAATTAGCGGGCAGTGGGATAGCCAGTTTCCACTGGTGGTCTGGCAAACCGGTTCAGGCACGCAAAGTAATATGAACTGTAATGAGGTGATAGCTAATATTGCCAATCAAAAATTGGGCAATCATTTAGGTGCGCAAAAACCGGTTCATCCAAATGATCATGTCAACCGTGCCCAATCGACCAATGACTCTTTCCCGACTGCGATTCATGTCGCAGCGAGTTTGCAGATTAATCAACTTCTTATTCCAGCGCTTACCCGTCTACGCGATACCTTGCATGCAAAATCTTTAGCCTTTGCCGATATTGTCAAAATTGGCCGGACGCATTTACAGGATGCGACACCTTTAACCCTAGGTCAGGAATTTAGTGGTTATGTATCCCAACTTGATCATGGCTTGATTCGCTTACAGCAAGCTTTACTGGGTTTGTATGAGTTGCCATTGGGCGGGACGGCTGTTGGTACAGGTCTAAATGCCCATCCTGATTATGCAGTTCAGGCAGCAGAGACACTGGAGAAGCTGACAGGTCTACCATTTGTCACTGCTCCGAATAAATTTGAAGCTTTGGCCGGCCGTGATGCTGCGGTATTTGCTTCAGGCGCATTAAAAACCCTTGCAGTCAGCCTAAATAAAATTGCCAACGATATTCGTTGGTTAGCCAGTGGGCCTCGTTGTGGATTTGGTGAACTGCGTATTCCTGAAAATGAGCCAGGTTCAAGCATTATGCCGGGTAAGGTCAATCCGACGCAAAGTGAAGCCATGACCATGGTGGTGGCGCAAGTGCTTGGAAATGACACCACGATTAATGTGGCAGGTGCATCGGGTAACTTTGAGCTGAATGTGTTTATGCCTGTGATTGCCTATAACTTACTGCAATCCATCCAGCTTTTGGGCGATGCCTGTAATAGTTTCAATGATCACTGCGCCGTAGGTATTGAGCCGAACCGTGACAAGATTGATCATTTCTTGCATGACTCATTAATGCTGGTCACTGCATTAAACCCGGTGATTGGTTACGAGAATGCAGCCAAGGTTGCCAAAACTGCCTATAAAGAAGCTAAAACCTTAAAGCAGGTGGCTGTTGAACTTGGTTTAGTCACGGCTGAACAGTTTGATGAGGTGGTACGTCCTGAACAGATGGTCTCACCAAATGTAAAATAAAGCGTTTAAGGCTTTTATTTTCAATCTTTCAGCCTGTTTTATCATGGAATCGTCAGCAGTGGTTTTTATCTCAGGCAGAGTTGCGTACAATAGATCTCGATGAGATTAACCACTGATGATTGTTTTATGCTTGATATTTATTTAACAGATGTTCAAAGAAAGGTGCAATTCAAGGATTATCCAGGTGAGCATCCTGTTAAATTTATTCTGAATTTTAAAAAGATTTTTCCAAGTGTCATGGAACTTCTTTTGCCGGTGCTTCCAGATGATGAAAATCTGGAAGAAATGTCTTGGGAGTCGACCAGCGGTGACTTTGAGACTTTCCAAATGTTGTTAACCGGTTGGGGCATTATTGAACTGCGTTTAAAGGCGATTAGCCAGTTTAAAGATAAAGCATTTGCGGATCGTTTGGTTAAACAAGCCCAGCAAAAGCGTAAGGACTATCAAAAGCAGCAGTCAAAACTAAGTACAGTTGAACTGGACTATCTGTTTATGCACGAAATGCATGCACTGATCGATGCAGAACTGGTTGAACTAGGTGAGAAATTCTATTTACCGACACTACGTGAGCTGTGGAAAAGTAAAGTATCAGCTCAAGTTTTGAATGCAAAATTTTAATTTAAGTTTATAGTTTTCATTGCTAAAAATTAGTCCTCCATTCTTGGGGGATTAATTTTATCTGTAGCCTAAGCTTTCCTTCATGATCGGAGATGCTTGGAAATAGCCTAAGCTATATTATTAGATTCTCTTTAACAGGGATCTTCAAAAAATAAACCTTATAAAAATAATGATTCCTAGAATTTCGCCCGAGAACAGAGCAAGATAGCCCACTATTTATCCTAAAGTATTTTCATTGGGCAGTAATTTTAACCTTTGTTTAAAAAATAGGTGAAAAGAATCAGTTTTAGCTAAAAAATATATAAAAATATCAAGCAAATAGCCTAGTAATTCTGTCTATTATTTTTTAAGGTATATAAGCTTTATTTTTAGATAAGCTAAAAGTTTAATTGATTAGCTATGCTTCACAAAAATAGCTAAAGGTTCCAATTTTCCCGAAGATATATCCCAGGATTTTTAAAAATGTCGAATCAGTTTTTAGATTTAATTACTAAACGCCGTACTATTTATGCCATTGGCAAGAATATTGAACAATCTCCTGAACGTTTAACTGATTTAATTCAAACTGCAATTAAACAAAGTCCATCTGCTTTTAATTCCCAGTCTTCACGCGCCGTCATTTTATTCAACACAGAACATGAAAAGTTTTGGGGCATCGTTGCAGATAAATTAAAAAGTTATGCAAAAGACGAAGCAAGTGCAGCAAAAACCACTGCTAAAATGGCCAGCTTCGCTGCTGGTGTAGGTACGGTACTGTTTTTTGAAGATCAAACAGTGGTACAAGCGTTGCAGGAGCAATTCCCGTCTTATGCGGATAACTTCCCTGTCTGGGCAGAGCATTCTACTGCGATTGCGCAATTTGCCACATGGACAGCATTACATACTGAAGGCCTAGGTGCATCTTTACAGCATTATAATCCGATCGTAGATGAGCAGGTGCATGCTGAGTGGAACATTCCAGCCAACTGGAAGCTTCGCGCACAGCTGGTCTTTGGTTCAATCGAAGGCGAAACACATGCCAAAGATTATCTTGCGGACGAAGAGCGTTTTAAAATTTTCAAATAAGCCTGAAATTCATATCTGCGCTTAAACAATTTTAAGCGCAGATATTTTATAACATCTCGACAAAATCCTCATCAGCATTGCTAAAATTCAGTTAAAATAGCGTGCTAATGCAAATAAATGAGTAATATCGAATGTCGAAAAACACGCAAAATCTATCACCTTTACAAGAACTGATCGCAGAGCAAAAGTTACTTTGTGAAGAAGTAGGCTCAGCTTATGTTGAAGTCACGGGTGATGATGTTGTTGCTGTGGCCGTACATACCTTAAAGCAGGATCCGATAGTTGGTATTCGTAAAAAGCCTGAGACAGCGGAAAATATCAGCTGGTATATTTATGGCGGAGAACCTTCAAGTGAAGATGCTTTTGAAACGATGACCGTACGTGAATTACAGGACATCGCACCAGAAGTATTACCATATCTGGCTCTGGAAACAGGTTTTCGTTTCATGATTGATGCCGATGATTATGAAGATGTCTGGAAAGAAGAAATCTAAATGCTAAAAAAATCATCTTTCATTTGTGCAGGATTGTTATTCTTACTGAATAGCATGGTCTTTGCAGAACCACTTTCACAAAGTGCGTATGACCAGTTTATTTCAGAACAGACTAAAATCGTCAATGAAACCAAGCACATTTTAGATGAAGATGATCCAAAGGCCGATGCTAAAACCCAACGTCAGGCTTTTTGTAATCGACTGAAAGCCTATCAGGGCATTCAAAAAGTTTCTGAAGAAAATAACAGTCTGGATATGGCGCCCATGATGGCTATGGTCGCCAAAAGTTTTCTTGATCGACAGGATCAGAGCCTGAGTAAATCAGGAATGACCACCACTGTATTCTGTAAAAATAGGGACATTGAATAGGGTGAGTGGTACTTCTTTTAAGCGCAGCTTTTCATCACGCATTAATGAAAATAAAGAGAATATTATTATTTTAATCTTGGCTGGATTTTGACCAAAAAATATCATATTAAATAAGATGCATCTATCTGTAGGGTTTTTTGTAAAGTTAAACTAAAGTATAAGCATGATTGTTACTCATTATCCCGGGGATATATCCGGGAAATAAGAAAATTGATAACTATAATTTAACAATTAAACTTTAATATTTTTCTAAGCTTTGTCGAGAGATCTTTTAATACTGCATAATATTGTTGCTTGATCATGTCACACATAAGCATTATAGAAATGACTTCATAACGAATAGCGTGAATTTTGTCTTCATACATAAATGAATGGTACTCCAAGCAGGGTAGTGAAGTTATATCTTATATTTATGCTACAAAACTAATCCTGTTGTATTTATAAAATAGCCTAAGTATTTTATATATTTTAGCGGCAAATATCCCTGTTAATTTATTACATGCTCTAAAACGAAAAAAGGAATGTATGTACAAATTTCTGTTATACAAAATAATGGGCTAACTTTGAAAAAGTAGTGGGATGGTAATCTATTTGTTCTAGGGCGTGTCCTCATTTGAAAAATTGGTTTTAAATACTTAAAATCCTCCTTTAAGCTCTTTTGATTTCTATATTTTTTCAATGGCACGTACTCTTCTCACCGATGATATCTGGCAGCAAATTCAA